>JANLTJ010000002.1:0-40629 GCA_031362885.1 Betaproteobacteria bacterium
CTCGCCGCGGTCAATTCCGAAGGCCGCACGTTTATTGGCACGGCCGTCGCACTGCCAGACGGACGCCTGGTCACCAATTGCCACGTCACGCAGCTTGCCCAACGCGTTTACCTCATGGCCGGGGATGCAACGGCGACAGCGCATTCCCAGTCCGACGACGTGGCACACGACTTGTGTGTGATTTCCGTGCCAAATTTCAGATTCCGGCCTGCAACCCTGCGCAGATCCGGCAGCCTGAAGGTCGGCGAGGCGGTGGTTGCCGTTGGATTCAATCACGGGCTCGGGCTGACCTATAAGACGGGACAGGTCACCGGCCTGTTCGAACACGACGGCGCATACGTGATCCAGACCAATGCGCCGTTCACCAAGGGTGCCTCCGGCGGGGGATTGTTCGACGCTGACGGACGGCTGGTCGGCATACTCTCTTTCGTGCGGGTCGAGAATGATCGCGATTTCTTCTATTTTGCACTGCCGCTGGAGTGGTTGGGCTCCGGCGCACCGGAAAAACCCATCGGTCCCCTGGCGGGCACGCCATTCTGGGCCGAGACGTCCGAGAAGCAGCCGCTGTTCATGCGCGCCGCACAACTGGAGACCGATGCACGCTGGGTGGAGTTGATCGCGGTAGCCCGGGAGTGGAGCGCACGCAGTCCGGCAGACGGTCAGGCGTGGTTCAGCCTCGGCAAGGCCCTGCGAAACAGCGGGGACACGGACGCCGCCCGGGAGGCATTCCGCCGTGCCGCCGAATTCGGCGTGCTGCAGTCGTCTCTGCCCTGAAACCACCGCGCAATATTGAACCACTGTGCAGTATTGTCCGGCGGGCACAGAACATCAACGCACAATAATCTCCACCCGCCGGTTGCGCGGCTCGACTGCGGAATCGGTCGTTCGAACCACCGGTTCGCGCTTGCCGCGCCCGATGGCTTGGATCATTTTTGCCGGAACTCCGCGCCTGACCAGCAGGTCTCTGACCCTGAGGGCACGTTTCAGGGAAAGGTCGTCGTTGTAGTCATCAGTGCCGACAAAATCGGTATGGCCCACCACGCTGATCTCCGGCACTGGTCGCGCGGCCATTTCGGCAACCACGCGATCGATGGCGCGCTTTGCCTCGGGTTTAAGTTCCTCGGTGCCTTCCACGAAATAGACCAGAACCGTTGTTGGCACGGTGGGGAGTGCCGCGAGGGCGCTGCCGAATACATCGTCAACACTTTTGGGATCGACGCGAGAAGTCCGCACCGTTTTCGTATCCTGAAGGGTGGCCTCAACATAGGACTTGTCAAGCAACACTGCTTCGCCCCCGTCGAGTGGCCGTACCATGACGGCACCAACATGGCCATCGGGCAGCTTGGGCAATACCACGACCGATACGCCGGGTCCGGCGCGACGCGGTGGCGACTGTACGCAAGCGCCCAGCAGAGCGAACCCGAGCAAAGCGGCAACCAGCGCTGCACCCATGGCTTGATGGCGCAACCCGATGCGGCCTGTGCAATGCGCCATCATTCTCGTCCCGCGCCCCTCGTCCACATTGTCTTACGTTATACCTTCACGGGTTTCTGCGCTTCCGTCCCGGTCTTCGCCCGATCAAGTACGGTCATCGCGCTGGCAATAAAGCTGGCGGCATCACTGAGGTTCGATGGAATGATCAGCGTATTGCCCGCCTTGGCGAGTTCCTTGAACGCGCCCACGTAGAGTTCCGCAACTTTCAGGTTGGCGGCGCTCAAGCCTTCGCTGGTGCCGATTGCCTGGCCGACCACCCTCACCGCCTCGGCCTGCGCTTCCGCGATCATCTTGATGGCGCTGGCTTCACCCTGCGCCTTGTTGATCTGCGCGGTCTTGTCGCCTTCGGACGAGAGGATCTTGGCCTGCTTTTCGCCATCGGCGAGGTTGATCTCTTCCTGACGCTGGCCCTCGGATTTGGCGATCAGCGCGCGCTTCTCACGCTCGGCGGTGATCTGTGCCTGCATGGAACGCAGAATCGCCTCCGGAGGCGTCAGGTTCTTGATCTCGTAGCGCAGGACTTTCACGCCCCAGGTGCGCCCGGCTTCGTCGAGCACGGCGACCACCTGTTTGTTCATTTCGTCGCGGCTCTCGAAAGTCTTGTCGAGTTCCATCTTGCCCACTTCACTGCGCAGCGTGGTCTGTGCGAGCTGGGTGATGGCGAATACGTAGTTCGAGGTGCCGTAGCTGGCCAGCCGCGGGTCAGTCACTTGAAAGTAGATGATGCCGTCCACCGTAAGTTGGGTGTTGTCCTTGGTAATGCAGACCTGCTCGGGTACGTCGAGCGGCACTTCCTTGAGCGAGTGTCGATAGGCAACACGGTCGATAAACGGCACGATGAAGTTGAGTCCCGGTTCGAGGATGGCGTTGAACTTGCCCAGGCGCTCCACCACCCAGGCATTCTGCTGCGGCACGGCTTTGATGCCTTCGATGAGAAATACGACTGCAACCGCGAGAAACAGGAAAGGCACTGCGTAGCCCTGTGTCGGCGGAAACATGAACATCATGGCCGCAAGGACCGTGACGACGATAAGTTTTGGAATCATGTTCTCTCCTGTGTAAGTGAGTATTGCTGGTCAGACGGGACGAATCGAGGAAACCTTCAGGCGGCTGCCTTCCACCGCCACGACGTATAGCCGCACATCGGCTGCAAGTGGGTCGCTGCCGAGAACTTCCGCATCCCAGGTCGTGCCGCGATAGCGCACCCGGGCCAGTCGCTGCGATTCGCTCTGCCAGCTTTCGATGGATACGGTCTCGCCGATGTCGTTCGCGCTGTCCGTGGGCGAACTGGCGTTCGCCGCATTGTGGAAGCGATGAACCAGCACGCCGCTGACAATGGCGGCAATGCCGGCAGCCAGGGCCTGCATCCAGAACGGCTGATTCAGGTAAGCCACCAGCGAGCCGATGCCGGCAGCGATGCCAAGGATCAGCAGATAAAAAGTGCCGGTAAGCATCTCCGCCACCACCAGGGCAAGTCCGATCAGAAGCCAGATTACGGCGGGCTGCATGTGCTTTACTCCTGCGACAAGTATGTGTGGCGTCGCGTCATGTTACTGCGCGGGCAGAAATCCTTCCACCGACAGATAGCGCTCGCCGCTATCATAGTTGAAGCCGATCACATTTGCGCCTTTCGCCAGATCCGGCAGCTTCTGGGCGATGGCGGCAAGCGTGGCGCCGGAGGAAATACCGATCAGCATCCCTTCCTCGCGCGCGGCACGGCGCGCCATCTCACGCGCGGCTTCGGCCTCGACCTGAATCGTGCCATCAAGCAGCGCGGTGTCGAGGTTCCTAGGAATAAAGCCCGCGCCGATGCCCTGGATCGGGTGCGGCGAGGGTGCGCCGCCGGAAATGACCGGCGATGCCGTGGGCTCAACGGCGAACACTTTGAGCTTCGGCCAGGCTTTCTTGAGCACCTGGGCGCAGCCGGTGATATGGCCGCCGGTGCCCACACCGGTTATCAGCGCATCAATGCCTTGCGGGAAGTCGGCGAGAATTTCGCGCGCGGTCGTGCGGGCGTGCACTTCGATATTGGCGGGGTTTTCGAATTGCTGCGGCATCCATGCGCCGGGGGTTTGCGCGACGAGCTCCTGCGCGCGCGCAATCGAACCTTTCATGCCTTTCTCGCGCGGCGTGAGTTCGAATTTCGCGCCGTAGGCCAGCATCAGGCGCCGGCGCTCGATCGACATGCTGTCGGGCATGACCAGAATGAGTGCGTAGCCTTTCACCGCGGCGACCATGGCGAGACCGATGCCGGTGTTGCCCGAAGTGGGTTCGATGATGGTGCCGCCGGGTTTTAGCTTGCCGCTTTCTTCGGCGTCTTCCACCATGGACAAGGCGATTCGATCCTTGATTGAACCGCCCGGGTTGGCGCGCTCGGATTTGATCCAGATGTTTTGCCCGGCACCGAACAGCCGGTTGATGCGGATGTGCGGGGTGTTGCCGATGGTGGCGAGAATACTGTCAGCTTTCATGGCGCCTCCTTAAAAAATGCAAGCTTGCGAAATTAGACGACGGCCTACTCTACCTTGATTCGCCGCTGTTGATTGCCAGCGGCGGTTTGAGTTTTTCCGGCAGCACCCGGCCCATGCGCGCGCGCTTGTGCAAGTGATGCGCGAGTTTTGCCGCTGAAAGCGTAATGAATTTCTCCTTGCCGCTACGCTGCGCGATGCCGCTAATGGTGAGTTCGCCTCCGCCTGTCACCACGACCGCGGCCAGCTTTTCGCCTTCGTCGAGTCCCATAAGGATCATGCCGCGTCCCCGGGCCAGCGCCTTGAGCTCATCAATGGCGAACAACAACAGCCTTCCGTTCCCGGACAACGCCGCTACCTGCCGGGCCTTTGATTCATCGTAAATGAACGGGGGCAGCGGCACATGGCCTTCGTCCACGGCCATGAACTCGCGCCCCGCCTTGCGGTTGGAAATCATGTCGCCAACCGTGCACACAAAGCCATAACCCGCCGTGGTGGCGACCAGCACTTTCGTGTTCGGCCTGCCGCTCAGGCAATAAAGGATGTGCGCGCCATCCTGCACCTCCACCAGCGAGGATGCCGGTGCACCATCGCCGCGCGCCGGCGGCAGTTGCCCGGCCTCGACAGTGTAGGCGCGACCGCGCGAATCGAGAAAAATCACCGCATCCACGGTGCGGCACTTGATGAGCGCCATGAGGCCGTCGCCTTCCTTGAACGACAAGGCCGCAGGATCGACTTCCCAGCCCTGGCGCGCGCGCACCCAGCCCTTGTTCGAGAAAATCACGCTTATCGGCTCATCAATGGTGGGCGTTTCCAGAACAGCTTTTTCCGATTCCTCGATGCGCGTGCGGCGCTTGTCACCGAACGTTTTGATGTCGGCCTCGATCTCGGAAACCACCAGTCCGGCGAGCGCTGTTTTGTCCTTGAGGATTTTTTCCAGGCCCTTCTGCTCCTTCTGCAATTCCTTCAGTTCCTGCTCGATCCGGATGTGCTCGAGCTTGGCCAGTTGCCTTAGACGAATATCGAGAATGTCGTCGGCCTGACGCTCGGATAACTGGAACGCTTTGATCAACTCGGCTTTCGGTTCATCGGCGTTGCGGATAATCCTGATGACTTTGTCCACGTTCAGCAGCACGAGCATGCGGCCTTCGAGGACATGAATGCGGTCGAGCACCTGCGCCAGACGATGTTTCGTGCGCCGGGTCACGGTTTCAAAACGGAAACGAATCCATTCCGCAATGATGTCGCTCAAATTTTTCCCAGTCGGCCTGCCGTCCAGTCCGACCATCACCAGGTTGATCGAGACGTTGCCCTCCATGCCGGTTTTCGCCAGCAGCAGGTTGGTGAACTCGGTCTCTTCTACTTTCGAGGTCTTCGGCTCGAACACCAGGCGCACCGGGTGGGTGCGATCGGATTCATCGCGTGCCTTGTCGAGCATCGAGAGCATCAATTGTTTTTCGCGGGTCTGCTCCGGGGTGAGCGATTTCTTGCCCGGCCGGTTCTGCGGATTGGTGATGGCGTCGATTTCTTCCAGCACTTTTTTCGCCGATGTGCCGGGCGGCAGTTCATGCACCACCATCTGCCATTGCCCGCGCGCCAGACGCTCGATGTTCCAGCGTGCACGCACGCGCACCGACCCTCGGCCCGTGGTGTAGGCTTCCTTGAGCTCGGGGCGCGGCGTGATGATCTGCGCACCTCCGGGAAAATCCGGCCCCTTGATGTGTTTCATCAGCCCCGCGATGCTGATCGCGGGATCGTTGATCATGGCAATCGCGGCGGCGGCGACTTCGTTCAGATTGTGGCTGGGAATTTCCGTCGCCATGCCGACCGCGATGCCTGATGCGCCGTTCAACAGAACCACCGGCAGGCGCGAGGGCAGAATGGTCGGCTCTTCGCGTGTGCCATCGTAATTGGGGATGAAATCCACCGTGCCCTGATCGATCTCCGCGAGCAGCACTTCGGCGAATTTGGTCAGCCGCGCTTCGGTATAGCGGTAAGCCGCCGCTTCGTCGCCGTCGCGCGAACCGAAGTTGCCCTCGCCATCAATCAAGGGGTAGCGCATGGTGAAATCCTGCGCCAGCCGCACCAGCGCGTCGTACACCGACTGATCGCCGTGCGGATGCAGCTTTCCCAGCACCTCGCCCACCACCGCCGCCGATTTGGTGCGCTTGGTACCGGCGCGGGTATTGCTCGACCACATGGAATACAGAATGCGGCCCTGCACCGGCTTCTGCCCGTCACCCACGCGCGGCAGCGCGCGATCTTTTACCGTGGCAATGGCATATTGAAGATATTGCGTGGAAGCGTATTGCCCGAGCGGCAGCACATCGCCCAGCTCGCCAGAAAGCGGCGCGAAATGCGGCGGCAAGCCGCCGCCCGCTCCGCCAGCGGCAGGCACGGCGTCCTGAGTTTTATAGGTCTTCTCAGCCACGACTGCACCGCCCTCGCCAAATAAATCTTTCTGATCCGGCATCGCCTAATCTTTCCTCTATCCTCTAGCCCCTAAGTGTCTTTTGTCTTTCGCCCCTCGCCCCTCAGGTCACATCCGCCTCAATCAGATTCCCATACGCCTCCATCCACTCGCGGCGCTGCGCGGCATTCTCGCGCGACATCATCATATTGAATATATCCACCGAGACATTTGCCCCGGCGTCCAGGCTCACCGGCAGCATGCGCCGCGTATCCGGATTCAGCGTGGTTTCCCAAAGCTGCTCCGGATTCATCTCACCCAGGCCTTTGAAGCGGCTGACCGTCCATGCCGAAGGCTTGAAACCTTCGTCTTGCAGCTTCTCCTCGATGCCATCGAGCTCCTGTTTGTCCAGTGCATAGAGTTTGCGTGCCGGCTTGCCCTTGCCTTGCGAGGAAACGTCGATACGGAACAGCGGCGGTTGCGCGACATAGACATGGCCATGGTCGATCAACCGCGGGAAATGCCGGAAGAACAGCGTAAGCAGCAACACCTGAATATGCGCACCATCCACATCCGCATCGGCAAGAATGACGATTTTGCGGTAGCGCAAACCGGACAAATCCGGCGTGTCGTCAACCTTGTGGTGATCCACGCCGATGGCAAGCGCAATGGCTTCAATCTCCTTGTTGGCGTACAGCGTATCGGCGCTGTCCTGCCAGGTGTTCTTGGGCTTGCCCTTTAGAGGCAGCACTGCCTGAAATTCCTTGTCGCGTGCCTGCTTCGCGGAACCGCCGGCGGAATCGCCTTCGACGATGAAAAGCTCGTTGCGCTCCGGGTCATCGGAGGCGCAATCGGTCAGCTTCCCCGGCAGAACGGCCACGCCGGATTGTTTACGCCGTTCCACTTTTTGCGCGGCGCGTGTGCGCGCATTAGCCTGGTTGATGACGAGTTCGGCGATGCGCTTGCCCGCGTCCACATGCTGGTTAAGCCACAACTCGAACGGGTCGCGCACCATTTGCGCCGTGAGTTTGACCGCGTCGCGCGAGATCAGCTCGTTTTTGACCTGGCCCTTGAACTGCGGGTCGAGCATTTTCACCGCCAGCACATAAGAGGTGCGCGACCACACGTCCTCGGGGACAATTTTCAATCCGCGCTGGCCCATGGCATGCAAGTCAATGAAGTTCTTGATCGCGCCATAGACCCCTTCGCGCAGGCCGGCGACGTGCGTGCCGCCGACACGGGTGGGGATCATGTTGACATAGGACTCGGTGATGAGCTCGCCGTCCGGGGTCCAGGCGATGGCCCACAGTGCGCCTTCGCCCTCGGCGAAATTATCCGACTCGGATTGGGCAGCAACGTAACGTTCACCGAAAAAAGGCTCGCTGACGGGCTCCTGGTCGTGCATCGCGCTGCCGAAATAACCCTTGATGCCATCGGGAAAATGCCAGGTCTGGATGTCGAATTTTTTGTTCTTCTCAATGCTCAGCGAGAATTTTACGCCCGGCAGCAACATGGCCTTGGCACGCAGCAGCGCGGCGATATCCGCGGCGACGATTTTGGGCGAGTCAAAATATTTCGCATCCGGCCAGAAGCGCACGCGCGTGCCGGTATCGCGCGGCGCGACGCTGCCCAGTTTCTTCAGCGCTTCTTTTAGCTTGCCGTTGTCGGAGAACACCATGCGGTTTTTTTCGCCGTCGCGTTTGACTTCGACTTCGAGCCGCGTGGACAAGGCGTTTGGCACGCACACACCGACACCGTGCAGACCGCCGGCGATGCGATACGCGGCATCCTTGTCGGTCTTGCGGAATTTTCCGCCGGAATGCAGCGTGGTAAAGATGACCTGCACGGCAGGTACCTTTTTCTTCGGATGAATATCGACCGGAATACCGCGACCGTCGTCACTGACTTCCGCGGAGCCGTCTTCGTACAGGGCTACTTCGACATTCTTCGCGAAACCCGCCAGACCTTCGTCGGCGGCATTGTCGATGATCTCGACCAGCGCGTGATTCGGGTTCACCGGGTCGGTGTACATGCCCGGGCGATGCAGGATCGGAGACAGGTCCTCGAGTATCTCGATGTCTTCTGCGGTGTAGGTGTTGGGTCTTTTGGCCATTGCTTCAGTCGGAGGCGCCACGGGGCGCGTCAGGCGCCGGCGGTGCGGGCAGGAAACCATCGTCGGGGAAAATCACGGCGCGTATTGTAGTGCCTGCGATTCGTTAACGTGCAATCTCGTTCAGGACAGCCCCGCCAGTCGCTGCAACGCGGGCCCGGTAACGCGGTAAATGGTACAGTCATCCAGCGGTTGCGCGCCAAGCGACTGATAAAAATTGATCGACGGCTCATTCCAGTCCAGAACCGCCCATTCAAAACGTCCGCAGCCACGCGCGTGCGCAAGTCGCGCAAGGTGCAGCAGCAAGGCTTTGCCGTAACCGCGGCCGCGATAGGCCGGTCGCACAAACAGGTCTTCCAGCCACAATCCCCTGACGCCGAGAAACGTGGAGAAATTATGAAAGTACACGGCGAAGCCCACTGCCGTTGCGCCTTCGAACGCGAGCACCACTTCGGCGCCGGGATGCGTGCCGAACAACGCTTCACGCAGGCCGTGTTCGGTGGCGCTCACCATGTGGCTCAAGCGTTCGTACTCGGCGAGTTCCCTGATGAATTGCAGAATCAACGCGATGTCCTCGGCGCCCGCGCTGCGCATCGAGAAGTCCCTGGCTGTAGTGTTATTGAGGCTCATCTCTCGACTCTTTCGCCAGCTTGGCGCGGATGCGCGGCATGCGTTTGGGCTTTGCGGTGGCGATCTGCAAGGTCGGAATCTCCAGAAACTCGTTGCGAATGAAGTCAAGGAACAATTTGACCTTGGTCGCCAGCAGACGCGCCGAAGGGTATACGGCGTGAATATCCACCGGCGGCGGACCGTAGTCAGCCAGGACCCGCACCAGGCTACCTTTGTCGATATCTTTCTGCACAAACATGCCCGGCATGTAAGCGATGCCGATGCCCTCCAATGCGGCGGCGCGGATGGTGAGCGCGCTGTTTGCGCGAAAATCGCCGTGTACGCGGATCGACTGCGCGCCTTCCGCACCCTCGAACTGCCATTCGTTGCTGAACAGATAGATGTAGGTGATGCAGTTGTGAGCGACCAGATTGGCAGGAGAACCTGGCGTACCGCGCGCGCGCAGATATGCGGGAGAGGCCACGCACACGCGCGTGGTTCCGCCAAGGCGCCACGCGACGAGTTGAGAGTCGGCCAGCTCGCCGAAACGGATGGTCAGATCCACGCCTTCCTGAATCAGATCGACATAGCGGTCGCTCAGCATCAAATCAACGGCGAGGCTGGGATACAGCCGCCGGAAGCGAAACACGGAGGGCAGCATGTAGAGCTGGCCGAACGCCACTGCGGCATGAATCCGCAACAACCCGGTTGGGCGATTTTGCAGATCGCCAAGACTGCCCTCCAGATCCGTTATCTCGTCCAGGATATGGCGGCAACGCTCGTAATACTTGCGGCCGGCTTCAGTCGGGCTCAGTTGCCGAGTGGTGCGATTGAGCAGCCTGACACCTAAATCTTCTTCCAAACCAGTGAGTTGCTTGCTGATCGTAGGCTGGATCGTACCCAGTTCACGGGCAACCGCCGAGAAACTGCCAGTCTCCACAACCCGGACATAGAGTTGCATTTGATATAGCCTATCCATTGCAGCGACAAGCTATCACTTTTTTTGCATCAATCCTATTCATTTTTGATGTCTAGTTGTTTTTACTGCATAAGAATAAAGTTTAAACCGTCGCTTTTACCTCTCCTTGGAGAAACTTATGAAAGCCCTGTTCGAATCCCTGCTCCGTTTGTATGAATTCGATGGTCCTGCCGCAGTGGCGCCAGAAGCCTGGGCGCAAGCAAGCATTGAGCAGCGCCTGCTGGACTTGTCCGCGCACGATCACAGCACTTTCCCTTACCTGCCCTGATTCGATTCAGTAGCTTAGGCAGAGCAACGGGCCCTTGGGAAAGTCCTGGTGACACGGAAATGGTCCTCCCCCACGTAACTCGTTCCTCCTCCTGATTTACGTGGTTTCAGAGGGGCACTCAGGTGCCTCTCTTTTTTTTGGCACCCAGACCCGCACTCCGTCAGCGCCTACTTGCGATCTGCCTCCTGTGCAGTGCTGATTCCATACTTTACCGCCCAGGACAGCCCACTCCAGGTGTCGGCCCGGGGCTGGTATTCGCAGCCTACCCAGCCCGAATAGCCCAGTTCGTCCAGCAGATCGAACAGATAGGGATAACTGATTTCCCCGATGACCGGCGTGGCGCCCAGGCACTCCGGCGATCTGCACAAGCCGCAGCTGGCCGATCTGTTTGCGGATCGTCTCGGCCAGATGCCCTTCCAGCATCTGCATGTGATAGAGATCCAGATGCAGTTGCAAGTGCGGGCTGTCGATCTCGCGCAGGATGCGCGTGGCGTGATCGGCATGATTCAGAAAGTAACCGTGCATGCCCTGGGTCGTATAACTCGGGTCATTGGCAACCAGGCCCATTTTCTTGTTGATGGGTTCAATGACGCCAACGATGCCGTGAGTCCCCAGCACCGCCGCCGCATGGCGCAGGTTAGAGAGATAAGTTCGTTCTGCAATCTGGTAGTCGGGGCCAGAGCCAATCGCACCCGCCATGACATGCACCGTGGAACACTTCAGCGCGCTTGCATACTCGATCACCGTGGAAAAGCCATCGCGAAACTCCTGCTCGCGTCCGGGCACCGCGGCAATTCCGCGATCACCGCGCGCCCAATCGCCCATGGGCGCATCGAACAACACCATTTCGAGCCGGTGATTACGCGGCCGCACCGACAACTCCGTCGCCGGATAGTCATAAGGCACCTGAAACTCAACAGCTTTGGAACCGGCAGTAGCCGCCGCTTCAAAACGATCGAGAAAAGGCAACTCGGTAAACTAAGTAATGCAAATTAGCGGCAAATTGAGGCATGTCGGAAGCATCTCCCAGGCTCTTGCTCGGAGCCATCTGGCTGTATTGACTTGTATCCCAGCAACAGCGCGCGCTGGCTGATGGTCTTGCCCCGCACCAACACGCCGCAAGCGGATTTCTTTTTCGACACAGAGCATGCACTGACTCATTTCCCGGTGCAAAACTTTCTGGAATTTTTTGTCGCCAATTGACTACGGTTAGGCAAGAGATTCGCGGGACACAATGCTCAAATTGATATCCACAAATTCTGTGGATAACCTTGTGGATGGCGATCTGCGTATCGACTAATTGCGGTTCGCCAGCCATCATTTTCTTGGGTCTGCTTAATTTATTAGCAATCGCGTTGGCACAAAACTTTTTCTCCAAATAACACGCAAGAAAGCATTCCGTTCGTGCATATCACCGTCATCAGGCCCATCGCGGGCGAAGTCAAACGATCCAAACCGGATTGCAACGCCAACTACACCATCGCGACTATGCTGGCGTTGCGCGTTGCAGTTGAAACGGATCAGGGCCTGGCCGGTTTGGGTGAAGCCGCGCACTTCGGCGGGCCGGTGCATCAACCGCGCAAGTCATTCAGGACGAACTGCGCAACTGCCTGATTGGACAGGATTCGCACAACATCGCGAAACTCCGGGAGATGATGCATCGTCGCTCCTGCAAGCATGCGCGCGGCGCAACATCATCGCCGTCCTCGCCGGAATCGACATTGCGCTCTGACATTTTGCGCGGCACGACGCTGGCATGCCGCTGTCGCAATTACTCAATGGCTTTAGAAAGCGTGCGCCCGCTTACGCAACTGGTGGCTTCTTTTCCGAGGACAAAAGCATCAAGGAGTTGGCGCGGGAAATGGAGGCTTATGTCAAGCATGCGCGGTGAAAATGAAAGTCGGGCGCAATGCCAGCATGGAACTGTCGCCCCCGCAGGTGGTGGAAAACTCAGGTCGATGCCGGGCCTCGCTTGAACAGAACGTGAAGCGCGTTGCCCCGGTGCGCGACGCAATCAGACCGGACCGCAAGCTCATCGTGAATGCCAACAGGGAATCGAACGCGATCCAACAATCGTGAAGGAATATCCGCGTGACGCAGTTATCGTCGTCCCCGCAGGCATTACTTCTTCGGTTGCCAGTTGCGGGCAAGCTCCTGCGCTTTCGCGAGTTGATCCGACGCAAGATTCGAGGCAATGAAGTCTCGCGCCTTGGCAACGCGCTCTCCCTCGTCCCCGGTCAGTTGTGACGCCGCGAGATTGCTCCACATGTGCGCCTGGGTGGCGTCCTTCGGTGCGCCCCTGCCTTCCCATAGCATCCACCCCAGACGGGTCTGCGCGCGCGGCTCGCCTCTTTCGGCGGCGAGGCGATACCACGTCAATGCCTGAACGGCATCGGCGGCCACGCCCTTTCCTTCCTCGTACAAATAGCCGAGCAAATATTGCGCATACCGGCTGCCTTGCTCCGCGGACCGGTGGTACCACTTTGCGGCTTGCGTGTAGTCCTGGGGTACGCCCTTGCCGAAGAAATACAGCGCACCCAGACTTTCTTTCGCTTCTGCGACACCGGCTTCATCCGCTTGCAAGTACCACTTCACGGCTTCGTTGCCGTCGGTCGCAACGCCTTTGCCGTCCTCATACAGGTAGCCGAGCATGTACTTCGATTGCGCATCGCCACTATCCGCGGCCTTGCGAAACCATTTGGCCGCTTCCGGGTAGTCCTGGGATACGCCTTTGCCCTGATAGTAGGCCCACGCAAGGCTCGGAAAAGCGGAAGGCTCGTTTTGAGCGGCCGCCTTCTGAAACCAGTGCACCGCCTCCGGCTCATTCTGCGCGACCCCATTGCCCAGGTGGTAGAGCATCGCCAGGCTCGATTGCGCGCGCGCGTCATTCTGCCTCGCTGCCTTCAAATACCACTCCGCAGCTTTGCCAAAATCCTGCGCAACACCGCGACCTTGTTCATACATCCAGCCCATCAGATATTGCGGATAAACCCGGCCCTGATCGGCGACTTTCGCATACCATTTCGCGGCCTCGGTGTAGTCCTGCGCGACGCCGCGCCCAAAAAACAGCAACGACGCCAGAGACTCCTGCGCATCCGCAAGGTCTTGTTCCGCAGCCTTGCGATACCAGTGCGCGGCCTGCACCTGATCCTGCGCCAGCCCTTTGCCGTGTTCGTACATGTAGCCGAGCAAATACTGCGGATAACCCTTGCCCTGTTTCGCGGCCATCGCGTACCACTTCGCGGCCTGCACGTAATCCTGGGTTATACCTTTGCCGAAAAAAAAGAGGCCTCCAAGCGTTTCCTGCGCCTCGACCAGCCCCTTGTCCGCAGATTGAGCATACCACTTGATCCCCACCGAAAAATCCTGCAACACGCCGCGTCCGTTGTAGTGGCTTTCACCGAGATAAAACATGGCCAGCGCATCGCCCTGGTCTGCTGATTTTCGAAACTCATCGATGGCGGCCTTGTAGTCGCCCCTGGTGTAGGCGTCATAACCCTTGCGCGTGTCCGCATTCGCGCCGGCGCAGATGGCAAGCAGCACTACCAGCACTGAAATTCGTCGCATTTTTTTACTCCTCCGCAACCCTGTTTCCGGCGCAAAAACCTTTCAGCAAGCCTGGCTACGCGCGCTGCATGTCCTGATTCGCCAGTCTAAACCGATTGCCGCGAACCTCAGATGACGCTCCTTGACAGGGTAAGGAGCGGCACCTATTCTCGTCCGCACTTTATTGTCCGCCTCGCGCCGTGCTTCCGATGATCGATGCCCTGATCTACCTCGCCTCCGCCTTCTGGATTGGCGCAGTGCATGCCGCCACCCCGGGGCACGGCAAGACCATTGCCGCAGCATATATCGTCGGCGCGCGCGGCCGGCCTGTCGATGCGTTGATTCTGGGCATCTTCGTGACGCTGTCGCACACCAGCGGCATCGTGTTAGTGGGCATCCTTGCCTCAATCGGCATGCCCGGCATGGTGCCGCAACGCATCGAGGCTTGGATGGCGCTCATTACCGGTCTTCTGGTAATCGTCATCGGACTGTGGACGTTGTGGACGCAGAGGGAATTGATCCTGCAACTGCAGGGTGTGTCACCGCCCGCGCCTGCGCAGGATCAGGCCCGCATGCATTTTCGCTCCCGTACCCCGGAGCACGGGCATGGTCATCACGATCACGCATCTGCGCACGCGCATGGTGATGATCATGCGCATGGCCACGAGCATATTCACGCCGCACATCATCAACATGAAGAAGAAGCCGGCTATCACAACCACGGCTGGGGCTTCAAGCACACGCATGATCTCAAACTCGCAACCACTAATCGTCCCAGTTTATGGGTGTTGATCGGCCTCGGTGTCGTCGGCGGTCTGCTGCCCGATCCGGCGGCGCTCGCCATCCTGCTTAATGCCCTGGCGCAGGGCAAGGTCATGCTCGGACTGGGAACAGTGGTGGTTTTCAGCATAGGCTTCGCCACTACGCTGGTCATTGTCGGCGTCATCGCCGCGAAAGCCGGTCAGAAAATCCTCGACTGGCTGGCTGGCCCCTGGGCGATGCGGCTGCAAGTCGGCACATCGCTGCTCATCGTCGTAGTTGGCGTTCTGCTTTCCGCACGAGCGTGGACTACCCTCAGTACGCTTGGATAAAGGCATCGAAGAGCCAGAAAACCCGTGAAGGGCTACTGCGACTTCGGATTCGTGACTTTCCTCGATCCCTGAATCCCAGTGCCCGCTCCTATTTTCTGGCTGCCTCCGCTTTCAGCATTCCCACATACCCGCTGATATCCGCGTACCAGATATTGCCAGCCTTGTCGGCCGCCAGCGAGTAAGGGCGCGCGTCCGGCCTGGGCAGGGCAACAATGTCCAGTTTTCCATCTTTGACGCGCCCAAGCGCGTGGTGACGCAGCAGACCAAACCAGACCGCACCGTCTGGCGCGACTGTGATTCCAGACAGTCCGGCCCAATCCTTTCCGGGAACCGGATATTCGGTGAACTTTCCTGCCGAAAATACGCCGACCTTGTTGCCCTTGAATTCGATAAACCAGATGTCTCCCCTGGCATCGGCGACCAGATCGGTCGGCGAGCTGGCGCGCGTGGGGACCTCATACAAGGCGATCTTGCCATCCGGCGCGATGCGCATGAGCTGGTTGCCGCTCTGGAGCGTGGCCCAGGTGTTGCCTGCGGCATCGGTGGTCACGCCGTAGGGACCGCCGCGCAGGTCTGAAATTTCGTGACGGGTGAGCTTCTTGTCCTTGAGTCTCGTGATGCTGTAGGCCGTTCCTTCGGCAAACCACACCGCGCCGTCGCGGGCCACGGTAAGCCGGCCCAAACGTGCAATCGGCGTGTCGAGCGCGAATGCGGTCTGTTTTCCATCCGGTGCAATGCTCACGACGGCCTGGCCGAGCGCATCGGCGAACCAGACCGTGCCCTGCGCATCGACATCTATTCCAATCGGTTCGACGTTGTTGCGTTTTCCTGTGAGTACGCGCGCGATTTTTCCCTCGCGCAAATGTCCGAGAGCATTGGCTGAATCCATGGTGAACCAGACGCTGCCATCCGGTGCGATGGCCAGCGCGGTGGGAATATCGGTCGGTTCCTGCATGGTGTATTCGACAAAATCGCCATTGGAAGCCGAACGCCATGGCGCGAACACCAGTACCAGTGCGACGCCCAAGCCGGCGGCGATCAACACGAAGAATTTCTTTTTGCTGTTCACCGGTATGAACTCCTGGTTGAAATTATTGACGCGCGCGCGTAAGGCGGCGTACCGACACAATGGCAGCCATCGCAAGCAGCGCGAGAAACGCCGCGCCACCCGCCAGACTCACCGGGTCCAGGCGCGCCAGCAGATTGCCGCCGCTTGCGCGCGCGCGCAACTCCGTATATGGCGTGAGCGAGAAGCCGGCGTAAAGCGTGGCCGCGTCATGCGGATCGCGCACGAGAAATCCGGCTTCCAGATGCACCGGAAGATTGCCTTCGACCACAGTCCAGGTCAAGGCCGCGTCGCTTGAGCGCAGTACGCCGCGATGGGTGGCGAGCACGATCGGTTTCAACTCGCCATCCCGGGCGCGGCCATCGAGCGCGATGCCGCGCACGGAGGTGCCGGCATGCAGCGGATTGCCGATTGCGCGCCAGTTGGCGCCGTTGTCTTCGCTCATGTACATCTGCTGGTCAACGAAGGTCCACAAGCCTGCGGAGTACTCCAGCGACTCGATACGTCCGGGCGGAAGTTCGTTACTGCGCAATTGCCAGGTGCGCCCGGCATCGCCGCTTGCCCAGATGCGATCGGCTGCCACGGCGAACAGCGTGGCCTGCGGTGCGCTGGCGGCGAGTGCCTCGACCGGCGCTTGAGGCAATCCATCCGATGCCGGCAACCAGGTGGCCCCGCCGTCATCGCTTGCAAATACGCCGCCCGGTGCGGCCAGAAAAATCTTTCCCGCCAAGGCAACAAACGCGCGTGCGGGCGCCGCCCCGGCCGGGGTCAACACGGGCTTCCAAGCCCCGGTGGCGCTCCGTTGCAACAGGCTTTGCGCGCTCGAGGCCACGGCCCCTTGGCCATCGGCCAGCGCATGCACCGCATAGACAACAGAGCCCGGTGCTTCGCCCGGCTCCTGCGTCCAGTCGCGCCCGCCATTGCGCGAAGCCAACAAGCGCGTATCGGTGGCGTAGAGCAGGTAATTGGCGTCCCGGGGACTTACCGCGAGCGCGAGCGCGCCGCCGATGAACAACCCGGCATCCGCCGCGAACCAGGTCTCGCCGCCGTCACGCGAGCGGAACAAGCCACCCCAGGCGCTGGGGTCATGGGCATGCGCGGGCAAGACTAAACCCGCCAGCAATATCAAAATGATTGTGGTGCGGGAAAGCACGGCAGGCCAGTCGACGGTAAGGACAAAAAATGCGGGGAGCCGAAACCGGCTCCCCGCATCGAAGTGTAGTGCCTTGTCAGGATTACTTCTTGCGCGACTTCTCACCCGAGGCCAGCGCAATTTCCGCCAGACGCCCGCCGTTCATGCCCACCCAGGAATTCTTGGTGAGCGGATAGCCGTCGCTGTAGGACTTCGGCTCATGTGCGGCGACGCAGTTCTGGTAGCCGCCGGTGACTTTGTAGCATTTCTCGTAGGCCAGAAATTGCTGCACGGAATCGGTCTGCTGAATGTTGGCCACTTCCCAGTCGCGGATCGCTTCCCAGGACGAATACGCATCCGAACCAAACATCAGCTTGCCCACCGAGGTCGGCACTTCCAGCAATTGCGAGCCGGCGGTGTGGGCGCGATGCGCGGCGTGGATTTTCACGCCGGGGGCGATTTCCATGTCGCCGTCTACAATCACAGCCATGCCGCGCAAGACTTTGCCATAGATGGAATCCATGGTCTTCGGCGTGTAGCCGCAAGCCGGGGTGCGGTTGCAACCGCCCTTGTCTACGTTGGTGGCGCGGATGCGCTCGTGGCCGGGATAGTTGAGCGCCCACTCGATGCCACGCAGTTCTTCCTTCTGGATGTACAGCTTGGCATTGGGGAATTCATCCAGCGAACCGGCATGATCCCAGTGGCCATGGCCGACGACGATTTTGCTCACGTCTTTCGCATCAAAGCCAAGCTGGGCGATCTGCTGCGACAGCGGTGACCAGTGCGCGCTTCCAGTCATCTTGTGATAGTCGGTCGCGTTCCAGCCGTTGTCGTACAGGATCAGCTCGTTGCCGCACTTGATCACGCCGACGTTGACCGGCAGATCAACCGTGTTGACGTTGTTCTTCGGATTGCTGCTGCCCTGAACAAAGGAACGATCAGGATGAAACATGCCGAATGGCACGTTCATGAAGCGGCTGTTTTCCACCAGCCATACCGAGCAGTTCTGCGCCTGCGCGAGAGGCGCGGCCAGCGTTGCACTCAGCGCGAGGCCGGCGCCAATCGCGGCACGTTTCATTGCTTTATTCATTTTTCACTCCTCCTCAAAGGATTCTGAGCCCTGAACATCAATCACGAACCACCAAACCTGAACAAGGAACGCGGACAATGCTAGCGCAATTTTTTCCGCAATACTGCCCTTTCTTCTCGCCGCAGCGCACCAAAGTACCGGCTTAATTGGGTTTGTACTCCCCCGGCCACAAGGCATCGCCCACAATGAGCATTAACTCCGCCGCCCGGCCCGACTTTTCCTGGGCGGAAATCAGCGCCTCATCGCGCCGCGCCGCCACTGCGCCGGCCATGATGCGGGCCGATTCCCGGTGCAGGCGGATGGCTTCGCGGTATTTCTCATGCATATCAATCAGAGGCGGGGGAACGGACAGTTTCGCCGAGCGCGCAAGTGCCTGCTCGAAGCCGCGCGCAAGCGGCCGCAGCCTGGCCTGAAAGGCCGCCGGCGCAAGATCGCCCGACTTGTAGGCCAGCCCGGCGAAAATCAGATTTACCGCCTGCCGCTTGACGTTTTCGTGAATCGGCCACAGCGCCGCGGCATAAGCCTCCTCCGCCGCGCTGAGCGCCGGCCGGGACGGATTGCCGAAGGCGGTCGCGGGCGCCGGGGTCTGCGTTTGCGGTGCCGCCACTTCGCGGATCACCGCCATCAGCGTGAGCGCGGCGAGCGCGGCACAGACCAGCGCGAACACCATGCCTCGCGCCGCCAGGCCGGAAACGCGCCCCCGATGCCGCACCCGTGCCGCACCCGCTCTAGGCGAACAAGCCGTCCACATAACCGATGTAGTAGATGAGATACAGCCCGAAGCCCAGCGACAACAAACCCGAAGCGACCCGCAGATAGGCGTTAAAGCGCGGAAAGCGCTGAGCGGAATACACCATCGGCGCAGCAATGGCGGCGGTGAGAAGCATCATGCCAGCCACAGTGCCCACGCCGAACAGAAACAAGTACAGCATGCCCCACCATGGATCGCTGATCGCGGTGAGCACCAGCAGGGCCACCGCCGCCGAGCCTGCCAGCCCGTGCACAACACCCACGACCAGCGGACGCAGCAGTTGATAGAAGCCAATGCCACCGAGTTTGCGGTCAAGCCAGGCCTGGGGCGTTTGCTCCTCATTGTGTCCATGCGACGCCGCACCGTGTCCATGAACATGGCTGTGCGCATAGTCGCCGTGCGCATGGGTATGCCCATGTGCACCTGATCCCCGTGCAATGTTGTCGCGCATCCACAAATTAAGACCCGTCAAATTCAGGAAACCAAGCACCACCAGCATCACGCCGACGGCGAATTCCATCGCCAGCCCGGTGCGCGGTGGAATGGTCACGGTTAACAGGATGATGGCACCGCCCACCAGCATGACCGTCAGCGTATGCCCCAGGCCCCAGAGCGCGCCGATTACAGCCGCGCCGCGCATGGAGCGCTGGCGGCTGACGATGGTGGAAACGGCAATCACATGATCGGCATCGGTTGCATGGCGCATACCGAGGAAGAAACCGACTGCCAGTAGCGATAGAGTGGTGCCCAAGGCTGGGAAATTTCGGCCGAAATGTGATTGGATATCGGGGCGCAAAGGCGCTACGCTTGTAGCACCTATCTTATCCCGTCAAGGTTGGTCATGATAATCATGATCTTCGAATGCGGGTTTTGCTCAGGATGGGTTCGGTGAATCTGCTCGATAATCCGGTGTCACCCGCGAGCGCCTTAAACCCGCTCCGCGCTTGAATTCGCGAACCGCTATTTAAACCAAGGACATGCTCATGACCCGACGCCCGCTCCCCGGTATCACCTTGCTTGCCGGGCTCATCCTGCTTGGCGCGTTGCTTGCCACTCCGCCCCTCCAGTCGGCTGCCGCCGCGCCAAACGGTTGGAACGGCGATCTTAGCCCTCTGGCCCAGAAAGACTGGAATGCGGTGCGCGCGGCGCATCTGCTCGAGCGAGCCGGCTTCGGCGGAACTCCGGAAGAGGTCGCCCGGTTCGCAGCCATGACGCCGGATGCCGCGGTACGGCGGCTCGTTTATCACAAGACGATCGCCAACGATTTGCCTGGATTTGATCATTCCGGCGCCCACGACGCCGGCCTGGAGCCCTTTCCCCCATCGCGCCCGGCTGCGACCGATCTGGCCAAAAAAACCGGCGAATCGCTGGGTGTCAAAGTAAAGCCTGCAGGCAACCGGCGCTTGCAGCCGGTGGCGGACCGGTTTTTCTACTGGCTGCGGGCGAGTCGCCTGGAAACTCATCGTCTGGCCTACTGGTGGGCGAACCGCATGCTGGTCACGCAACGCCCGTTGGAGGAAAAAATGGCCTTGTTCTGGCACGGCCACTTCGCCACCAGCGAGGAGAAAGTGCGCGACTACCGCAAGATGCTCAAACAGGTGGAACTGTTCCAGGAGAAGGGCACCGGCAGCTTCCGTGATCTCGTGATCGGCGTAGCGCAGGATCCGGCCATGCTGGCCTTTCTCGACGCCGCCGTAAATGTAAGGGGCGCCCCGAACGAGAACTTTGCGCGCGAGATCATGGAGCTCTTTACCATGGGGGTCGGCAACTACACCGAGACCGACATCCGCGAAGCCGCGCGCGCGTTTACCGGCTGGAATTTCGTCGATGTAGCGTTCGTGATCGCGCCCGACAAGCACGATGACACGCTAAAAACCGTGCTCGGTCGCAGCGGCAAGTTTGACGGCGTGGCGGTGATCGACGTCATCCTCGATCATCCGGTAACCGCAGAGTACATTGCCAGCAAGATTTATCGCTATTTCGTGCGCGAGGATGTTTCTCCGGCGCTGCGCATGCAGCTTGGCGCGAAGCTGCGCGAATCGAACTATCAGCTCGCGCCGCTGCTGGAGACGATTTTTTTGTCGCGCGATTTCTACAGTCCGGCATCCATCGGCACGCGCATCAAACCGCCGGTCGAACTAGTGGTGTCAACCTACCGGAAAATGGGGTTGAAAGAAATCCCCGGGGTGCCCGATTTCAATGACGTGACGGAATCCCTCGGCCAGAAACTGTTTTACCCGCCCACGGTCGCCGGCTGGGCACACGGCAAGAGCTGGATTACGCCGGGTCTGCTGTTGGCGCGGGGAAACTTCGTTTACGACACCGTCTCCCCCGACATCAATTTTCTGCCGCCCGATCGTTACCCGGGCGGCGACTACCAGATCGCCATCGTCAGCGAGAAACTGGCTCAGGGTTTCGATGTCACGACGGCGACCAAGCCCGATGCCAAGGAAATGACCTCGATGTCGATGCAGGCCGATCGCGACGAGGATTTCAACACCCGGCTGGCCAGTTACCGCGGCTGGCAGACGGCGCTGCAGAAAGTCAAACCGATCCCGCGTGCAACCGCACAGCTCGATCTCGGCACACTGGTGCGCAAGGCCGGTTGCCGTACCGCCCAGGAAGCCGCAGATGTACTTCTGGCGCGTTTTCTTTCCGTGGCTGTCGATGCGCCCACGCGCGCACGCATCGGCAAATTCCTCGAAGGCGAGCTCGGCACCAGCGACCTGTCGGCTGCCGCGACCTACATGGAAGAGCCGCTGCGCTCGACGCTGCACTTGATACTTTCATTGCCCGAATACCAGTTGGGGTAATCCACCCTGCCCTGACGGACACAATCTTAGGAACATGCCGATAATCATGAAAATTGACCAAACCAATATCTGGACCCGTCGCGACATCCTGCGCGCCGGCCTGACCGGTGTTGTCGCGAACGCCATTCCGCTCGTGTTCTCGCGCGCGATGGCTGCGAACACGCCGTCATCAAACCGCATTCTGGTGATTTTTGAGATGTCCGGCGGCAACGACGGCTTGAACACGCTGGTGCCCTATACCGATGACGCCTACTACCGGCAGCGGCCGAAGATCGGCATCCGGCCGGAAAAGCTGCGCAAGATTGACGGGCACTTCGGTTTCAATCCGGGCATGGCCGGCTTTGAGCGTCTGTACAAAGAGGGCAAGATGGCTGTTGTGCATGGCTGCGGTTACGCGCAGCCGTCTTTCTCCCATTTCACCTCGATGGCTTACTGGCACACCGGTGCGCCCAATCGCGGCGAAGAGACCGGCTGGGTTGGCCGGCTGGCGGACGCCATCGATCCGCAAGCGACGGCGAATTTCATTGTCAACATCGACGAGGCGCAGTCTCTGGCGGTGAGTGCGCGAAATCACGTGCCGGTTGTATTCGACGACCCGGAGCGTTTCGGTCGCAAAGGCCTCCACCAGACCCGACCACTGCTCGATCAGGTTGCCGAATCCGCGCCGGACGAAAACCCTTCCCGCCGTTATCTGCTCGACGTGGCCAGGAGTGCGCGCGAGGCCTCGCAACTGGTTCGCGAAGCCTGGACCAAATACAAGACACCGGTGGATTACGGCATCGTTCCGGTCGATTTGCCGAAAATTGCATCGCTGATCGCCGCCGGCATGCCCACGCGTCTGTACTACACCGCGTATCGCCACAACGCCTTCGATACCCACGTGCAGCAGCCCGACCTGCACCAGCGCCTGCTCACTTATGTGTCGGACGCGCTGGCGGGCTTCATGAAGGATATGGAGCGCATCGGCCGCGCCGACGACGTAACGGTGCTGGTGTTTTCGGAGTTCGGCCGGCGCGTGCCGGAGAATACCAGCCTGGGCACCGATCACGGCACGGCGAACCACATGTACCTGATCGGCAAACCGGTCAAAGGCGGTCACTACGGACAGCCCCCCAACCTCGGCCAACTCGACGACGGCGACAACATGCAGTTCACCACGGATTTCCGTCGCGTCTATGCCAGTGTGATCGCAGGCTGGCTCGGGTATAGCGATACCGAACGCCTGCTCGCCGGAAATTTCGAAACCTTCCCGATTTTTTCCTGAACGCTGACAGACGCCGACTTCGCATCCAGAACAAGCTAATGGAGATCAAAAGCAGAAGTTACGACAGTGTGCTGGTGGTTTCGCCCACAGGGCGAATCGATCATGCGAATAGCGAGGACTTTCGCAACAGCCTCGCGCCGCTCGTCGATCGTTGTAAAAGCGACGGCGACCAAATCGTAATGGATCTGGCCGAGGTCGAATACATCAGCAGCGCGGGTTTGCGTTGCTTCATGCTGGCGGAGAAGCAGGCCAAAGCCCAGGGAGGCACGATCGTGATCGCCGCCATGCAGCCGGTCGTGAAGGAGATTTTCGAGATCAGCCGGTTTACGCTGGTCTTCGAGACTTTCTCCACGGTACGCGAGTCGCTGGCACGCTTGTCAGCGACGGCTCTGAAGGCCTTCCCGGCATAGCAGTAGAGCATGCGGGTACGCTTCTGGGGCACGCGCGGCTCCCTCCCGGTTGCGCTCACGTCGGCTGATATTCGCCGCAAGATCGAGGCCGCGCTGTCAAAAGCCATCGAGAAAGGAGTGAGCTCGGCGCAAGAACTGCGTTCATTCATCGATAACGATCTCGATTTCTCGATAACGCAAACCTATGGCGGGCATTCTCCCTGCGTGGAAATCGAGACCGGGGGCGCCGAATACCTGATGTGCGACATGGGCAGCGGCGCGCGGGGGTTCGGCGAGCGCATCATGTCGAGGCAAGAATTCCAGCCCATGGTGGTGAACGTACTCATGTCCCATGTGCATTGGGATCACATCATGGGTTTCCCGTTTTTCGCCCCAGCCTATACCCCCGGCGCGCACATCCGGATTTACGGCTGCCATGACGTGATCGAGCAAGCCTTTCGGCTCCAGCATTCCGCGCCGTACTTCCCGGTCGACTTCAAATCACTTGCCGGCCAGATCGAATTCATCAAACTCGATGCCGGCCGCAAATTCGACATTGACGGCGTCCAGGTCACACCCAAGCGGCAGCGGCATTCCGGCGATTCTTACGGTTATCGCCTCGAGCGCGATGGCAAGGCAATCGTCTATTCAACGGATTCCGAACACAAGCTCGAGAACCTGGCTGAAACCGAATCATTTGTGCAGTTTTTCCGTAATGCCGACCTGGTCATTTTCGACGCGATGTATTCGCTGCTCGATTCGGTGTCGGTGAAAGCAGACTGGGGGCACTCGAGCAACATAGTCGGTGTCGAGCTGGCCCAGCTCGCGAACGTGAAGCATTTATGCATGTTTCATCACGAGCCCGCCTTCAACGACGAGCGCATCCATGCGGTCCTGAAAGATACCGTTCGATTCGAGGAACTGACCCGCAGCGCCCATCCCCTACTCGTCAGCGCCGCTTTCGACGGCATGGAAATCGAGGTTTGACCGCGATTACGCAATTGCCTGACGCGCAGGCGCGTGACCAGCGTATTTCGCGCGCCCTGCTCATGGTGCTGATCGGCGGCCAGGGTCGCCCGCTTGGCGCAGCGCTGCTGGTCATACTGCTCACGCTCTCGCTGTTTCCCTCCCTGCCGATGGTATCGAGTGTGCGCTTGATGCTGTTCGATGGCTACCAGAAACTGGCGCCTCGACAGCGGACGTTAGCGCCCGCCGTGATTGTCGCCATAGACGAAAAGAGCTTGCAGGAGATGGGGCAATGGCCTTGGCCGCGTACGATCATGGCGCAATTGATAGAAATGATCGCACGGAGCCAACCCGCTGCAATCGCCCTCGACGTATTGATGCCGGAAGCCGATCGCATGTCGCCGGCCAGTATCGCGCGCTTGATTGAAAAAATCGATTCCAGGCTGGCGCGGCGCCTGGAGCGACTGCCGAGCAATGATACGGTGCTGGCCGACACCATTCGACGTCATTCGGTGGTACTTGGAATCGCGGGTCTGGAAGAAAAAAATTTGACCGTTACCATCAGCCGCAGCGCGCCTTTCCGTATTCATGGTCCCGATCCAACGCCCCATCTACGGCAGTTTGCAGGTTCGCTGCGCAGCCTGGAGCTATTGGATGACGCGGCAGCCGGACACGGGCTATTGAGTGTTGACCCGGGTGGGGGCGTATTGCGCCGCGTTCCATTGCTGGCATCGGTTGACGGTGTACTGACGCCGGCACTTTCCATGGAAGTGCTGCGCATTGCGACACAGACTCCGGCATTTGTCGCGGTCGGTGAGGCAGGTCGTTTAAAGGGCATTGGCGTCGCGGACGTTTTCATTCCGACCAATGCGGACGGAACCCTGTGGGTGCACTTTGGCCCTCATGATGAAAACCGCTTCGTATCGGCAACCGACGTTTTTCACGGCCGCATCGACGCCGAACAAATGCACGGCAAGATCGCTCTGATCGGCGCAACCAGCTTGGGACTGTACGATTTTCAGACCACCCCCCTCGGAGAGCAAATTCCCGGAATCGAAGTCCACGCGCAAATACTGGAAGGCATCTTTGAAGACAGCCTTTTGCAGCGTCCGGAATCTTTCGGAAATCTGGAGCGCGGTTTGCTGTTGATTTCGGGGCTGATAATAATTCTTGCTGTTCCAGTGGTGAAGCCCAGGATGGCAGCGGTACTCTACGCGGCGCTGGTTGTATGCCTGCTGGCTTTCGGATTCGCGCTTTACTACTGGCTGCAAATGTTGCTCGACGTGGCCCTGCCTGTCGCCGCCTGCAACCTTTTGTTCGGCGTGATGTTGACCGGGACGCTGACCGAAGCGGACCGGCAGCGTCGCGCGCTGCGCCAGGCACTGGCAACCGAGCGTGAAGCGGCGGCCCGTGCGGCGGGCGAAATGCTGGCGGCACAACGCATCCAGACCGGCATGCTGCCGCCGCCTTCCGCCAGCTTTTACCACGATGCGCGTTTCAGCTTGCAAGCCCTGATCGAGCCGGCGAAATCGGTCGGCGGCGATGTTTATGATTTCTTCAAACTCGACAACGACCGAATCTTTTTCATGGTCGGAGACGTGGCTGGCAAGGGTTTGCCAGCCAGCATTTTCATGGCGGTCAGCAAGGCTTTGTACAAGAGCGCGGCTCTGCGCATGCAACCCGGCACGGACATCGGCGAAGTCATGCGTACCGCCAATATCGAGATTGCTCGTGACAATCCGGAAACGCTGTTCGTGACCGTGTTCGCCGGCATCCTGGATTTGAATAGCGGCGAATTGAATTGGTGTAACGCCGGCCACGATGCGCCGATTTGTGTGCGTCCGGATCAGGGAAACCCAACCAGGCTCGAAGGCGATTCGGGTCCGCCGCTATGTGTGATAGAAGGATACGCTTATCGTCCTGAGCGCCACCGCCTGACACCCGGCGAAGCCCTGTGCCTGTTTACCGACGGCGTTACCGAGGCAATGAATGCCGGCAACGAACTCTATGGACGGGAGCGGCTGAATCGCGTTCTGGAAGCGTCAGCCGGCGCATCGGCCGATCAACTGGTGGATGCGATTCGAAACGATGTGCGCGCCTTCGTGCTCGACACCGAGCCGTCGGACGATCTGACGATCCTGGTGTTGCGCTGGAACGGGGGCAAGTCGTGACCGCGCCCCGTTTTTGCCTCAGTTGGTGACAGGCTCGTCGACTTTGACCACGAATTTGGTGCCGCGCACACCCATGATCGCGGAGGGCGTCTTGATGCGCATCGCTTCCGGGGACTGCTTGACAATCTTGCCGGAAACCGCCGCCAGGGTTCCTTTTTTCAGCCGGGTATCGAATTCGCCCTGGTGGGTCGTGCTGTCGAACACAAAGCGTTCAATCACCAGTTCGCTGTTCGGGCCCGCGGATAACAGGCTATTGTCGTTGAAGGTAATGCCCACCGAACCGTCCGCGCCGGTAGTAACGGAGTCTTCCACCTGGATGACGGTTCCGACCGGTGCGGCCAAAAGCTTGCCATTGCGCTCAATCTGCACGGAACCCTTGGAGACTTTGACGCGCCCGGCATCGGCGGCAGCCGCCACGGTACTAACCGCGGCACTCGCCAGCAGCACGCCAAGCAGCAGAATTTCTTTCAAGAAACCAGACATTTTGTTCATTTCGCTCTCCAGGGTTGCGCACCATTGTTGCGGCCGATGGGGCCGTCTGACAAACAAACGTGCAAGAAATGTGCGGGGTAGCCGCCTGATACCCGGCGGTCGCCTGGCACATCAACGTAAACACCTGTTCAGCATGGAAAAATCATGCGCCGCCTGAATCGCGTAGTGCACGCACGCCTGTCGGCTTTCGAGCAGATCAAGACGCTCATCGACGAATTCTGCACGATGGCTCTGCTGGGCACCGAGGATCGCCACAAACTGACGTTAATTGTCGAGGAGTTGTTCACCAATACGGTCACCCACGGGCATAAGGGCGACTGCGACGAACCGGTATTGATTACCCTGGAGGAATTCGGTGCCGACGTAGTGCTGCTCTACGAAGACACGGCGCCGCCGTTCAACCCACTGACCGCCGGTAAGAATACGGACGTGAACGCTATGGTCACGGCACGCCGTATCGGCGGACTCGGTGCGTTCCTAACAATACAACTGACCCATCGCGCGGAGTACAGCTTCGTCGACGGCCGCAATAGAATCCAATTGACCTATTGCCCCCGTCGTTCCTGACAAGATTTTAGGAGCCCAGCCAGCGGTACGCCAACGGCGTGCGTCTCACCGCGATATCGAGCAAGTACGCCATCAACGCAAGCGCGGCCAGCCATGGCCAGAGCATCCTCGATATCCTACTGGCATCGCTTTGCGGAGCAAAAATTTCGGGGATCGATGGCGCCAGCTTGCCCCCGGTGGCGCTGGCGAGCGCACTCAACAGTCCGATGTTGGGCGGCAGGGCCCGATACTCCGCCGGAAAATTCTGATGCAGCAAGCGCACCCCGGCGCGCAGCGATGCCTGCCGAGGCAAGCCGGGACCATCAACCAGCTCGAAACGTTCGTCCAGCGACGGATTGTTCATGGATATGCGCTGGCGGTAAGTGCCGGCTCCGGTCTGCTCAAGGTTCACCAGGGTGCTGGTTCCGTCTGATCGGGTAACTCTGACTTGCGGGATCAGGCCGTTTCGGTAACGACCATCCGCGCCCAGCATCGACAATCCGATCACCGCGTCGCCCGAATCGCGCTCAACGCGAAAATCCATCGCCTCGCCCGAATCGCGCCGCATGACGTCGCGCACTTGCTGTGCCCAGAACTTGCCGTACCCCGGCCAATTGAGCCACCCCGAGGCCCAGCGATTTTTTACATCCGACATGAATGCCGTTGCCCTGCCCAGACCATATTGCCAGCGCACCAATAGCGGCGCACCCGAGGGTGCCGTGAGCAGGATTTCAGTATGATTGCGCGCCTTGCTGCCGACAAATCCCCTGAGTTGTGGCAATGCGTCGACGTCCAGACCTTGAAACGCACGGCTGCGATGCGTGACGACCGGTTTAAACGATTCCTCCAGCAAGCTGGACCGCACCGCGCGTTCGGTCTCATCGATAAAAATCTGCGGAATCGAATCCGCACTCTGCGCCACGTAAGCGCGGCCCTTGCCCCAGCGCGCGATATCGCTCATCAGGGACACCGCTGCGTCCGCGCCAATCGCAACCGTCGAGACGACAATTTTCTCGCCGGCCATGCGCTTGAGCAGCGTCTCGAAATCCGCGGGGTGCGTATCGCCGTCCGAGAGCAGGATCACATGCTTGGCCTTGGAATTAATTTTTTCCATCAGGCGATATACGATCCCGAGCGCCGGATAAATATTGGTTTGTCCGCTGGCCTGGATGCGGCTGATCTGATCTTCCGCCTTGCGCCGGGACCGAACGTACTGCATCGGCACTGCGATCTGGGTCTGCGAATCGAAAGCCACCACGGCGAACCGATGCTGCTCCTCAAGCAAATCGAGTGCCGCGCGCGCGGCTTCCTTTGCCATCTCCATTTTGCGGCCCTTCATGGAGTACGAACGATCCATGGCAATCACCAGCGCCAGATCCTTGCGCTTCTCCTGAGCGCGAAACTGCACCGGCAATACGTTCTCTATCGCGGTGTCGTTGTAGCCCTGCTCCCCGTATACATGCTGACCGCTCGCGAACAGAAAACCGCCGCCAAAATCGCGGACGTAGGATTCAAGGGCCTGCATTATGTGCGGCGCCAGGCGGTTCGCCTCGATATCGCTCAGGATAAGCGCATCGTAGTCCGTCAGCTCCGAAACCGATCCCGGCATGGAGTCCGGTGTGCCCAAAATTGTTTCAATGCCCTGTGCCTCCAGTGCATTCGCAAGATAACGTGCGTCGTCGGCCGGACCGCCCTCAATGTAGAGTACGCGCGGCCGTTTTTTCACCCACACCGATCGCTGCACGCGATTGTTTTCGATGACGCGCTCGTTCCCTGCGATCACTTCGGCCGACATCGTTGCCAAACCGGCTTTGGTCAGTCTGACTTCGAATGCAATGTCGTTCATACCGGCGTTCAGGCGCAACTTGCGCGTGCCCAGTACGCTGGTCGCGCTTTTCAGAAAAACGCGGGCCGGCGTCTCGACGGCGGCGAAAACCCTGACGGTCACGCCCACCGGTTCACCGGAATGAATTTCCGTTGGGGCCTCGATGTCTCCGACCCAGACATCATCGCCGTCGCGAACTTTGGCCGGAATCGGATACACGCGCACATTGGAGCGCACGAGCCGCGGCAACACGCGCCATGCCTCGCCTGCATTCTGATTGCCGTCAGTCAGCAGCACGATACGCTTCGCGTGAAGGGGTTCCAGTTCCAGCAAAGCGGCATCGAGTGCCTGTTCAATATTGCTCGCCGACTGGTCGATCGCGTTTACCCCGGCCGAGGCAGCCGCGGCGCGACCTTCGCTGACCGCGAGATTGCGCACATCCGCAGGCTTATTGAGCATCACCGGGCGATCGGCAAATGCCAGGTAGCGCGCGTGCGCCGGAGCACCTTCGCGGTCTGCCTGTTCGATCCAGTTGATGGCCGATTCAATGAATTCCGAAGACACACTGCGGGAAACATCCAGCGCATAGACGACCGATACATCTCCGGATTGCGCAGTCCATTGTGGTCGCGTCAGCGCCAGGGCGAGCGCGATGATCGCCAGGCTTCGCAGCGATATCGCAACGACAAGATGCCTGCGCGCGAGCCGCCCCTTGCTGGAGCCCGCCCACCAGACCAGCAATGGAACCGAGGCCAGCAGTACCAGCGGCCAGGCGGTTTGAATCGTGATCGGAACGCTCATACCGTCAGACGCCGATTCCAGGTCCACCACTCGAACAGCAGCAGCAGCGCCGCAGCCAGCAGCAGCGTGAACCATGCATCGAAACCGGATGCCCACTGTACGCCGGCCGGGTTGCCCGTGCCGGGTTGGGCCGGCGTAATCCGGGATGCGTTTACTCCGGTCACCTTGCGATCAAACAGATTCGCAACGACTCGCGAGCGATGATCGGAAGTGATGAGCGTAAACAGACCGGGACGGTCGATTTCAAAAACGCTGCTCTGGCCGAAGGCATAGGACGGTATTGGCAGCCCGTCCGGCGCCAGCACGCGCGCACCGGGAACCGGCACTTCGATCAATCCAAGTCCGCGGGCGGTCGCCACCTGCTCGCCCAACATCCAGCCCAGCGCATTACCCAGAAATATGGGAAAACCGGAGTGCAATGCGAAGTTCGACTGATCCAGCCCAAATGCAAACAGGATCCATCGGACGCCAGCCTCTTGAACAACGATCAACGGCACGTTTCCGGGTCCGCTCGCCAGTACGGATTGCGCCTGCCTTGCCCGGTTTTGCAATCGGTAGAGCGTGGCACGATCGACATTGAGATCGCCCAGCGTCATGTTTTCCAGCAGCGGATGCGTCGCATCCCATACCGTGGCGGAGACTGCCGAAATTTCCCGGATTGGCTCTGGCAACCACTGCGCCGCTGCGGGGAGAAACGGCGCAGCGGGCGGGCGAAACAGCAGCGCAGGTACACGCGGGCGGGATTTTGGCGCAAAGCGGTCGAACACAAGCGCATCAAAGCCGCGATCATCAATGAAACGCGCAGGGGCGATCAGCGTCATGCTCACGCGCGGCTGCACTCGCAGGGCTTGCTCCAGATAGGGATTGCCCTCGGACACCAATGCCACACGCTGCTGACGACTGACCGGCAGCACCGCATACGCGATATCGTCAATGGTCAGCGCGTCTCCCGCGACGGCAATTGACGCCCGCAGCGGTCCGCTGTCGAAATTGGAAACATCGATCATCTCGCGTCGCACACCGCCCGCCGCGACCCGCAATTCCCGGGTAACACGCTTGCCGTCAGCCCCGGATATCGCCAGGTCAATGAGCGTCTCGATGTTGCCGGCATTGAAGAGTTCGACATAGGCCAGGTGACGGCCGGGTTCGGCGGGCAGCGCCCGCACCTCGAAGCCGGTAATACCGGCGTTCTCCACGGGCTCAAAAACAGATTCCAGGCGTGCCGATTCCGGCCATGCGCTGATCAAAACGCCATCCGTGATAACGGCCGTTTCGATACCGGCCGGTTGTTGCGGCAGAGCCAGCGCCGGTAGCCGTCCGTAGGAGACCCGCAGTTGCGCCAGTTGTGCCAGTGCGGCTTTCCGGTCCTGAAAAGCCGGCTCGTCGATGCGGCGCAGGGTATCGGTCAGCCAGATCTGCGCGCCGTCCGGCTGAGCCGCGATCAACGCTCGCGCCCTGGTCAAGGCATGTTCCCAGCGCGTGGTTCCGTCCGCGGTTCGCGCAGCCATGGTCGGCGAGTTGTCGATTATCAGAACAAACTTCGGCTCGGTCGCGCCGGTATATGCGTCGCGTGACGCAACAATAGCGCTGGCGATTGCGATCGCAATCACAATGGCCAGAACCAGGGACAACCACCAGCGCAAACGCTCCGGGCGCGACTGCACTTCGAGCATCACGCGATCCCAGATCAGACTTGATGGCACTACCACGGTTCGCGCCGGCGGCCGGAGCCAGTACAACAGGGCGATGATGGCAATCACGCCGGCCACAATCAGGGCCGACAGGAAAGTCGGCAGCGCCGATGCCATCAACGCAGCAGACCTTCGTCGCGCAAGGCCTTGATCATCAAGTCTTCGATCGGCGCCTGGGTGGAGGCGCGCAGGTAGCCCCAACCGTGCCCACGGCAAAAACCTTCGATCTCGGAGCAATAGCGTAAGAAGGTCTCACGATAGGCTTTGACGATATCCGGGGTTACCCGCGTGCGCGTGGAATGACCCAGTTCGGCGTCCACCAGCAGCAAATCATCGGCAAGTGCGGGATCTAGCTCTTCAGGACTCGTCACGTGGATGGCGAAAACGTCATGACGAAATTCCCGAATCACCTGGAAGCTGCGCTCAAATCCCTCCGCGTCCAGAAAATCAGAGATCAAGACCACCAATCCTCGCGTGCGGCGTGCGCCAAAAAAACTGCGGAACGCGTTATGCAGGCTGGTGCCACCGGCAGACTTCAGGCGCTCCAGGAAATGCAGGGATCGCCAGACCTGGCTCTTGCCGCGACGTGCCGGCATCTCCTCGACCAGACCGTCGGCGAAAGCCACCAGACTGACACGATCGTGATTGATGAGTCCCACGTAGGCGATCGCGGCGGCGAACCGGCGTGCGAAATCGAATTTAGAGGGTGTGCCGAAATCCATGGAGCGGCTCACGTCGATAAAAACGTAGACCGGCAGATCGGCTTCTTCTTCGAAAAGCCGCAGTATCAGGCGGTCGAGCCGGAGGTAAGTACCCCAGTCCAGATTGCGGGTGTCTTCGCCCGGCGAGTAAGGCCGGTAGTCGGCGAAGATCATGCCCGAACCGGTGCGTCGCGAACGATGGTGTCCGCGCAGATGTCCCGCGACAGGACGCCGGGTCAGCATGGTCAGATGTTCAAGCTGGCGAAGGAATTCTTCGCTGAACAACACACTTTGGTTGGCCAAGAGAGTTCTCTATGACGTCGTGGATCGTGTGCCGCTTGAGCCATCACGGTGCCGGACGGTCATTTCAGTCGCGGGGTTCCGGGACCCATTCCACGATTCGCCGCAGAATGGTATCGGTGTCCATGCGCTGCGCTTCGGCTTCGAAGTTGAGCAATACCCGATGGCGCAATGCCGGCAAGGCCACCGCACGAACGTCCTCGCAGGACACGTAAACCCGATCATTCATCAGCGCATGCACTTTGGCGCCCAGAATCAGCGCCTGCGTACCGCGCGGGCTGGCACCGAAACGCACATATTTCCTGGTTGCCTCATGCGCCTGATTCGACTCCGGATGAGTGGCCAGGGTCAGCTTGATGGCATAGTCCTGAATCGGGCGCGCGACCGGAATCGCGCGCGCTGTCTCGCGCATTTCGAGGATCTGTCCTTGTTGCAATACCCGTTGCACCGACGGTTCCTCCTGCCGTGTGGTGCGATCAATGATCAGATGTAATTGCTCGACATCCGGGAAATCGAGCTTCAGTTTGAAAAAGAAGCGATCCATCTGCGCTTCCGGAAGAGGATAAGTGCCTTCCATCTCGATCGGATTCTGCGTGGCCAGCACAAAAAATGGTTGTTCAAGCGGGTGCGTTTGGCCGCCGGCGGAAACGCTGTTCTCTTGCATTGCTTCGAGCAGTGCCGATTGCGTTTTCGGCGTGGCCCGGTTGATTTCATCCGCCAGCAGCATATTGGCGAACAGCGGGCCGCGATGAAATTCGAATGATTTTCGCCCGGAGTCATCCTCTCTGACAATGTTCGTCCCGATGATATCGCCAGGCATCAGGTCGGGGGTGAACTGGATGCGGGAAAATTTCAGGTGCAATACATCCGCCATGGTCTGCACCAGTTTGGTCTTGCCTACGCCGGGAATGCCCTCGAGCAAGACATGGCCTCGCACCAGCAGGCAGGTCATTACTCCGGCAATAATTTCTTCGTTGCCGACGATCACGTGCGAAATTTCATCGCGCACCAACTGGAACTGGTCGCGAAATGCCTCGATCTGTCGCTCGACGGTCAGCGGACTCATTTTTTCTCGCTTTCGTGAAGGTTTAGAAAATAATTCTTGACGACATTGCGCTGGCGCACCGTAACCCGGTCGTGGACGGCGGCGGATTCCCGTTCATGGTCGGCATGGAAACGAACACTCTCGGTCAGCAAGCTGGATCGCTGCTCCCGGGTGGGGGAATAAAACCAGTTGCCGGAACCGTTTTCGCCGGTTTCGTCTTCCGTGCCGGAGGCCTGGGCCATTCTCTCAAGTTTCAACTGCGCCTCCAGCCGGGTGGTCGCAACGCCCTCGAGTGGCAGCGCGGTGGCTTCTCCCGAAGCCTCGCCCGCCTGGCTGCCTTCGCTTGCCGATTCACCCTCCTCGCGGGCGACGGCGGCCTGACGGAACAAGGTGCCGCCGCGCATGGAGGTGTTCCCGGTGTCGGGTGAAGGCATCGGATTCGGGGCATTGCTGCGACTGTCGAACTGGCTGGGGGTAAGCTGACTGCGCTGCGCAGTCGCGCCCAAATTCTTCTCCAGATTGCGCTTGACGCTGTTTGCCCGACTCTGCGCCTCAATGCGTTCATCGGCCTGCTCTAACGCCGCGATCACCCGATCGATCGCTTCCTGATTGATCTGGGTGCTCATGCCTGCCAGATCACGTGCCGCGCTCTCCAGCGCCTGATCGATCTGGCCCAGAGGCGCGCCGCTCTGGCCGGTCAGTTTGTCCGTGGCGTTTTCGGGTGCTGCGGCGGGTGCGCTCTCGGCCTGCAGCATGCGTAATAGCGCCACCGCGTCACCAATGCGTTCTTGACGCGCCGCCTGTCCGACGGCCTCAAAGCGCGCGTTGTCTGCCAACGCGTCGGCCAGTTTCGCCAGTCCGTCGCGCGCGTCGGCTGCTTCCATGTTCGCCCGGTCAATGGCATCGCGCACGTCAGCCAGCGCACGCGCCACCTCCTGCCCGGATGCCTCGCTCTGGCTCAGCGTACGCAACGCTAAGTCGATGGGTTCAATTCCGGTGCCGGCCGCCGCGTCTTTGGCAAGTTCGCGCGGGTCATTGGCCCCACCCAGTCCGGCGGCTGCGTTTGCCCGGTTGAAATCCCGGGAATGGGACAGGTAGGGGGTAACCGAGATCAGCGCAACCAAAAGCAGCCCGAGCAGTGCGGCCACCAGTACATTGGCGGGCAATCCGCGCGGGGCGATGCTTCCAAGATCAAGCCGGGTGGCAGTGTCTGCGGCACGCCGCACATGCAGTTGCGCGATCGCGGAAACCTCTCTTTGGTCCAGGAACCAGTGCGCAGATTTCAGTTCATCATTCAGGTTCGCGCGCGCATCGGCCTGCGCAGCCGCCTGGCGCGTGGATACACGTCGCGCGCAAAGCCTTGCGATTTCAATAGTGACGGCGGCAAATGCCACGGCCAGCACGAGGCGAATCGCGGTTGCCGCGAACGGCAGATTCGCGGCCAGAGCCGGTTGCGCCAACTGAAAGCACACGAGGCAAAACAAGATTATGCACAAGCCGAAGGTGGCGTCGCGAATGGCCCGGTTGATCCACAGACGGCGGCCCAGCGCGCGCAGCACACCGGTGATGATCTGACGCTCTTTCATGTCGGGGCCGATTGTAGCGCAGCGCGAACCATCCAAGATCGCTCATCGTGCCAAGAATGGCGCCTCAAGATCGCCGGCACGGCATAGTCAGGTAACATCGCGCCATCTACATGGGGAGGGGCGTATGGCAGCCGGCGTGCGAATCTTGGCCTGTTTGGCGGGCTTTGGACTGGGCATGGGCTGTTCGCTGTTGGCCGCAGGCGCCGCGCCGCGCCCGAACATCATCTATATTCTGGCCGACGATCTGGGCTGGAAAGACGTGGGATTTCACGGCGGCGCGATCAAGACGCCCTATCTGGACGCACTCGCACAAAGGGGTGCGCGTCTGGAGCGCTTCTACACGCAAACGTATTCCTCCGCCACGCGCGCCGCGCTGCTCACCGGACGCCATCCGATGCGTTATGGATTTCAAACACTGTCGATCCTTCCATGGAGCCAGTATGGACTGCCGAACGACGAGCACCTGCTGTCCGAAGCATTGAAACAGGCCGGCTATCGCACGGCGATGCTCGGCAAGTGGCAACTTGGTCATTACAAAAAAGACTTCTGGCCCACCCGGCGTGGCTTCGAAAGTTTCTACGGCAGCTTTAACGGCGACCTGGATTGTGTGCGCAAGACCAATGTCCTGCGGCAACCTGACTGGCATCGAAATGACCGGCCGATCCGGGAAGATGGTTACTGCACCACGCTGATCGGCCGGGATGCAGTGCGCATTATCGAGAAGCACGACCGGATCAAACCACTATTTCTTTTTCTGTCCTTCAATGCACCGCAGTCGCCATTGACGGCGCCCAAAGCCTATCTGGACCGGTTCCCGGAACTGCGCGACCTGGACCAACGCGCCTACGCCGCCGCCGTGACCGCGCTGGACGATGCAATCGGCAAAGTCATCGCGGCAATTGAGGCCAGAGGCATGACGCAAGATACGCTGGTCATTTTTCACAGCGACAACGGCGGTGCCGTGCCAAACCAATACCCATCGGGCGACGGCGATATCAAACGCCAGGTAGCCGACAACGGACCTTATCGGGATGGAAAAGGCAGCCTGTACGAAGGATCGCTGCGCGTGGTCGCGATCGCGTCATGGCCGGAAAAAATCCCACCCGGGATTGTCACCGAGCCCATTCACATCACCGATATGTACCCCACCCTGCTGGGTCTTGCCGGAGCCGGTGCCGGGCAGATCAAACCACTCGACGGAGTCAATCAATGGCCGGCGATCGCCGAGGCCAAACTCAGCCCGCGCAGGGAATTGTTGTTGGGCATGGAAGATTTTCGCGCTGCGCTGATGGTGGACGACTGGAAACTGATTGTCTATTCGCGCCTGCCGGTACGCCACGAGCTCTATCACGTTCAGGACGATCCTTCGGAGGAAGACAATCGCGCCTCACGCGAACCCCGGCGCGTGCAGGACATGCTGGAACGCCTGAACGAATATGCCTGGGAAATGGCGCCGTCTCTCTACCTCGAAGATCTGCGCAAGCCGCGCAGCTACGCAAGTCCCATGTTCTGGGGCGACAATCCGAAGCGTCCCTGACCGGGCATGCCATCCTGGCCTGAGGGCGACATCACGTAGAATCGGCACCCTGAATTCGACTCACTATTAACAACAAGCGTATCCATGCAAGCCATCAATATCGATGACCTTCGCGCAGCGGCCAAGCGCCGCCTGCCGCGTGCCATTTTCGAGTTCATCGACGGTGGTTCCCAGGACGAATCCACGTTGCGGGCCAATCGCGAGGATTTCCAGAAGTGGCGCTTTCTCACCCGCACGCTGACCGATGTCCGCGTGCGAGACCAGTCGATCACCCTGTTCGGCCAGCACTGCGCTTCGCCGCTGATTCTCGCCCCAACCGGACTCACGGGCTTGCTGTCGCGGCGCGGGGAGCTGTCCGCTGCGCGTGCGGCGGAGAAGTTCGACCTGCCGTATTGTCTGTCCACCATGGCCACGTGCAGCATCGAGGAAATCAGCCTCGAGTCGGCGCAGCCCAAATGGTTCCAACTGTATGTGCTGAGCGATCGTGGCTTGACCAAAGCATTTATCGACCGGGCAAAGGCTTCCCGCTGCAGCGCGCTGGTGCTGACCGTGGACACGAAAGTACAGGGGCCTCGCGAGCGCGACATGCGCAACGGTTTCACCGTGCCGCCGCGTCTCTCCGTGGCCACGATTCTGGATTTCGTCCGGCACTACTCCTGGCTGTTCGATGTCGGGCTGGGTCCGCGCATCGCGTTCAAGAACTTTGAAGGCACCCAGGCCGCCGCCACCGACGCCACGACCATCACCCAGTTCATCGCCGGACAGTACGATCTGAGCGTCAACTGGAAAGACGTGGAATGGTTCAAGTCGCATTGGGGCGGCCCGGTACTGCTCAAGGGTATCCTCAGCGCCGAAGATGCAAAACTCGCGATCGCGCATGGCGCGGACGGTGTCATCGTTTCGAACCATGGCGGGCGTCAACTGGAGGGTGCGGTTTCCGCGGTGCAGGCGCTGCCAGCGATTGCAGATGCGGTCGGCGACCGTATTGAAGTCATACTCGACGGTGGCATTCGCCGCGGCGCGGATGTCGTCCGGGCCCGCGCGCTCGGTGCCAAGGCCTGCATGATCGGGCGCGCCTGGCTATATGGTCTTGCGTCTGGCGGGCAGCCCGGCGTTGAACGTGCCCTGCAAATACTCCGGGACGAAATCGACATTACCCTGACCCTGCTCGGACGTCCCACCCTCGCCGAGATTGACCGCAGCATACTCGTTGACGCACGTTAGCAACGCCGCGACGAACGGCATCGCAGGTTGTTACCTGACGATGTCGCGGATTTCTATTTTCAGGTCTCGCGCTCCGATGGCAATCGCATCGCTGCTTTCAATCAGGTCGCCGGAAACTGGCATCGCGTTACCCGACCGGGGCAATACCTTCAATCGCATCCAACCGGGAAATCGCGATCGTCTCACGGCGGCGGAATCGAATCGCCGGATGCGTGTTCTGCTTGAATCCCAGGTGGTGGAAGTAAAATCCGGCGAGGTTGTACTCAAACACGCGGACAAGAGCTTCAGTCTGCGCAATGGCGCCGTTATCGTCTACGCCGGCGGTCTGTTGCCGACGCAGTTTCTCAAGGACATCGGCATCCTGGTGGAGACTCGCCACGGCGAGGTTTGAAGTGCGACAGCCTGGATGACACGGCCGTTTTCCAATGGATCTGGCACGAGATGTGCCGAGTTCGAATTGCAAAGGATGAATGACCCAAGTCCTGCAAATTGGAATATCAACCCGGTTTTGGTATCCTCACGCCGTTTGCAGCTTCGTTCCGGGACAAGGATATGGCCTCCACACTTTCGATCTTTTACTTTGCCAATCATGAAATGCTTGGCATGGCGTCCGAACAGGAATACGAACAATTCAAGGAGCTGCTGCTTCAGGCATTGCAGGCAGAATGGCCGGATGCGGCGATCAGTGTCGATGATGACGAAGAAGCGTACTTCGAAACGGATGGCATCAGCGGCCAGGCCGAACTGGATGTCCGCACGCGAATCAACGATATCGTGAAGGATGTCATCGATTCGGGCGACTGGCGGGACGAAGAAGAGGAATTCTACGAGGACGAAGATTCCGAAGCCCTCGGAAATCTCGAAGAAAAGGACGACTACTGATCGGCCCGGGTCAGATGCAAGCCCGGGTCGGGCTAAGAAAGTGGTGGGCCCGGTCGGACTTGAACCGACGACCAAAGGATTATGAGTGCTGCGCATCGACTCGATTATGATAATAATCAAGTGCTTATATTTCATTCAATGGTGTAATTTACGGCGGTTTGTGGGCCTGACTACACTCAGATTACACCGGCCAAGCGGGTCAAAAATCATTTTGTTTTTTTGCCGCGCTGAACGCGATCCGCTTGATGCCGGCTACGTGCAAAAAATACCGCCAGCGCACCGCATCCATGCCCCGCGCACCGGACTCGTATTCCGCCCACCGTGATTGGGCGCCCAGTCCGGCAAGGGTTGCGGCGGCGGCCTGGGTCAGCCCGGCATGGACACGGGCTGCGCGGAGCTGCGCTGGGGTGGGCGAGGTCATAGCACGAGATTGCATCGCGCGCACGTTTCGCCGTCGTCAATGGTCGGCACGAACGCCTCGCAGCGCCGGCACCAGAGATCTGGATCACGCGCCTCCAGCGTCAGGCCGGCCCGATAGCCACGGCCCAGCGCAGCGCGTGATGGGTCGTCCGAGTCGGCTGCGGCCAGCCACATGCCGTGCTCGGCCTCAGTGCCAAACCGCTCACCGTGGTGGGCACGTCGCAGTCCGCGCATGTAGCCTGCATACCACTCGGATCGGAGCGGATCGGACTCGACACGCCGCAGCGTGTCGGCCCGGCGCATCAGGGAGGAAAACGCGCTCATGTTTTTTCCCCATCGGAACCATCACTCAGCATTTTAGGAATCCGTCCGAGGAATTTATTCAGCCGATAGCACGCATCCCAGCAGCGCAGACAACGCAGCCAAAACATTTCCCACGGCTCATCGTTCCACTCGTGTGCGGTTTTGGTTCCAGGCTGGGCGACTGTCACGATTTTTGCGGAATCTGTCCCGTAATTAGCATTGATCCACATCGAGTAGTTCTCGTCAAAAACGTTCAACTTCAGGGCAGGCGGCCACGCACAGTCGAACCGTTTTCTATTGATAGTCTGGTGGGGTGGAAAACGTTCGTCACGGCGGCGTGCGCGCTCTACGAGGTACGAAACCCACGCGTCGAAACACCCGTCCCGCAGCGTTTCCGGGCTGGCAGCCGTGAACTCGTGCGCCCATCTGTATCTGTCGCTGAGTCGCAGTTTGAGGGGGCGCCCCTTTGCCGGGGCGCCCGTGCGGGTAATGGGTTTAATCGGGGCATCGATAATCATCGCATTCCCCTATGCGCAGTCGTCGCAGCGGCCCGAGCTAGGCAGCGTCGAGAACGGGTAGGCACCCGTGTGGCCGCTGTTGCCGCAACGGCAGTGCAGAACAGGGCGCTGATCAACCGGACGCGGTGCAACCGGGGCGGG
>JANLTJ010000026.1:0-17497 GCA_031362885.1 Betaproteobacteria bacterium
TCCAAACGCAAAACCAAATCGAAAGGAGTCAAACCACCCGAGACCACCGACTTATCCACAGACAAGTAGTCGCGTCATGCGACAATAAGGCGGGTCAAATTTGAATGAAAACGCCGGGTCAGTTCTAAACGGAAATCAACAGCAGCTTACAAACCGTATTCGACTGGCTATAATGTGCGGCCTTTCTTGGGCGGCAGCGCGGATATCAAATCCGAATTTGCCTCGGGTTACAGTTGCAAACGGGGGCCAAGTAGCTCAGTCGGTAGAGCAGAGGACTGAAAATCCTTGTGTCGGTGGTTCGATTCCGCCCTTGGCCACCATCCCACAATCCAGCGAAGTCCAAAGTAGTCCTTAACCCTCAGAAATAACGTAACTTTCCCGCCGTAGTGCGTCCAATCGGGGGCAACAGCGTCCATTGACATCCGGGGCAACTGGGGGGCAATATTGGGGGCAACTCGCCTCACTTCAAAAAAGTTGCCCCCAGATGCCACTGACCAATACCGCCGTTCAGCGCGTTAAACCTGGTGCAAAGCCGGTGCGCTTGTTCGATGCAAACGGGCTTTATCTTGAAGTTGCCCCGAGTGGCGGGAAGTGGTGGCGCCTCAAGTACCGATTTCAAGGCAAGGAAAAACGGCTTTCGCTTGGCGTCTATCCAGACGTGAGCTTGAAGGACGCGCGCGAACAGCGCGACAAAGCGCGCAAGCTGTTGGCGCAAGGTACAGACCCGAGCGACAACCGCAAGGCAAACAAGTCCGCCCGTGCGGATCGTGCCGCGAACAGTTTCGAGGTAGTAACCCGTGAATGGTTTGCCAAGTATTCCCCGAACTGGGCCGAGCATCACAGTGGGCGGATCATCCGGCGGTTCGAGCGTGACATCTTCCCTTGGATTGGCGGGCGGCCGATTGCGGAAATAACCGCCCCGGAACTGCTGGCGGTAGTGCGCCGAATTGAAAGCCGTGGCGCGCTGGAAACCGCGCACCGCGCACTGGGTACATGCGGGCAAGTAATTCGCTATGCCGTGGCCACAGGACGCGCGCTACGCGATCCTTCTGGTGATCTGCGCGGCGCACTGGCTCCGGTCAAAGGTGAGCACTTCGCGGCGATTACCGATCCGAAGCGGGTAGGCGAACTGTTGCGCGCACTGGACAGTTACCAAGGGACGTTGACCGTTCAGTGTGCGCTGCGTCTGGCCCCTTTGGTATTCGTGCGCCCCGGCGAACTTCGACATGCCCGCTGGGCTGACATCGACCTTGATGCGGCAGAGTGGCGCTACACCGTGAGCAAAACCGAAACGGCGCATATCGTGCCGCTCGCCACACAAGCTGTCGCCATCCTGCGCGAACTGCACGGGCTGACCGGTGGCGGGGAATATGTGTTCGCTGGCGCGCGTAGCGCCAAGCGCGCGATGAGCGATAACGCCATTCTCGCGGCCATGCGGCGTATGGGCATCGCCAAGGACGAAATGAGCGGGCACGGCTTTCGCGCAATGGCGCGCACCATCCTTGATGAAGTGCTGGGCGTGCGCCCCGATCTGATCGAGCATCAACTGGCCCATGCGGTGCGCGACCCGAACGGACGCGCCTACAACCGCACGGCGCACCTGCCTGAGCGCCGCAAGATGATGCAGCAATGGGCGGACTACCTGGACAAGCTGAAGGCAGGGGCGCAAGTCATCCCGCTCTATGGCAATGCGACGTGAGAAAACGGCCGGGATTTGTCTTGATTTATATATCCATTTCAATATAATCTGGTGAAGCCCGTAGCTTGGATTGGCGATAGTCGGCAAGCCGTGAAGAAATTCACGACGCTCGTGCGCCAGCGCATGGGTCGGCAACTTGCGAGAGTGCAAGACGGCCTGGAACCCGAGGACTGGAAACCGATGCCATCCATCGGGATCGGTGTGAAGGAAATACGAGTACGGGACAACGGGGCGTATCGGCTTATCTACGTTGCGAAGTTTTCCGAGGCGATCTACGTGCTTCACGCCTTCGAGAAAAAGACGCGCAGCACGCCCAAGCCGGATATCGAGCTTACCCGGACACGGTTTCGGGCATTGGTGAACGACAGGAAAAAATCATGACAGAACGCTTGAAGATCGAACGCGGCAGCGGCAACGTGTTCTTCGACATCGGTTTCTCGCCCGAGGAAGCGCACAACCTGCATCTGCGTTCCGAATTAATGACGCGGGTGGAGCAATTCGTAAAACGCAGCGGCGAGACGCAAACCGAAGCCGCACGCGTGTTGGGCATCACACAGCCGAGGCTCAACGACTTGCTGCGCGGCAAGATCGACAAATTCAGTCTTGATGCGCTGGTCAACATGCTGGGCCGTGCGGGCATGCGGGTTGAATTGCGGGTGAAGAAGGCGGCGTAGCGCGATGACGCTGCATTCACTTTCAGATGAACTCATAGGGCGACTTCCCGATGCCATGGTCAAGTCGCGTAGCTTCGCTTACGAACATACGTAAGACACATTTCTATGTGGGACAGAATTCGTTACGAGTTGGGAATCGCCTTCGTGCTTCTTGTGTTTGGCGGCCTACTGTCGCAGCCTGCCATTTCCGTAGTGGTACAAATGGCATTGTTTAGCCTGCCATACGTTGGTTTTACCGTTTTCCGAATCTACTACAAAACAATTAAAAAGGATGAGATTGTGAGCCGCCTCATGGCTTGGGCGCAGGAACAATCACGCATACAAAGTGAAAGGGCATTGACACCAAGAGCGCCAACAAAAATTGACCTAATTTTGCCGAAAGCGTTCTCCTTGGTTGGAATAACGTTGGCACTGTATGGCCTGTTAATGGTCTCTGCTCAGGCTGTGGAATGGTTGCGACACGATTCGTGGGTTTCCATTTCGACAGGAGATCTGTTCTTGCCGCATTCTCTTCGAGGCACGCATGAGCCGTTCGCAGTCGCAATGATTCCGGATTTATTCCTTGAGGCTGAGGCAGTCGAGCGCTACTTGACTGCCCCACGACAGGGTACATGGTTAGGTGTTCGACGCGTTGTGCTATTCACACTTCAGTTTCCCTTGGCGCTGACCTTCTGGTTGGTGGGAATGCTGATAGCCGGTCTTGCATCTGTCGAAATGGACAAGATTCGGGAATCCATAAAGAAGGGAAACCCAGAATCCAGGTCTTGAGATCGTCATGTGTAGCCCGAGCGAGGCGACACTGATGCGCCCTTTCCCGCCTGATGCTGCCCTCGAAGCAAGAAGTATCAAAGGAAATGCTTATGACCTATACCGACGAGTTACGCGAGTTATCCGAAGCGGCAGAGTGTGGCGATAGCGTAGCGGGGGAGAAACTTCTAAATCTGTTTGCCACTTTGGCAGAAGAACCGGAGGGGGCACACGTTGAGTTAGTGAGGCATGTTGCGAGGTGCGTAAAGCGCTATGTCGAGTTGGATTCAGTGCGCCAACGGGACGGCGCAGCGAAGGCGTTTTGCATTCAGAAACCGAGAAAGCGCCCGCAACTATTGACCCCGAACCGAAACCATGTTGATGCGCTGGTAGTGTTTTACAAAGCCCGTCATGAGGGCGACACCTTTGAGGAAGCAAAGAGAAAGGGGGCGGCAGCGGGGAATATTTCGGAAGAGACTATGCACGATCTAACCAGAACGAAAAAGAAAACGAGGATGGCAATCCTTGAAGAGTTTTCAGCGATACTGGAACTTAGCACGGAACAGAAAGAATTCTTTGCGGGGCAGGTGAAGTAGCCGCGATATTTTCACTTTGTGCCGCCGCTTGGTACTGGGCAGGATCGCACCTCAAAGGCTGCGGCTGTACCGTAGCGGACGGAGTGCAAAAATGTCGATTCAAGCCATACCTGAGACCGGATTCCTGCGGCTACGCCAAATCATTGGCGATGCCAAGGCCGGAATTCCAGCATTAATTCCTGTCAGCCGTTCGCACTGGTGGCAGGGTGTGCGCGAAGGCCGATATCCTGCGGCGATTAAATTGTCCCCCGGTGTAACGGTCTGGCGCCGGTCGTCAATCTTCGCACTTATTGACGGTGCGAAATGAGCGCGCTGATTAAGTGGCTTCGCTGCCGTCTTTGCCGAGTGCTTTGCACTGACCGCTTTTTCAACCATGACGCGAGTCTTGAGATAGACAGGCTGACCGTCGAGCTTGAAAGCTTGCGTGAGCGGCTTGCAGTGGCCGAGAGTCGCCATGCGTAGCGCCGTCGAACAATTTCGAGACGCGATCCTATCCGCTGAGCTGATGCCGCCGGACGCAATAATTGCCGATGGCAAGCTGCGCCGTTTTTCCGGCAACGGGGCGCCCGCCGACGATTCCGCTTGGCTTGTCCTTTACAACGATGGCATTCCGGCGGGTGCATTTGGCGACTGGCGCAGTGGCACTTCGAAGACGTGGCGCGCTGATGTTGGCCGCACGCTTACTCCTGCGGAGCAATATGCGCATCGGATGCGCGTCGAAACGATGCGACGGCAGCGCGATGCCGAGGAAAAGCGGCTGCGGGCAGACGCCGCGAGGAAGGCGGCGGCGATCTGGAATGCCGCAACGCTCGTGCCAGACGATCATCCCTACTTGACCCGCAAGGGTATCAAAGCGCACGGGGCGCGGTTTCACAACGGCGCGCTGGTGATTCCCCTGCGCGACGGTGGCGAGCTTCATTCGTTGCAATTCATCGGGCCGGATGGTGAAAAGCGGTTTCTGACCGGTGGGAGGGTGGCCGGCTGCTATTGCGCCATCGGCGACCCAAAGGGCGCGGTGGCGCTGTGCATCGCAGAAGGTTTCGCAACGGGCGCGACCATTCACGAAGCAACAGGCTATCCGGTGGCAGTGGCATTCAACGCTGGGCAACTGGAAGCTGTGGCGAAAGCCATGCGCGGCAAATTCCCTGAGCTTCCTTTGATCCTGTGCGCTGACGATGACACCGGCACCGCAGGCAATCCGGGAATGACAAAGGCTACCGAGGCGGCGAAATCTGTCGGCGGGCGGGTGGTGATCCCCGCCTTCGGCACTGATCGACCGGAAGGCGCGACCGACTTCAACGACATGGCAGCGCATCGCGGCGCGGAAGCCGTAAAACGCACCATAGCGGGCGCAAGCGAATCTCCAAGGGAAGTGCATCAACCGGACGCCGGGAGCGCAGAGGGCAGTAATGCTGTAGGCCGTATTGCCTACCGCCGAGCCTTGGACATTCAGGCAAAGCCAATCCGCTGGCTGTGGCAGGGGCGCATTGCGCGCGGCAAGGTTTCAGTGCTGGCAGGAAATCCCGGTCTGGGAAAATCTCAAGTAACGGTGAGCATTGCGGCCGTCGTAACAACCGGAGGTGCCTGGCCCGTGGATCGAACGCCCGCCGATCCCGGAAATGTGATTTTCCTTTCAGCCGAGGATGATCCGGCGGACACGATTCGCCCGCGATTGGAGGCGGCTGGTGCTGATCTGTCGCGAGTCTTCATCCTTGACGCGGTGGTAGAGAGCTACCGGGCGGACGGGGGCGAAGTAGTGCGAGCCTTCAACCTGAAAGCCGACCTGGGCAGATTGGGCGTGCTGCTGGCCGAAATCGGCAACGTGGCCTTAATCGTGATTGACCCGATAACCGCCTATCTTGGGGATGCCGACTCGCACGTAAATGCCCAGGTACGGGCGTTGCTTGCTCCCCTGTCCGATCTGGCTGCGAAGCATGGATCAGCGGTGGTTGCTGTTACGCATCTGAATAAAAGCGGCGGCAGCGATGCCTTGATGCGCGTTACCGGAAGCATGGCATTTGTCGCGGCGGCGCGAGCGGCTTGGCTTGTGGTGAAAGACCCAAGCAACGAAGACCGGCGCTTATTCCTACCGCTGAAAAATAATATCGGCAACGATCAAACCGGACTCGCCTTCGAGGTGCAATCGGCACAATTTAAAAGCGCAGCCGGGCTGATCGAAACTTCCCGCGTGCTGTGGGAAACTGCGGCCGTGACGGTAACCGCCAACGAGGCGATGGCGCTGGGGGGGAATTCCGACGGACGCAGCGCGACCGATGAAGCGCAAAGCTGGTTGACCGAGCTACTATTCGACGGCCCCATGAGAGCATCCGACGCACAGAAAGAGGCACGTCAAGCCGGAATTGCCGACAAGCCGTTACGCACAGCGCGCGAACGGTTGCACATTAAACCGTACCGGCAGGGATTTTCAGGCGGCTGGTGGTGGCGCTTACCGACCTCCCAAGATGCCCAAATTCCCCAAGATGCCCATGTTGCCCACACAGAAAAACAGGGCATCTTGGACGGACAAGGGCATCTTGGGCGGGCTTCGGCCGAAGCGCCGCCCGTGGTGGAGGTTGAAATATGACCCCAGCGACGATCATCAGGCAAGCCCAAGCGGACGGCGTGAAGCTGGCGCTGTCGCCTTCCGGCACCATCAAGGCCGTGGGCAACGGCGAGGCGGTCAACCGCTGGCTTCCAGTGATCCGCGAACACAAGGCCGAACTGGTGGACGAACTGCGAGCGGTGATGATTGACCGCGAAGCCTTCGAGGAACGCGCGGCGATCATGGAGTTTGACGGCGGGCTGACACGAGCCGAGGCCGAGCGGCTTGCCTTTCTCGAACAGCGCGGCGCGACCATCCACTGAAACGGAGTTTCGAGAGCAGTACGCGCGCGCGCGCGAGGCGAATGAGTCGATCAAAATTCAAGAGAACGTTGCGGCGTGCGCTGGCGAGCTTTGGGTAGCAATAGACACCCGGGGGCAACTTTGGGGGCAACTAGCGTAAATATGGCGATGTTTTCACTCTAGAATTTGGTAGTGCCCTTGCCACCAACATTCCCCCAAGCTTCTGATCCCAGAGGCACAAAACAGTAGGTTTCCTAGCGGATAGCTCCGGGTGCAGCACAAAGGTGCAGCGCAGAGCTTATGGCGGGGAATTTTCTTCAGCGGTCCAGGTACGGCACCACGTATTTCTTTCGGCGAAGAGTGCTCGCTGATGTGCAATGCGTTCTCAATCTGGGCCAGCTGCTATATCGGTCGCTTGCGACAGCGGACCGGCGAGAGGCCATAATCCGGGCGCGAGTGCAGGCAACCCGAACAGACCAATTGTTTGCGCAAATACGCTTCATGGCCAAGAAAAAGAGCGAGGACCTTCTCAGCATTGGACTGATCATCGAGATCGATGCAGATGAACTCGGACTGCCAAGGCTGAAGATGCAGCCCGAATCCAACGACAAGCCTGAAGAGACGCAAAAGGCCTTTCAGATAGTCCCGGAGTTCGCGAAAGCGCGCCAGCAAAGTGCCGGGGCACACCTGAATTGCCTCACTGCCCTTCTGCTGCACGACACCCGGAAGCCGCGCCAGTGCTGGCGCTACGGCAGAAAAGAAAAAGGCCAGAGCAGCGTCTGGCCTTGGAAAAGTGGTGGAGACGAGGAGGATCGAACTCCCGACCTTCGCATTGCGAACGCGACGCTCTCCCAGCTGAGCTACGTCCCCTTGTATTTTTTGCTACTTACTATTCCTAATTTACCACCAGATCTTGATTGCAGCGGAACCACACCCTAAAGCGGAGGAGGCGAGGCTCTTGTGCAAGTTCTCGCATTGCGAACCCGACGCTGTCCCAGCTTCAGCTACGTCCCCGAAAACCTGGTGCAATCCGCCTTAAAACAAAGCAGAGTTATTATACTGAAATAGAATTTTCTCCAACAATTCAGACGTGCCGGAATGAGGATCGATCCGCCGCCGGGTTACGAGCACATCACGCCGTTGCGCAAGGATCACAGGGTGCGCCTTCCGCGTGCGGAGCAAACGCCGGCGATTTTCCAGCGCCTGCACCTGATGCCGATGACTCTGTCCGAGTTCGAACCGGCGTGTCGCGATTATCCCCTGGCCTTCGTCACCTCCGACGCCGGAAACACTTTCAGCCCGGTGCTGGTGCTCGGCTTGCAGCCCGGTCAGAATTTATTCATCCTCGCCGATGGCTCGTGGGACCGGCGCACCTATCTGCCGACCTATGTTCGCCGCTATCCGTTCTGCATGGGCGCGTACCCAACCAGGGAAAAATCCGGGGATGCGCGCATTATCTGTATTGAAGAAAGTGCTCTGCAGGATTCGGGTGGGCGACTCTACGACGAGCAAGGCCACGCGCTATCGCAGTGGCTGGAGTTGGAGAGGTTGATCTTCGATTACGAGCAGGATCGCTCGCGTTGCCGGTCGCTGTGTGGTCTGGCAGTCGAGTTGGGATTGCTCGAACCTTTTACCATGAAGGCCGAGGTTGACGGTTTCACGATGCAACTGGAGGGCATGCATCGGGTGTCGCCGGCTGCGCTCGAAATGCTGCCCGCTCAGCAGCTACAGCGGTTGATGTCGGCCGGAGCGCTGGTGAAAATCTACTCGCATTTGCACTCACTGGACAACTTGACGCGTCTGCTCAACCGGCGCAGTTTTTTCGCCATCACCGACAACCCGGCAAATTTCAATTAGATTTTTTGCGGTAAGCCCACAGCAGCAAGCCGATGCCGGCAACCATCATCGGCAAACTGAGCCATTGCCCCATCGAGAATCCCATCGCCAGCAGCCCGAGGTAATTATCCGGTTCGCGCGTGTATTCGACCCCGAAACGCAATACGCCGTATCCCAGCAGGAACATTCCTGATATCGCTCCGGCCGGCCGCGGTTGCCTGGAAAACCACCACAACAGAGCAAACAGAACCAGTCCCTCAAGAGCAAACTCATAGAGCTGCGAGGGGTGGCGCGGCTGCTTGTCGATATTCGGGAATATCATGGCCCAGGGCAGGTCGGTTGGTCGCCCCCACAGTTCTGCATTGATGAAATTGCCGATGCGTCCGGCGCCCAGTCCAAGCGGGCACAGTGGTGCGATGAAGTCGGAAACGGCGAGCCAGCTCTTGGCACGCGAGCGGGCAAACCACAGCAGCGCAAGAGCGACTCCGATGAAGCCGCCGTGAAACGACATGCCACCTTCCCAAACATACAGGATACGCAGCGGTTCGCGCAGGTAGTCGCCGAGCTTGTAGAACAGGATGTAACCCAGGCGTCCGCCCAGAACGACGCCGATTACGCCGAGAAACAAGATGTCGTCGAGATCGCGCACGGTCAGCCCGAGCCGGGGTTGCGTTTTGAGGCGATAACGCCCCAGCACCAGCACCATCGCGAAGGCCAGCAGATACATCAAGCCATACCAGCGCACGGCCAACGGACCGAGATGCACGACGACCGGATCAAATTGCGGATGAATCAGCATGTTTTCGCAAGTAGCGTCTTGAATCAGGGGACCTGGGCCTGGTACATCCGGTCGAGAATGATATTGGTTCGACGCTCAAGCATTGGCGAACTGCGGACTTTGTCGTAAAAACGTGGCCTCGGTACCATGGCCGCAAGCCGCGCCGCCTGTGCGCGATCGAGATTGGCCGCGCTGGTGCGGTAATAGTACCGCGCTGCCGCCTCGGCACCAAAAACACCGTTGCCCCATTCGATGATGTTCAGATAGATCTCGAATATGCGCTGTTTTGACATCACGTTCTCGATCATGATCGTAATCACCGCTTCCTCCGCCTTGCGCCAGGGCGTGCGTCTGCCGGAGAGGAACAGATTTTTCGCCAGTTGCTGACTGATGGTGGAACCGCCGGCGACGACTTTGCCTTTCCTGAGGTTCTTTTCGTAGGCATTCTGGATCGCTTCCCAGTCGAAGCCGTCGTGGTCGAGAAACTTGGCATCTTCGGCGGCAATGAGCGCGCGTTTCAGGTGGATGGATATGCGGGCGTAAGGCACCCACTTGTGGCGCAGCTCGGCATCCGGATTTTTCTGCTGCAACACTTCCAGCCGGTCTTCCATGAAGGCGCTGGTCGATGGATTGAACCATATCCACCAGACCACATTGCCGAAAATCCAGAACTGATAGATCAGCACGGCCGCGATGAGCAGCAGCACGACCCGCGCCGACCAGCGCCATGCCTTCTTCATGGGGGTCAGGCCGTACGCAGCCGCGCGATGACCGGTGCTGTCTGGGGACGCACGCCCCGCCACAGCAAGAAGGATTCGGCGGCCTGCTCGACCAGCATGCCGAGCCCGTCCGCCGTCCTGGCTCCGCGCGCTTCGGCAAATGCAAGAAACGCAGTGTGTACTCTGCCGTACATCATGTCATAGGCGAGCGCGCCGGGGGCAAAGGCTTGCGCCGGCAGCGGCGGCAATTGCCCGTGCAGACTGGATGACGTGGCGTTGATGACCAGATCGAAATGATGCCCGGCGAGATCCTCGAAACCCAATCCGGACAGCACGCTTGACCCGGCTGCCGGATGGCGGCGAAAGGTTTCGGCGAGTCTCAGCGCTTTTTCCACCGTGCGATTGGCAATGGTCAGTATGCTGGGTTCTTGCTCAAGCAATGCCGCGAGCACGCCCTGGGCCGCGCCTCCCGCGCCGAGCAGCAGGATTCGCTTTTCTTTCGGATGGTATCCGAGGTTGTTCACGAGATCGCGAACCAATCCCGGGCCATCGGTATTGTCGGCAAATATCCGGTTTCCCTCGAACATCAGAAAGTTGGCGGCTTGCGCATCCTTGGCGCGCTGCGATACCCGGTGCGCGATATCGAATGCCTCGAGCTTGAATGGCACGGTCACATTGACGCCTTTGCCGCCCTCGGCGCGGAAGCTGTCCACGGTCGCGCGGAAGCCGTCAAGCGGCGCGAGCAATCGCGAATAGCCGATATCCTGACCGGTCTGGCGCGCAAATGCGGCATGTATTTCGGGGGATTTGCTATGGGCAATGGGATTGCCAACCACGGCATAGCGCTCGGTCATGGACTGGCAATCAGTTCGAGATCGTTGCGCGTGTAGCTGAAGGTTCGCGAGATGCTCAGAATATCCCAGTCCTTGCGCACGGCGACGGGAAAAGGCGGGAATGGCCCCGCCAGATCGACCGCGTGCCTGGCCGCCGTGTCGAGCAGGCGGTGTCCGGAGGAACGGTCGATTTCGATTTTTTCCACGGTGCCGTTGGCCTTGATGTGCACGGTCATGACCAGAGACCCGAATAGCTTGCGGCGCTTGGCTTCGTCCGGGAAATACTGCGTGCCGACTTTTTCTATACGCTCGCGCCATCGATCGACATATTCCGCGTACACCACGGCCTCGGTGCGCGCGCCGATGAACTTACGCCGTGGCAGTTTCTGATATTCATCCCATTCCTTTGCAATTTGCGCTTCCAGTTGCGCGATGCGCAGTCGTTGCTGGTCGGCTGCCGGATCAGCCAGTCGCGCCTCTCGCGGCAGATCCGGATTGGGCCGGGTGGTGTCGGTAGTCGAATGAGCGCCCTTCGACAGTTGCAGCAGCCGCTGCGCCTCCGCTTCCAGTTGCTGTACCCGCCTGGAGGCCAGTTGCACGCTTGGCGCCGGCTCGACATCGTGGGTCTTTGGCATGTTGGTCTTGGCGCGGCGTTGCGCTTCGGTGTTGCCGCCGCCGTCCAGATTCGCTTGGGCCAGTGCATCGGCCTTGACCGGCTTTGACGCGGTTTTGGAATTGACCAACACGACATCCAGTTGCGGCAGGAACTTCGCTCCCTTGAATATCGGCGGGGAAAACGTAATCAGCAGAACGAAAGCGTGCAGGACAACCGAAACCGCCAGTGTTATCGGCAGAACGTCACGCGTGGTTGGCGGCGCAGAGGCGCTGAGGCCGGCGATGAAGCCGCCTTGGGAGGGGAACGCGATGATTGAAGTATCCGGCAAATTCGCCTTGTTGGAAACGCGGGCAGTGCCAATTCTAAATAACTATGGTTCGACTGTCAGCGCTATTGCAGCTCTAGCGGCCGTTTGAATTCGCAGTGCAGGTTGAGTTCCAGCAAGTCGATGCTGGAAACGGCCAGTTCGACACGGCTGCCGGGTGCCGAAACCGGCATCGAAGGCACGCGCGCTACCAGCGGGATGCGATCGATTCGTACCAATTCCTCGCGCAGCACCTGGGCGCCGGACAGGCTGATGCCTTCCTGGATCAGCCAGCGCAGGCACCAGTAGCGCTCCATGCCGCGCTGGAATTCCGCATAGGCGTCGTAAGCGAGCTCGAAGTCGCGCAGAATGACTAACAGTCTTTCGTCTCGCTGAGGATAGGCGGGCGTCTCGTTCATGACCATCGCCAGCAACTGACGCTGATTGACCAGGTCGGCGTAGCGCCGCAACGGCGAGCTGGCCCAGATGTACTGAGGCACGCCCAAGCCCTGGTGCGGCGCCGGCACTGTGGACATTCTCACTTTGCCGCCGCTTTGGGAACGATACAACGCGGGAATTTCATGCTCCGCCAGTTGCCGTCCCCATTCGGTGTTGACCAGAATCATCAATTCCGAAACAACCTTGTCGATCGGGGACCCGCGCCGCCGTTCGACAATGTCAATGCGATCGTCGCTCACATAAAAATTGTAGTCGGCACGGGCAACCCCGGGTTCGTCCTTGCCGCGCCGCTTTTCCAGCTCGGTGGCCAGCCGCCACAGCACCATGAGCTGCTCGCCAAAGCGATGCGCCACCGGCCCGGCGGCAATGCGCTGTTCGTTGAAGTGCTCCTCCAGGCTATCGTGGCGCAGATTGGCAACGATTCTGACGCGCTCGACCACGCTGCGCTGCGAGGCAATCGCCAACTCCGGGGTTACTTCAACGTACATCGACAGCGCCGGGCAATCGTGGCCCTCGGTCAGCGTGTACTGCGCGATCGCGGTATCCGGCAGCATGGTGATTTTGCCGCCGGGAAAATAAACCGTCGACAGGCGCTTCGCCGCCTCGCGATCGAGCATCGAATCCGGCACGATGCCCAGTGCCGGAGCGGCAATGTGTATACCCACCTGCCAGTTCCCGTTGGCAAGCCGGGTGACCGAGAATGCGTCATCGATTTCAGTGGTGGTCGCATCGTCGACGCTGAACGCTTCGACCTCCGAAAGGGCGAGATCTCCGGGCTCGCGAGCCGTTAATGCGGGATCGAAACCCGTTCCGCGCGGGAAGTGTTCGAACATAAAACGTCCAAAGTGGTAGTCGTGGCTGGACGCAAAAGCGGCGCTTTTTTCCAGCAATTTCGGAATGCTCAGATGCGTCTGCGCTGCGGCCTGCTCAAGCGCCTTGAACTCAATTGACCCTTTGTCTGGCTGATACAGCAACTGCGCCAGCATTGGCCGGAGTTCTTCCGGAAATTCGAAACGCGCAAGCTGCCCCGCGTAGCGTGCCTGCAGTTCGGCCTGCTTTTTCTTGCGCTCGACGCTTGCCAGGGCGGCTTTCAGGGCATCCGCAGGCGCGGCCCTGTAGCGGCCTTTGCCTTTCTTGTAAAAATGCGTAGGCGTGGCGTGCAGCCGCATCAGCAAGCCAGCACTTTCGATAGGATTCGCTGTGCGCCCGAAGTATTCCCTGCCGAGCTGATCGAATGCGAACTCGGACTCGCCCGAGCATTCCCACAAGAAGGCCGGATCGATATCCTCCGCGATTTTCTGCGCCTCCGTGACAAACTGCGCCAGGGGTATGTGATCAAAACGAATCAGCACGGCGGATTCCTTCACCTTGCTGCGCTTGCCGTGCAGGTTCTCGACCTGCAACGAGGTGTGGTTGTCAGCCAGCACCGTGCCGGCCTTGAAGGCCCCGTCTTCTTCAAAAAAAACGTTCATATGTTGCTTGAGGGGCGAAGGGCGAGGGACGAGGAGGAAAAGCGAGCGCGCGATTATACGTGAGCGACCTGCGCCCGAGCCGCTCAGGCGGCAAATTCCAGCACCAGATCGAGGTAGTCGCCAAATTCCTTGAAGCCGTGATCGCTGCCCTGCACGATGACTTGCCGGCAGCCCTGGTAGTGGGCCACCGCGACGCGCCAGTCGAGTAACTCGTCGCCAGTGGTATGCATCAATAAATAGCGATCCGATCTGGCCGGTTTTGACACATGCAGCCTGGCGAGCTGTGCCAGATGCTCTTCGGTCAGCAGGTATTCGTCTCCGGTATAGAGATTCTTCTGCGGCCCGAGGTAGGTGCGCAACCCCTCGTGCGGTGTGATTGCGGGATTGACGAGAATCGCGCGCATGCCGCGTTGTTCGGTGAGACACGTCGCATAGAAGCCTCCCAGCGAACTGCCGATCAATGTGATTTTTTCCGCAGGAACATCCGCGACGGTCTGTTCCAGCAGCGCCATGGCCTCGCGCGGCCAGTGCGGCAAGGCGGGGCAGGCGAATTCGTCCTCGCGACCGAGGGCCGCGAGCCGTTCGCGCAACTGATTCGCTTTGTGCGATGACGGAGAACTATTGAAGCCGTGGATATAGATAATCATGCGGGGGTTCCGGCGCACCGGCATTGTGCACGAGGGGAGGATCGCGCACAAAGAAGCAGCGGATTGCACCGGAAATCATCCGCAAGCGGGCATTCCTTCGTGGCACGCCACTTGCGGGCGCGTGGCGGTGCAAGCGATTACTTGAATACAATAGGCACGCTCGCAACCTGCTTTCACCCGACTTAAAGAACCCATATGAAGAACGATTCCCGCAGGCAATTCCTGCTTCAGTCCGCCGCGCTGGCCAGTGCGCCGTGGCTCGCCGATGTGGTGCGCGCTGAGGAAGCTGCCAGGCCTGACCTGCCTGTCGGAGCCAAGGTTGGTGACATGCACGTCCTGCCCGCCACGGCGCAGACCACGCAATGGGGCTGGTTCGATAACGCGCAGCCGCCGGTGCTGCGCATGCGCTCGGGCGAGCGCGTAGCCATGGAAACCCAGATGGCCGCAGCCAATCAGGTGTTGCCCGGCGTATCGATCGAAGAGATTACCCAACTGCGCCTGGCCTTTCCCGGCCGCGGCCCGCATACCATCACTGGTCCGATTTACATCGAAGACGCCGAGCCGGGTGACACCCTGAAAATCCACATCGAACGCATCGCGCCGCGCAGTTATGGCGCGAACTGGAATCTGCCGGGCAGCATGGGCCTGGGCCAGTTTCCCGAGCGTTTTCCGGACGGCCAGGTACGCTACTTTTACTTCGATCTGAAAAACGCCAGCACCGAATTCGCCCCCGGCATCCGCGTGCCGCTGCGGCCTTTCCCCGGCGTGCTCGGCGTGGCGCGCGCCGAACCGGGCCGCTATAGCACCGTGCCGCCCGGGCCCTTCGGCGGCAACATGGACGTGCGCGAAATGATCGAGGGCACCACGGTTTATTTGCCGGTGTTCGTCGAAGGCGCGCTGCTGTGGAGCGGTGATTCGCACGCCGCGCAGGGTAATGGTGAGATCAATCTCACGGCGATTGAAACCGCGTTCAACGAACTACGCCTGCACGTCGAACTCATCAAGGGCAAGCCGCTCACCTGGCCACGCATCGAGACGCCCACGCACTGGATCACCGTCGGCTACGACCGCGATCTGAACAAAGCGCTGGACATTCTCAAAACCGAAACCCAGGTGTTTCTGGCGCAAACCCAAAACATTTCGCCCGAGAAAACGGAGGAGATGATGGCAACCCGTTTCGATTGCCATATTGCCGAAGTCGTCAATCAGGTCAAAGGCGTGTTTTGCGCCATCCCGAAACGCGCGGTGAAATCCACGCGCGGCGTGCGCGCGCCAAAAGAAAATGCGCGTTATTTCGTCACCAGCGCCAGTTCACCCGATTTGCAAACCGCCATGAACGAAGCCGCCTTTGCCATGATCGAACAACTCGTCGAACGCAAAGGCCTGTCCGCCATTGACGCCTACGCGCTCTCCAGCATGACCATGGATTCGGTGATTGGCGATATTTCGGTAGGGAAAAAGATGGTTTATTGTCTGGTGCCGAAGAGCCTCTGGAACGCGTAGCGGGTAAAAATAAATGGCGTCGGCAAGCTTGGGGAAGTGCTCCAAAACAGGCATAATGGCCAAAAATGCCAAATTGGCCATTTTGTGCAGGAGAGGATATGGGCACGCTGACCTTTCGCAACAATCGGGGAGAATTAGTGGATCTGCCGACCGTGGCAGCTACCCGCTTCAAGAATGAATTTGGCGCGATTTTCGAGCAAGCCACACTGGGCGGCGCGGTGGCCATCACCAAGCACGATCAACCCAAGGCGGTACTGCTTTCTTACGCTGAATTCGAATCTCTGGTTGGCTCTCGCAGCCCGGCGCTTGAGGCCATGAACGAGCAATTCGATACCCTGCTGGCGCGCATGCAAACGCCGAAGGCAAAAAAGGCCAGTGCGGCGGCTTTCAATGCTTCGCCTGCCCGGCTCGGCCGCGCGGCGCTCAAAGCTGAAGTAAAGAAACGCTGACGCACGGCGAAGCGGGTTATTTTATCGCCCATGACTTCGCCTGCGGCCCCGCGAATCTACGTCCTTGCCGGAGTCAACGGCGCTGGCAAGAGCAGTATCGCTGGCGCTGCGTTTCGCGAATCGGGCGCCGACTACTTCAACCCGGACGAATTGAGCCGCCTGCTGATGACGACCCATCCAGGGCTGGGCCAACGGCAAGCCAACGCCATCGCTTGGCAGCAGGGGAAGAGGCTACTGGAGAAGGCCATTGCCCAACGCCTCGATTTCGCATTCGAAACGACATTGGGTGCCGCGACCATTCCGCGCCTGCTGGCAGAAGCAGCGTCCAAGAGAGTCGAACTGCATGTTTGGTATGCCGGTCTTTCCAGCCCGGAACTTCACCTTGAACGCGTGCGCGCTTGCGTTCGAAAGGGTGGACACGACATCCCCGAGGCGGACATCCGACGGCGCTACCAGCACAGCCGCATAAACCTCATTCACCTGCTGCCCGCGCTTACGGCACTGCGCGTTTACGACAACAGCCGCGAGGCTGACCCCGCCGCCGGAAAAACGCCGGTACCGAAACTGGTATTGCATGTCGAAAATGGAAAAATTGCCGGCCCGAAAGATTTATCGCAAACGCCGGATTGGGCCAAACCCATCGTGGCTGCGGCTCTGAAGCGCCATTTGAATTAGTATCAGTGTCGTCAAGTAACGTGGCGCGCTTTGACGGGAGCTGCCGCGCACCTCCATTGGGCATTTGACGTGTCCGAGGTAGGTCAATGCTTCGATGGTTTGCGGTACCGGGCACGTACGCATGGCGCGCCGCCGAGCAAGTTTTCGGCCCCAGTGGATCGGCCATCGGCAGAACATCGAAAACCACTCCCTGCGTCGTGGTTTGCCGCTGTCCATTACCTGAATGAGCTGCGTCGCATCCTACTTGTTGGTCAGATTTCAGGCCCCGGCGCAAACTTTGCTCATACATTAGGAGTTTGTCATGGTCGAAGCAATCCTGAATCAACCGCAGTTCCAAGACGCCGAGAAGGCGCATCGTCCGGGTCTGTATAAATGCTCAGACTGCCGTGAGCAATTTTCCGTAACGGTTGGCACGCTATTCGCGGATAGCAAGGTTCCGCTGAATAAATGGTTGCAAGCCTGCTATCTCATGTCGGCCAGCAAAAAGGGCATTGCCAGCAAGCAGCTGTCGGAAGTAAATAGAAATGTCCGGTTTTGTAGCAAATGAATTGTCCGCTTTTTGCAGAGGCCGGTTTGCCGACCTCCGCGGCGCTCTGGCGGACCCCTCAGGCGGCCTGTTTGAACTGCTGTTCGATCAATTGGCCCT
>JANLTJ010000060.1:0-11233 GCA_031362885.1 Betaproteobacteria bacterium
CATCAGCACAGCGCCCGAAAGGTGCCAGCCCAGCATGTCCGGATTGACCACGCCGTGCTGAGCGGCGGCGAGATAGCCGGCCACTCCGGCCAGCATGCCGGCCAGAACAAAACACGCGAGCTTGTAGCGGAAAGTAGCAAACCCGAGCGTACGCATGCGCGGCTCGTTGACGCGGATCCCGGCAATGACTTGGCCGAACAAGGAGGCGCGCAATACGGCGATGAACGCGAATACCATCAGGAACAGCGCAAGCACGACGAAATAGAAGTCACTGAATTTCTCCAGATTGAAGGGCTGCCAGCCGAACAGACTCGCCGCAGGACGCACCTGGATATACATGCCATCGGAGCCACCGGCCAGGCCGGTATCGTGCAGTAAAAAATAAAGCATCTGTGCGAACGCCAGTGTGGCGAGAATGAAATAGATGCCGCTGGTACGCAGCACCAGCACGCCGATGGCAAGGGCCAGAACGCCGGAGGTCAGCATCGCCACGGGCAGGCTCAGCCAGAAATTGGCCGCTTCGTACTGCGGAGAAATCAACGCCAGGCAATACCCGGCGACGCCGAAAAAAGCCGCATGGCCCAGACTGACCAGCCCGGCCTGACCGGCCAGCAGATTAAGGCTCATGGCGAAGATCGCCATGATAAGAATGCGGGTTGCCAACTGGACCGTGAATTTTTCGGCAATGAATGGCAGCAGCGCCAGAACCAGAACAACGACGACGGCCGCGATGAGCGACGTGCGCGATCGGCCCATTACGATGTTCTGCCGAATAACCCGGCCGGACGCCAGATCAGAACCACGGCCATCAAGACATAGACACTCATGCCGGCCAATTCCGGGAGCACGCGAAAACCAGCGATGCTGATCTCGACGACTTTGCCGAAGGTATCGACCAGCCCGATCATCAAGGCCGCGACCAGCGCACCCTTCACCGAACCGATGCCGCCGATGACCACCACGACGAAGCAGATAATCAGCACCTGATTGCCCATGCCAGGAAACACCGAGGACACCGGTGCGGCGATCATGCCGGCCAGCGCGGCGAGCGCCACGCCAAGCGCGAACACAAAACGATAAAGCAGATCGATGTTGATGCCGAGCGATTGCGCCATCTCACGGTTGGTCGCCCCGGCGCGGATCATCATGCCGAGCCGGGTGCGCTGGATCAAGACATAGAGCAGCACCGCCAGCGCAAGACACACCGCGGAAATCGCCAAACGGTAGACGGGATAAGACAGCGTATCGGTGAGCGGAATCGATGCGGCCAGCAGTTCCGGCACCGCCACGCTATGCACATCGTCTCCCCAGATGATGCTGCGCAATTCCTCAACGATGAGAATCAAGCCATAGGTCAGCAGCACTTGTTGCAAGTGGCCGAGCCGGTAGAGCCGACGGATCAGCAGCCACTCAAGCCCGACGCCGAGCAGCACCGAAAGCACGACTCCGGCGGGAATGGCAAGCCACAGACTGCCCAGATGATCCGTCAGCGACCACGCCAGATAAGCCCCGACCATGTAGAAACTGCCATGCGCCAGATTGACAATGCCCATGATGCCAAAGATCAACGTCAGGCCACCGGCGATCAGAAACAACAGCAGGCCGTACTGGACGGCGTTGAGCAGTTGGATCAGGAAGGTTGCGAAATCCATTTAGAGCTAAAAATCCAGCACAGAGGCACAGAGGGCACGGAGAATACTGAGAAAAGTCGGGGAGGAAATAAATTGGGCGACCGGCGGGATTTTACCCGGTGGTGACATGTACATGGAGGACGATATGTAGTGCCGAGGCCGGCCAATGCCTATACCCTGCCAAGCGGATCAAGTGTGCCTGTACCTTGCCGCATACAATGTGGCGTATGCGGTATTGGCAAGTCTAGCTTCAGCCAGCGCCTTAGCGCGCCTGTCATTATCAAGTGGCTTCAACAGTGACGGATTTGACTGTTGCACGAGTAGGCGCCGCGTTTTTTCGATTGACTCCCACGTTGCGCCCGGCGAGGTCTTTAAGACTTTGCACGCATCCTCGAACGGCATTGTCGGCAGTGGTGCTGACTGAGGTTTCGCTGTCGGCGGCCTGACCACGGGCGCTGTTGGACGTAGTTGCACAACGGGCGTTGCGTCGAGACGCGCCGCAGTTGCCCGCTCCCATAAGTTCGATTGCTCTGGCTCCGATGTGGATTTCCTTTCGATCTGCTCAGGGCGCGCGGTATGTGCCGGTAGTGCAAGGGAAGCGCTACGCATTATTGCTTGCACTTCCGCCAGCAGTGAGACTGCCCTCGGGACGTGCCGGTGTTGGAGCTCCTGTTCAAGCTGCTTGAGTACCTTCGGGTCAGCTTTCCCCTTGGCGAAAATCTCCTCAAGTTGTCCAACTCCGTGTTGCATCAATGGACGTGACATAGTTACGCGGAATCCCGTTCTTGGTTTTCTTCCACGCCGTAAGGGTCAACGTCCTTGTGGAGGACCCAAACGGTGTTGTCTACTGACTCGGCACCCAGAGGCTCGATACCCAGCTTTTCCAGTGTTTGCATGAGATCAGCCAGTACTGCCTCCCGCCGTCTGACGAAGCTCGACGCGAAGCAGCGCCAAAACGTCCAGCCCGCCCGTTCAAGCACGCGCTGGCGCAACATATCGTCGTGCCACTGACCGGGTCCGTGGAAGCGATCGCCATCACACTCGATCGCCAGGCGGCGTCCTTCCTTGCCTTCAACGACAAAGTCGATTCGGTAGCCGCCGCAGGGGACTTGCGGCTCCACGCGGAATCCCCGTTTGACGATCTCGTCGAACATTTCGAATTCGAAACCCGACTTGCACTTCTCGCGCAGGGCCTGCACCTTCTTGGCGTCTAGTCGGAACGGCTGCTTGAAGTGGCTGAGTACCTTGCCGTTGAGCGTGTCCTCCCCGAACTCGGTCTCACTTACGGAGCGGAACAGGTACATTCGGTCGCGGGCACGAGACAGCGCTACGTTGAAGCGTTGGTGCATGTCGGCGCGGTTCGCAGCCGCGCGGTCGCCGGCACCGAGAACCATCGAGACCAACATGATGTCGCGCTCGCGGCCTTGGAACACTGGCGGCGGACCGATCGCGATCTTGCGGGCTACGACGTCGACGGGTGAAATTCGCTCGCTCACCATTTTGTGGATGAGAGCTGCTTGTGAAGTGCCGTGCAGAGTCACGACGCCGATGCTCCGGCCCGCGAAAAGCGGGTCATTTAGGATGTTCTCAATTTCATCGACGATGGCCTTCGCCTCGGGTGCGTTCACATCGCCGTTGCGATATCCGCCTTTGACGAAAACGTTGACCAACGGCGGGTCCAGGCGCTCGTTGGCTTTGGGCACTCGTAGCGGCTGGATGTCCCCTTGGTAGAACTCCCGGTTCGAAAATTCGATGATGGCTGGCACGCAGCGGAAATGTTCTTTGAGCATCACGGAATTACCGGCAAAGACAACACGTGCCAAGTCATAGATGGACTTGTCAGGGGTCATCTCGGAACCGTGCGGCTGGTTGGTCAGGAACCGGCTGACGAGTTCCTTGATTTTCTCTTCGGCGGTGCCTACAGCTGAGGGGGACACCTGCTTATGGTCGCCGACGACCAGAACCTTCTTACCGCGCAGCAAGGTTGGAAGCGCCCAGATGTCGGACTGCGAGGCTTCGTCGATTACAACCAAGTCGAACAGGCCAATTTCGGGCGGAATAGTCTCAGAGACGCGCCAGTGCGGTAACACCCAGCAAGGCACTGCCTGATACGCACGCAGCATCGCATCGCGCGCGCTCTTGCGGTGGCGAACGGCACGTACACCTGTGCCGGCACCCATCGCCTGCACGGCGTTCAGGTAGGCCTGCAGCGCTTGACGCACCGAGTCAGGTGAGTTGTGAAATACGCCTAGCCAGGTCTTCTCTGCAACGAGCTCCTGATATGTGCGCGCCAACGCCGTGGTCAACGCTTTGCGCTCTTCGAACAGCTCGCGAACTTTGTGATGACCATCAATGGCGTCAAGGAACATGACGGCCTGTCGCCAGTTCCAGGCATCGAGCCAGTTCGCCGGTGTATTGGCGTCCATGTCGGAAGAGGCGGGTTGTGTGCGCAGGCGCTTGGCCCACTTTGTGCCCCCCGCTGACTCGATTGCGGCAGTAACCCGTGAGATTTCTTGGAGCCACGGGATCAAAGCAGTTAGCCGCGACAGTTCCGCTTGCAGCGTCAGCCATGTTGCCTGTAGTTCAGTCTCGTCCGCCTCAGATTGACCGAGCGTTCCCGTCAGAAATGTGTGTAGTTGAGCGACGATGCAGCCCCCGTGCCCGTCCAGCTTGTGAACCAACTCGATGACTCGTTTCATCGCGTAGGCCAAGCGACCCTTGTCGACGTGTGCCTGCAGGCTCGCATAAGTACTGATGACGAACGCTTCGCCGCCGTCCCACATTCGGTCAGCAGTACGCTTACCGAACACCTCCTCAAGGCGGGAATGGAGCTTCGTGTCAAAGTCAAAGATAAGCTGCCGCACATCTTCGATGGCGGACTGCCACAGCGCGACATTTTTGAAGCCAGCATAAATACCAGCGTCTGGTGCCTGCAAGCCGAACTCAGATGACAGCGAGGTCCAGCGAGTCAAGGCTCTTTGTGCTTCGCTGCGCCAAACGAGCGTTTCTTGCACGATTTCCCAATCGCTTTTGGATACCGGCGAACCGCCAGTGACGGTAGTCGCGGCAATAAACTTACGCGCATCCCCTTTGCCGAAGGGCAGCGGGAACGCACTCTTGCCGGCAACGAGCCTCGTCACTGCCGAAATGAAGTCCTGATTGCGTTCGGCGTCGATTGGGACATCGACAGCCTTGACCAGGAGGTTGCGTCGTTGGCGCTCGAGCTTGCGCACATCAGCAACAACTTCCAACAGAGCCTGAAGCACAGGGTCTCCCCGCTGCAAGTCTGCAAACCTTTTGGCGAGGCGGTCCAGCCAAGGCAGATGCGCACCAGCTAGTTTGGCCTTCAACGCCATACGGTCTTCCAGGAACTTGACCAACGCCAGGGCTTTTTCAAAGGTCTCCAACTTGGAGTCGATGAGTGCGAGGACATCGCCCTGAGTAACGCTGGCCTCAATCGACTTCGCTTTGACGAGATCGCGGTGTAAGCCCAACAAGTCAACCCATCCTGGGAAGGCATGAGGTGTCGGCAACGAGCACTCCAGATATTCCAGATCCGCGGCCACCTCCATGCGGGCACGCCTTAGCGAGGTGACGGCAGCATCGTCAAACGAGCGCGCGCCGCCCTTGCTGGCTGGCGGTTCGTCATCGAACCATTGGTGCGCGTCTGCATCTTGAAGCACCAGTTTGGCCATCTCCTCGGGCGTGACTTCGCGGCCTTGGAACTGGTATTTCTGCATATGCTTGCTCGCGTAGGTCGAGACAGTCCGGTCAACGTGAGAAATTTTGGCGTGGAGCTGGCTGAGCATTGCTTCGGCCGCAGCGATATTGGCTGCAGCGCGCGTCGGATTGATGGATGCAACCCTGGAAGCGATAGTCTGGATGGAGTGCTCAAACTGCTTCTTTCCGTCTCGCTCGTCCGACAGCAGCGCAACACTCAGCGGGCGCACGCCGTCGGGCAACTTCTCCTGGAGGACAGCCAAGGCCGATTCACCCTTGGCCGTGACCAGAACGCGCTTGCCTTGGGCGAGGTAATGGCAAATGACGTTGGCAATCGTGTGAGTCTTGCCCGTGCCAGGTGGCCCCTGAACGACTACACCGTCGTTGGCGTGCAGCTTCTGGACGATGGAGACTTGCTCGTCGTTGTAGGCCATCGGGAAGAACAACTCCATGGCGTTCGACCCGCCATCGCTGGTTGACAGGCCCCGGAACGGTTGCTCTGGCTGAACACGGACGGTCGAGTCACCGTGCTCGACGAAGCTGCGGATGACGCTCGGCAGCGAAGTCGCTTCCTCGACCTTTTTCTTCAGGCGACGGATGTCCTCAAGAAAGATGTCGCCCGAGCGTTTGCGCCCGAAGAGCACCCAGGTGTCCGTAATCTTGAGCTTGTCTTCCGGTGCGGGTGGTGTCACATCGTCAGTGCGCGCTTCATATGAGCCCGAAGGATCCAGATGACCGACGGCGGACTTCAATGTGCCCTCGAAGGTCGATACCTCGAATGGGTTGACCCGGTTTGCACCGGTGGCCAGTGCGCCGCGCCAGAACGCCTCCAACTGGCGAACGCCGGGCAATTCCATCTCGGCGTAGCAGTCAGTTTCCAACCGAGGCTCGACATCGCGCGGTCGAATTTCGAGGTCGAAAGTTTTTTCGTTTAATGCGATTTCACAAGGCTGAACCAACAGCGGGTACCTGACCGGCGTGGGGTAAGCCTCCTTCTTCCAAGACGCATTGCCGATGCCCCAGACTAACTCAAGGGGAGTGTCGGCCCCCTCGGATGAAATGGCCTGCTGAAGTGAGAAGAGTTGGTTGTAGCGGGTGATGGACTTTCTGCGAGGACGCTCGGCCGTTGCCCAAGGCTCCCACTGGTACTCCACATACCAGTCAAACTGCTCGCGGACTTCCGGGTGGTCTTCGATGCGCTCGCGAGAAATTTCACGCCTGCCTTCGAAGATGATAATTTCTGTCTTGAGCTCAGGCGTCTTCTCGGGATTCTTCGGGAGCGTCACCCACGGCTTGAGGATTTCATCCGTCTCCGGCGCGCCTATCTCTTGCATCCGGGGAAGGCGCAGCCAGACGTCGTCACCATCGGACTGCAAGTTGAACTGGAGCTCCGGCAGCCCCTTGAGTTCGTGCTGGTAGGCTACGAAGAACTCGCTGGGTACCGAAAAGGCCGGTTTGGTCTTCAGCTTCTCGACTTGCTCGATGTAATTGAGCAAATCAAGTACTTGAGGCGCTCCCCCTGTTAGTGCTTCTGCCATTACTTGGATCTCAGGTGTTACCCGTCAGGCGTAGAAGTTTTCGCACTTGCTACCCCATCTTGCATCCGCGCGCCGGATCCTCCAACGCCTTCCACGCCACGCCTATAACTTTGTTATCGCCTTTCTCCACGCGCCGCAGGTAGATGTCCTGGATCGGGTTGTGCGCCTTGGACATTTTCCACGGTCCGCGCGGACTATCGATCACCGCGCCTTCCATGGCTGCGATAATCGCTTTCTGGTTGCCGATGTCGCCTTTCGCTTTCTCCAGCGCCTGCGCAAGCAGCAGGCCGGTGTCGTAGCCCTGCACCGAAAACACATCAGGCTCGATCTTGAACGCCTTGACATAGGCGGCGCGGTAAGTCTTGTTGCGCGGGTTGTCGAGCGAATCAGCGTAGTGCAGCGTGGTGAGCAGGCCCTCGGCGGCATCGCCTTGCGCGGCGAGCACGCCTTCGGTCAGGAATCCTGAACCATAGAGCGGGATCTTGTCTTTCAGGCCGGCAGCGGCGTAGTCCCTGACAAATTTCACCGCGCCGCCACCCGCGAAGAAACACGCCACCGCGTCCGGCTTGATCGCGGCGATTTCGGTAAGCAGGGCCTGGAATTCGACGTTCGGAAACGGCACGAACAGTTCCTTCACCACGCTGCCGCCCGCAGCGTTAAAGCCTTCACGGAAAGAATCCAGAGATTCCTCCCCGGCGGCGTACTTCCAGGTAATGAACGCCGCTTTCTTGTGACCGCGCTCCCCCATCACCTTGCCCAGCGGGTGAATCGGCTGCCAGTTGGTGAACGAGGTGCGAAACACATTCGGCGCGCACAACGCGCCGGTCGCGGCGCCTGCGCCCGCATTCGGTATGAGCATCAGCGTGCCATTCTCCTTCGCCACCTTGAGCATGCCCATGGCAACGCCCGAGTGCACCGAGCCGATGAGGACATCGACTTTGTCGCGGGTAATGAGCCGGTTGGCGTTGTCGGTTGCCTTGGCCGGATCGGATTCGTCATCCACTTTGAAAAACTCAAACTCGCGGCCACCGAGTTTGCCACCGGCTTGTTCGAGAGCGAGCCGCAGTCCGTTCTCTATCGCCGTGCCGAGTTGCGCAAAAGTGCCGGTATACGGCAGCATGAGCCCAATACGGATTTTGTTTGCTTGCGCAAGTGAGATCGAAGGCAGAAGCGCCGCGGTGGCGAGTGCTCCCGCATCGATCATAAACCCACGCCTACCCTGTCGATCAGATTTGTCATTGCTCATAGCCAGACTCCCCGATTTCTTGTTGATTGTCCCCGCGGTCACGATCCGCCAGAACACTGTTGTTGCGCTCTCCTGGCGGCCTTTGCTTCATTGCCGCCTCACTGCGGCGGATTGCACTATAGTATGAATCCTGAAGCCCGTCCTTTTTCATGGGCTGTTGCAGTAATTTTATTCGGAACCGATGGAATCGGCCGTGCGCAGTGCGTAGATCTCAACACAATTCCGCCAAACCCAATCGCCATCGCGCATACGCCGGATCAGAGGCAGGGCAATGAAGATCAGCATCATCGGTGGAGGTCCGGCAGGCCTTTTCTTCGCTTACCTGATGAAACGCGACGATGCGCGCCATGAGGTGCGGGTGTACGAGCGGGACCGCGAAGACGCGACTTACGGTTGGGGCCTGGTGTTTTCGGATGTGGCGCTCTCGTTCGTGCGCAATGTCGCGCCGGAGCTGTATGACGAGATGACGCGAAACCAGGTTGTGTTCGACGAGATGGCGGTGGTGCATCGTGGAGAGCGCGTCAGGCTGGCGCACAACACCTTTCACCGAATGGCGCGAATCGATCTGCTCAAAGCCTTGCACCGGGCCTGCCGCAATGCGGGTGTGGCCATCGAGTTCGGGCGCAGGGTGGAGGAAGTCAGCGAATGGTCTGGCTGCGATCTGATCGTCGCCGCGGACGGCGCCAACAGCGCGATTCGGTCGCGCTATCAGGAGCATTTCCGGCCCTCGCTAGACGAGCGTCCAAACTGGCTTGCCTGGTATGGCACGCGCAAATTATTCGAAGCCTTGTCGCTGATTTTCCGCAAAGACAAACATGGCTTGATGATTGCGCACACTTACCAATACAGCCAGACCCACAGTACATTTCTGGTGGAAGTCGATCCAGCGACCTTTGCCAATTCCGGCCTGGACCGCATGAACGAGGGAGAGAGCCTGACTTACTGCGAAAAAGCTTTCGCCGAAAATCTGCAAGGACAAGCGCTGTTGTCGAACCGGTCCAACTGGTTTCGCTACACGATTGTCAAGAACGAGCAGTGGCACCACGAGAACATCGTATTGATTGGCGACGCGCTGCGCACGGGGCATCCGTCGGTCGGATCGGGTACGCGCCTGGCACTACAGGACGCCATCGCGCTGTTCGAGGCCTGCAAGAGCTGCGGCCCCGACGTGCCAAAACTCCTGGAAGAATTTGTCAGAATTCGCCAGCCGGGTTCCGACGCGCTGCAGAAAGCTGCGATCAAGAGCACCGAATGGTACGAAAATCTGGGGTCAAAATTGCATCTCGATCCGGTTTCTTTTGCCTACGATTATGTGACGCGCAGTGGCCGCGTCGATCACAACGAGGTGCGCAAGCGCGATCCATCGCTTGCGGCGGCCTACGAGCGGCTGCATCCCGAGTCTGTCTTTTGATTGAACAAGCCATAGCCGGCGCTCCGGCTTCGGAGAACTAAAGATGCTGCAAGGTTGCATGGGATGGCCGGATGATCTGGCGGCACGTTATCGCGCAGCGGGCCTGTGGGAGGGCGTGACCATCCCGGAAATGGTCGAGCGTACCGCGCGATCGCAACCGGAAAAAATCGCCATCGTCTGCGGAGAGCGTCGCATCTCTTACGCCGAACTCATTCGCAGATCGAGGCTATTGGCCTTTGGCTTCGCGCAGTCGGGCATCTCGGCGGGGGAGCGCGTCGTCATGCAGTTGCCCAATATTCCAGAGTTCGTAACCACCTACCTGGCGTTGAACTGGATTGGCGCCATTCCGGTCATGGCCCTGCGTGCACATCGCCATGCCGAGGTAAGGCATTTTCTCGATGCTTCCGGCGCCATCGCCTACGTCGTGGCCGATCGGGTTGGTGGCTTCGATTACCGAGATATGGCCAGGGACTTGCGGCCGCAATGCCAAGCGCTTTGCCATATCATCGTTGCGGGAGAACCGGCGGCGGGACAAATCGCCCTGGACGATCTGTTCGACGCCTCGATTCCCGAAGCGCAGGTGACGGCGCAGTTGCGCAAGCTGCGACCCGCGCCCGGCGAAGTAGCGACCATGCTGCTCTCGGGCGGGACGACTTCGATGTCGAAACTCATTCCGCGCACTCATGATGACTACGTGCTCAATGCCAGGCTGTGTGGCGCGGCCGCGGGATTCGATCGGAATACGGTTTTCCTGGCGCTACTGCCCCTGGGCCACAATTACAACCTCGCGTCTCCCGGACTGCTGGGTACCTTTTACCACGGAGGAACCGTCATCATCGGCACCGGCACTTCCGCGGAAGAGGTGTTCGCCGCCGTCGAGCAGGAGCGCGTAACCGTCATCGCCGCGGTCGTGCCGCTGATTTCCAATTGGCTCAATTCCGATGCGCCGGGCAGATTTGATGTTTCGTCGCTTAGAGTCATTCAAAACGGCGGGGCGCGCCTGGCGCCGGAATTGCGCGTGCGCTTGCGCACGCGATTGCGCTGCACACCGCAGGAGATCTACGGCACCGCCGAGGGCCTGATCAACATGACCGGTCTGGACGATCCCGAGGCGTTGCTCATGCACAGCTCGGGCGCCCCGGTCAGCAAACACGACGAGATCAGGGTTGTTGACGACAGCGGCAAGGAAGTTGCGGATGGCGTTGCCGGCGAGCTGGTCACGCGCGGACCGTACACGATCCGGGGCTACTACAACGCGCCGGAGAAGAATGCGGAAGCCTTCCTGCCGGGAGGCTGGTACCGCATGGGCGACATCGTGCGGCGCGAAGGCCGTCACGTTTTTACCGAAGGGCGTCGCAAAGACTTGATCAACCGCGGGGGCGAGAAGATAAGCTGCGAGGAGATCGAGAATCTGATATTCGCCCATCCCAAGGTGAAGAGCGTAGTGTTGGTGGCGATGCCCGATCCGGTGTTCGGTGAAAAAGCCTGCGCCTGTGTCGTGCTCAAGTCAGGCGAAACATTGGGGTTCGATGAGTTGATGGTGTTTCTGGGTGCGAAGCAGATTGCGTCTTTCAAGCTGCCCGAGCGGCTTGAGGTGATGACGGAGTTTCCCGTCAGCCCCGTGGGCAAGATACTCAAGTCGAAACTGCGCGAACAGATTGCCGAAAAGCTGGCAAGCGAGAATCAG
>JANLTJ010000082.1:0-19075 GCA_031362885.1 Betaproteobacteria bacterium
GTCATGAGCCACGCGAGCGCAGAGCGCGCCGTGGTTGACGCCGGACTCAAGGCCCTGTCGGTGGATTCCGGCATGCCGCTGGTGGCCGACCTGCCCGGTGTGGAGTTCCTCAAAGCCTCGGATGAGCATGGCGTGCTGAAACTGCCGCACGCCGCGCAAGTGAAGATCGGCGACAAGATCCGCCTCATTCCGGGCCACTGCGACCCGACCGTAAACCTTTACGACTGGATCGTGGGCGTGCGCGGTGGCAAGGTCGAGTGCGTATGGCCGGTTGCCGCACGCGGGGCTTTTTACTAGGTTCATTGTCATGTCCGTACCCAAGACCTACCAGTTCGACACCCTGAGCCTGCACGCCGGCCAACAACCGGACCCGCAGTTCGGCGCCCGCGCGCAACCGGTTTACTTCACCACCTCGTATGTCTTCAAGGACACCGAGCAGGCGGCATCGCTGTTTAACATGGAGCGCGCGGGCCACGTCTATTCGCGCATCTCCAACCCGACCAACGCCGTTCTCGAAGAACGCATCGCCGCGCTCGAAGGCGGCGCTGGCGCGATAGCCACTGCCAGCGGCCAGGCGGCGATGCATCTGGCGATTGCCACGCTGATGGGCGCGGGGTCGCATATCGTCGCCTCCCGCTCTCTTTACGGCGGCTCGCACAATCTGCTCGAATACACGCTACCGCGCTTTGGCATCGACACCACCTTTGTGAATCCGCGCGAGGTGGATGCCTTTCGCAAAGCCATCCGCCCCAACACCCGCCTGATTTTCGGCGAGACGCTGGGCAATCCCGGACTCGACGTGCTTGATGTCGAAACAGTCGCCGGCATTGCGCATGAAGCCGGCCTGCCGTTGATGGTGGACTCAACATTTACCACGCCCTATTTGATGCGGCCCTTCGATCTGGGCGCGGATTTGTTATTCCACTCCGCGACCAAGTTTCTCGGCGGGCATGGCGTGGCAATCGGCGGCGTGGTGGTGGACAGCGGCAAATTCGACTGGGAAAAATCCAGCCGGTTCCCGACCCTGACCGAACCCTATTCCGGATTTCACGGCATGGTGTTCAGCGAAGAATCGACCACCGGCGCTTTCCTGCTGCGCGCGCGGCGCGAGGGCCTGCGCGATTTCGGCGCCTGCATGAGTCCGATGAACGCCTTTCAGATTCTGCAGGGGATCGAAACGCTGTCGCTCAGGATGCAGAAACACATCGACAATACCCGCCAGATCGTCGCCTTTCTGGACCGGCACGACGCCGTCGAATCGGTGGCCTATCCGGAACTGCCCTCGCATCCCGACCATGCCCTTGCTTCCCGGATTCTGCCCAGCGGCTGCGGCGCGGTCTTCAGTTTCAGCCTCAAAGGTGGTCGTGCAGCGGGGCGCCGCTTTATAGAAGCGCTGAGAGTGTTTTCGCACCTGGCCAATGTTGGTGATGCCAAATCGCTGGTCATTCATCCGGCTACCACCACACACTACCGCATGGATGAAGCAGCGCTGCGCGCGGCCGGCATCACCGAGGGCACGGTTAGATTGTCGGTCGGTCTTGAGAGCGTCGGCGACTTGATCGAAGATCTGAGCAGAGCGTTGCATGCTTCGCAGAAAAACTAAGTAGCAAAACTGATCAGGTCTGGTAAGACATGAAAAAAATCGCGCTATGCGCTTGCTTTGCTTCGACCCTTGCCTTGTCCGCATGCAAACAGGAGCCGCCCCCTGGCGTCTATGTCGAGATCTCCCTGAAGAACAATTCGGACATCGACAAATACGTTGTCTTCAATCCCAATATCAAGACTGTCGAGGAATGCAAGGCCGGCTTCGCCGCCGCCCTGCCCGGTGTCATGGCCAACCTTCCCCAGGCCATCCCGCGGGATTCAACGGCCACCGGATGGAAGTGCTCGCTTGAAGACCCCGCCGGGAAAAAATGACACGCCACCCGGCTATCTGGATCAAGGCGGTTCGAGCGGACTGAACAGGCTTTGTCTGGACCCGCTCTCGACGCCCGGCGCAGAAACCGGGTCTCAAGGTTGCGCCAGCAAACCGATGACCTGACCCGCTGACGCAAACCGATCGGCTGTCCTCTGGCAGCAACTGCGCGTCAAACGCGCAGCGCCTCCAGCCCCGGCCAATCAAACGTCAGACCATGTCCTGGCGTGTCCGGCGCCACCGCAAATCCATCTTCGAGTTTGAGCAGAGGTGTGACGAAGCGCTCCAGGCCAAAACCGTGCGCTTCCAGATAGGATCGATTGGGTGCGGCGGCCAGGAGATGCACCGTGACATCGTGTGCGCCGTGAGAAGTCACCGGCAGATTCATGGCTTCTGCCAGATGCGCCACTTTCATGAACACCGTGACACCGCCGCAATTGGTGACATCAGGTTCTGGAAACGTGACACCACCGGCACGCATCAGATTGGCGAATTCGTGAAGGGTATGCAGGTTCTCCCCGGTGGCCACCGGCAACCCGCCTTCACGCACGATGCGCACATGGCCCTTGATGTCGTCCGGGATGGTGGGCTCTTCCAGCCAGACCGGGCTGAACGGCTGAAATGCGCGCGCGGCGCGGATCGCCTCATCCGGTGACCAGCGCATGTTGGCATCCACCATCAGCGGAAAATCCGCACCCAGGTGTTCGCGCATCGCCTTCACCCGCGCCACGTCTTCGGACAATTTTTCACGCCCGACTTTCATCTTGATCGCGCGGAAACCCTTCTTGAGGTTGTCGTCCGTCTGGCGCAGCAGTTTATCGAGCGGAAATTGCAGATCGATCCCGCCCGCGTAACACGGCACGCGCGGATCGTGGCCGCCCAGCAGCCGCCACAACGCCGTGCCGTGGCGGCGCGCCTTCAGGTCCCACAAGGCCATGTCGATCGCAGAGATCGCCAGTGAGGCAGCGCCGCCGCGGCCCCCATAGTGCAGGTGCCACCACATTTTTTTCCACAGTTGTTCAATGCGGTCCGCCTCCGCACCGATCAGCAAACTCTTGAGGTCGCGCTCGATGGTTGCGAACACCGCCGCGCCATTCGTCCCAACCGTAAAGCTGTACCCAACACCTTCCGCGCCTTCCGAATCGGCAATGCGCACGGTAACCAATTCGAAACCCTTCATCTCCCCGTGCATGCTGTCGGAGAGCACGACCGGCAATGGAATCAGGTAGTGGCCGGTTTCAATAAGCGCGATTTTGGGTTTCATTGCCACATGCCTCCTGTGATTTCCGGCGCCCTGGCAATTCCAGAGTGCTGCGAACGATTGGAATTCCCGTTTTTTTGACTTTGGAAAGCGGATTGCAAAGTGTACCCGAACCGGCTCGGACAACGTGATCCCGGCGTGTGGGTCGGTTTGGTTCCGATATTTTCATCTTGAAAATTGCCCTCCCCTGCTTCGGACGAATCAGCGACGAGTGCCTCGAAACAATAGCGCCGCGTTTCATGGCGGAACACCGGCGTCGCCGGCAATTGCGGACCTGATACCATTCATTAAAGCTCACGAGACTGCCATGTTCCTGACCGTCCAAGACAAAAAGGTTTTCGCGTACACCGCCAATCGCCCGTTCGACGCGGCAAAACGCACGATCGTGTTCGTCCACGGCGCGGCCAACGATCACAGTGTGTGGGCCTTGCAGAGCCGCTACTTCGCCTATCACGGCTGGAATGCGTTCGCGATTGACCTGCCGGGTCACGGCAAATCGGCGGGCCCGCCCTGCCCGAGCATCAGCGCAGCCGCCGACTGGGTGGCGCGCCTGCTCGACGCGATTGGTGCAACCACGGCCGACCTGGTCGGTCACAGCATGGGTTCGTTGATTGCGCTGGAAGCCGCCGCGCGCCACCCGACCCGCATCAGCAAGATCGCACTGATCGGGACAGCAGTTCCGATGCTGGTTTCCGAGACCCTGCTCGATGCCTCCCAAGCAAACGACCATGCTGCTTACGAGATGATCAACGTCTTCGCGCACAGCAACACGGCGCAACTGGGAGGCAATCGCGTACCCGGCTTGTGGATGATGGGTTCGGCGATGCGCTTGATGGAGCGCTCCGGCGACGGTGTTCTGCATGCCGATTTCAGCGCCTGCAACGCTTACGCTGGCGGCCTCGATGCCGCGCAAAAAGTGCGATGCCCGACAATGATGATGCTCGGAAAGCGCGACCTGATGACGCCGTTGAAAATCGCCAGGGACATGATTGCGAAGTTGCCCGGTGTCAAAGTGGCGGCATTGGAGGGCGCGGGGCATTCCCTGATGGCGGAGAAGCCCGACGAAGTGCTGGACAATCTGATTTCATTTCTTGCCTGAGGACAACATGAACAACGCCCATCTGGTCATCCTGCACCACTTCGAGAAATCCCCGTTTTCGGAAAAAATCCGCATGGTCTTCGGCCTGAAGAACATCGCCTGGACCTCGGTGCTGATCCCGCGCATCATGCCGCGCCCCGACCTGATGCCGATGACCGGAGGCTACCGCCGCACGCCGACATTGCAAATCGGCGCGGATATTTATTGCGACAGCCAGATCATCATCCGCGAACTGGAACGGCGCTTCCCGAAACCGGCTTTATTACCGCACGCCCATGCCGGCCTGCCCTGGATGTTGGGCATGTGGACCGACCGGTCTTTTTTTCAGAACACTGTGAATCTCGTGTTCGGCTCTCTCGCCGATCAGGTGCCGAAAGAATTCCGTGAAGATCGCGAGCAATTGCGTGGCCAGAAATTCGATGTGGATGCGATGAAAGCCGCGATCCCGCAGATGCGCGATCAGTTGCGCGCGCATGTGGACTGGATTGAAACCCAACTCGGCGATGCCCGTCTCTGGTTGCTGGGAGGTGAGCCCAGCCTTGCCGACATCAGCGCCTACATGAACATCTGGTACGTGCGCGGCAATCTGCCGGACGCGGATAAATTATTCGCCCGCTTCCCACGCATGCTGGCCTGGGAGCAGCGCGTCGTAGCCATCGGGCATGGCCTGCGCGAGCGCGATCTGGCCCCGGAGGATGCACTGGAGATCGCGCGCAAGGCCACGCCGCAAACCGCCGCCATGGAAGACCCCGGTGATCTCAACGGCCGCAAACCCGGCGACCGCGTGCAAGTCATCCCTGACGATTACGGCAAGATTCCAGTTGAAGGGGTAATCGTGTCGCTCTCCGCGCAACACATTGCCATCCGCCGCAAAGACGAGCGCGCCGGCGAAGTGGTGGTGCATTTTCCGCGCGCGGGTTTTCTGGTCGTACCGGTCGGGTAGCGCGCGGAGAATTGCCGCCGCATCGTGCCACCTTTCGCTCCGGTTCAAGTCTGCGCTGGCCCCGAAGTGCGCGAGGGTAAGCTTCTCACCCCTGGACTGAATAGCCCCCGTCCACTGGAATCGCGGTTCCAGTCAGGAAGTCGGAAGACGCACTGGCGAGAAACACCGCGATGCCGGCCAGATCATCTGGAATTCCCCAGCGGCCTGCGGGCGTGCGTGCGAGCACGCGCTCGTTCAACCCCTCGACCTGCTCGCGCGCGCCACGCGTGAGCTCGGTGTCGATCCAGCCCGGGAGCACGGCGTTGACCTGAATGTTGTCCTTGGCCCAGGCGCAGGCCATGGCCCTCGTCATCTGCACCATGCCGCCCTTGGAGGCGGCGTAAGCGGTGGTGAACGACGCGCCGAAAATCGACATCATCGAGCCGATGTTGATGATCTTGCCGCCGCCGTTCTTCAGCATCTGCGGATAGGCGGCCTGCGAGCAGATGAAAGCGCTCGTAAGATTGCTGTCCATCACCCGACGCCATTCGTCCAGCGTGTATTCCTGAGGCTGCTTGCGGATGTTGATGCCGGCATTGTTGACCAGGATGTCGAGCCGTCCAAGCTGCGCCACGGTTTTCTGCGCCAGCGCGCGGCAGTCGGCTTCATTGAGCACGTCGACCTGGATCGCGATGCCGCCGATCTCCCCGGCAGCGGCGGCGCTTTTTTTCGCGTCGCGCCCCGCCACCACCACCTTGGCGCCCGCGCTCGCAAGCCCGCGCGCCATGCCCAGACCTATGCCGCCATTGCCGCCGGTGACGACCGCGACGCGGCCGGAAAGATCGAATGCTTTCATGCGAATCTCCTGCTGAGGTTACGCGCCAGCACCTGCTGCTGCCTGCCGGCAGTCGGCTTAACGCACTGCTCCGCTTTCGACCAGTACCGCCATGGGCGTTGCGGACGCAAGTATCCTGAAGGCCGAAGAGCCTGCGATCACCGCTGCAAATGCTTCGATTGATTTCGAGTCCGAGGAAACCGCCGTGAAAGGCAATAATTGAGCCTGCGCACTGGGTTCAAACATCAGGGTGATGCCGGCGAGGCGCTCCGGTGTTGCGGCATCGCGAGCCGCGACTCGTCTGAGCAAACTGAGCTTGAACGCGGTCGCGCAGCCTTCCGACCAGCCGCCGTAGCGATAGACCAGCGTGTCGCTGTCCGCAGCAGTTTTGACTTGCGCAAACCGGAACCAGTCGATCATCAGCCTGACCATCGCATCAGCGCTCAAACTCTGCACCTCGATGCCTTGCTGGCGCATGAAGCTTTCCAGTTCCGCCCGCAAGCCGTGGGAAGTTCCGGCGGGCGCCAGATCGTCGGCAGCCTGCGCGGCGAAGACGCACAGCGAGACCGCTAACATCCCGGCGCGCAGCCATCGCCGGGCCACCCGTGTCGAAAACGAAAAACTCCCGAGTATCAACATCGACGCATTTCCGCGCTTACTGATCCGCCGCCTTGTCTGCCCGATCTTGAGTCTGTTCCTTCATCTGCTCCATTTTCTCCTGGACATTCTGCATGGTCTGCTGCCCCTGCTTGATTTCCTGCGCCTTGGCGGCCGCTCCGGCGGCCGTGGTGGCCGCCGTTTCCGTGAGCCCGCAACCCGGCAGCATCACTACGCAAACCATCACCATCCATCCTCGCATGTGAGTCTCCTGTAACCGGGACCGGATAAGCCCCCGCGTTGGCTGCTAAACCTGCTTCAGCAGCGTTTCGGCATCGCTGACTTCGAACTTGCCGGGCTGGTCGAGATTGAAATTCTTCACCACGCCATCGACGACAAACATCGAGTAGCGCTGCGAGCGTACGCCCAAACCTTTTGCGACCAGGTCGAATTCCATGCCGAGCGCCTTGGAATACTGTCCCCCGCCATCGGCCATCATGCGGACTTTGCCTTTCGCTCCCTGCTCCTTGCCCCAAGCACCCATCACGAAGGCATCGTTCACCGACAGGCACCAGATTTCATCGACCTTCTTCTTGCGGAATTCGTCGGCCATCTTCACAAACCCCGGAAGATGCTTGGCCGAGCATGTCGGCGTAAATGCCCCGGGCAGAGCGAGAATCGCGATGCGCTTGCCGCGTACCTGTTCCTCGACCTTGAACGCATTCGGGCCGATGGTGCAGCCCGGCGTTTCGTCTTCAATGAATTCCCACAAGGTGCCGGAAGGGAGTTTGTCGCCTGCTTTGATGGTCATAGGTTAATCCTCGATATTTTGATTGAATGGACGGATTGAAGTGAGACAATCTCATTGTACAACCCCCGCGCCGCCATCCGCATGAACAAGGCCTTCACCAGGGAATCCGAGCAGGACGACGAGGAGCCGGACGCCACCGCGCCACCGCTCCCCGCTGGCCTGAAAAACTACATCACGCCGGCGGGCTACAAGCGCTTGAAAGACGAAGCCTTGCAGTTGCTCGACAAGGAGCGCCCGGAACTGGTAAAGGTCATCCAGTGGGCCGCCTCGAACGGAGACCGCTCGGAAAACGCGGACTATATCTACGGCAAGCGCCGGCTGCGCCAGATCGACAGCCGCATCCGCTTTCTGACCAAGCGCATGGATATCGCCGTGGTCATTGATCCCGCCGCGCGCGAAGCATCCGATCAGGTGTTTTTCGGCGCCACCGTGACGCTGATGAATCAGGCCGGTGAAGAAAAAACCTACAGCATCGTCGGCATCGACGAAGCCGACGTGTCGCGCGGCCGGATATCCTGGATTTCGCCGCTCGCCAAAGCCCTGATCAAGACGCGGGAAGGCGACACCGTGACGGTTAAAACGCCGGGCGGTGACGAAAAACTCGACGTGATCGCCGTGAAATACCGACCGATTGACTGAAGACCAGGGCACCGGATTCTCCTTTCCTGATAAGCTTTCGCGCGGTCAGCTAGGGGCCGACAACAAAACTAACGACGGAGGAAACATGAGCAATCTTTACGGCGCGCGCCAGCGCGCCTTTCAGGACCGTTTCGATACGCGCCGCATCGCGGACAAGATCGAAGCGGTGGCGGTGCATGCGGAAGTCACCGACATGGACAAGGCCTTCATTGAAAGCCGCGACATGTTCTGGCTGTCCTCCGTGGACGCGCAGGGCAGCCCGACCGTCTCATACAAAGGCGGCGATCCCGGTTTTGTGAAAGTGGTCGATGGCAAGACGATTGCCTTCCCGTTGTATGACGGCAACGGCATGTTTTTTTCGGCTGGCAATGTCGCCGGCACCGGCAAGGTCGGCCTGCTGTTCATGGACTTCGAGCGCCCGAACCGCCTGCGTGTGCAAGGCACGGCCACCATCAGCGAGACCGATCCGCTGATGAAATCTTTTCACGAAGCCGTCATGGTGGTCCGGGTCACGGTCAGCGCGATTTTCCCGAATTGCCCGCGCTACGTGCACCGGATGCAGAAAGTCAAAGCCTCGAAGTACGTGCCGCGCCCGCAATGCGCAACGCCGATCGCCGGATGGAAGAATATCGATCTTCTGCAAGGTGATCTGCCGGCGAAAGACCAGGAGCGCGCCAGGAAGGAAGGCGCGAAACCGATCAGCATCGAGGAGTGGTTCGGCAAGGTTGCCGAGGGCAGCGAAGAGGCCTGAGCCGCTGCGCGACGGGTCTTTCAGAATCAGTCCGCGCATCCGGACGGCGACCCGCCGTCCGGTTTTATTTCAGCGCCTCAAGCCGCGGGCGCAAGCGCCAGCTTGAGCGCCTCCACCAGCGGCCCCAGCTTGGGAGGACTGGCCTCAACCTGAACGCGCACGCCAGCGGCCACCAGCGCTTCGCTGCACACCGGTCCGATGGAAGCCACCACGACATTGCCCAGACTGCCACGCAGACTTTGCGCCTGATCTGTTTCCTGCGCCACGGCAAATAAATTACGCACCTGCGAAGCACTGGTGAAGACCACGCAATCGACCCGGCCCTGCGCCAGTTCGTCGATGAGTTTGCGCAAGGGCGCGCAGTCTTCCGGCAGCGCCCAGCGATACGTGGGCAATTCAATCACCGTGGCAGCGCGTGCTTCGAGCGCGACGTCGAGTTCCAGATTAGGCCCGCCGTAGCGCTGCACCAGCACGCTTTTCCCACGCACATCGACCCCACTTACCGCCGCGAGCACCTCATGGGTGGTAAAAGGTTCGGCGGCGGCCAAATCAATGCGCACCCTGCGCCCGCGCAGCACCGAGCTGGGCTTGGGGCCGCGCACCGCGACCTGGCAAGCGGCCAGCGCGCTCAGGAATCGATCCGTCAGTTCGAGCCGGTCGGTGGCAGCGAACAAGGCCCTCGTACCCACACCGGTCTGAAATATCGCCAGCGCGAAAGCTTGCGCGGCCCAGTTTTCAATCAGCCGCCGGATCGCATCGAGGTCAATATCCGGTTCTTCCGCAAGCGCGGGCGCGCGCAACACCATCGCACCCTGCTTCCCGATCAACTCCGCGAGATGCTCGCCGAAGCGGCTTTCCAGCAATGCAATGGTGCGACCGATCATGGCCGGAGATTCTAAGGCATGCTCGGCCGATCATGGTGATCGTGATGAGTCGCAGGTCGGGCTAGTCGTAGGTCGGGTTAGCGCAAGCGTAACCCGACCTATGGCATCTACGGAATTACTTCTGTCCGACACTCTCGAATTGCATTTCGACGCGCCCCCAATCCGCAGCATAGAGACCCGCCTCGACATAGCGCCGGAAACTCGAATATGGCCAATCCATCGGCGCTTGAACGTGTGCGTGCTTCACCGGGTTGTAGTGGATGTATTCCACATGGCGGTTGAAATCGGCTTCATCGCGCAACAGGTGTTCCCAATACCGGTGTTGCCACAATGCCTGTTCACGCTTTGTCATGCGCGCGCGATCCGGCGCCGGGCACAGTGCCGGATCGCAGTGTTTGGTGAAGCAGGTCTTGACCAATCGCCAGCGCGTCGCGAAATCGGTATCGCCCGGTGGCAAGGTCCAGATGCAATGCAGGTGATCGGGCAACACGGCCATCGCGTCCACTTCGAAAGGCCGCGCCTTGCGCACCGCGCGAAATGCCCCGCGCAACACCTCCACCGTGTGCGCCGAAGCGAGCAACGGCACCCGCCGATGCGTCACCACGGCAAAGAAAAACGAACCGCCGGGCATGAATGCGCGCCGGTATCTCATGCGGTTTTACACTCCTCACAGCAGGCCAGGTCAGCGTAAGCTAACCCGGCAGGCGTAGGTCGGGTTAGCGTGAGCGTAACCCGACATGTCCAACGGGCTTGCGTACATCGTCGGGTTACGCCCTTTGGGCTAACCCGACCTACGGATTCTGGTTTGTTGGGGCAGGCGTAGGTCGGGTTAGCGTGAGCGTAACCCGACCAGCAGCCATTCGCTCTGCCCGATGTTCCGCCAATTTCGCACCATCGCCGCCAGCGGCCGGCAGAGCTATTTGTGGTGCGCGCGCGCGGACGGGTTGGCTTCCTTCAGCGCAAGAACAGCAGATAGAGCAATAGCAGATTGATCACCGCAAGCGCGAAACTAAGCGCCTGCCAGCGCGTGAGCCGGGAGCGCTCGATCAGCGGCGTGCGCCGTGGCGCAGAGACGGGATTGCGCTCGCCGCGCTCGAACGCGAGCAGCATTTCTTCGGCAGTCTCGAAGCGCTGGGCCGGGTCGCGCGCGACGGCGCGCAGCAGCAGGTTTTCCAGCCAGCTCGGAATATCCGGGCGATAGCGCGAGGGGGCAATCGGGTCGGTGAATTTTGGGGTCTGGAACGGTTCGATTTCGCCGTAGGGATGCTTGCGCGTGAGCAAATGGTAGAGCGTCGCTCCGGCGGCATAGAGGTCGCTCTGTACGCTCGCCGATGCGCCGGCGAACAGCTCCGGCGCCATGTAGCTTGGCGTGCCGGGATTGCCTTCCAGCTCGGGGTAAGGCACACCGGCCGCCAGTGCGACGCCCAGGTCGAGGATGCGCAGTCCGCCGTTGTCCTGCGGCAACAGGTTCGCCGGTTTGATGTCGCGATGAAGGATGGACAGGCGTTGCATGGCGCCGATGCCCTTGGCGAGTTGCATGCCGATGCGCACCACGTCGGTCGTGGAAAAATGCGCACCGCGATCGAGTTGCCCTTGCAGCGTCGGGCCCTCGTGATAACTCATGATGTAATACAACCAGTGCCGCGACGCGGAGGAGAGCGGGAGCACCTGCGGAAAATGCGCCGATACCAGGCGCTTGGTCAGCCATTCTTCCGCCAGCAGGCCCTCGCAACTGCTGCGGTCGTCGGCGAGCAGAGGTTGCAGCGTTTTCAAGGCGAGCACCTGGCCGGTGCGGCGCAAGCGCACTTTGTAGAGCAGCGTGGCGCGCGATTCATGAATCAATTCGATGACATCGAAATCATCGAGTTTCCCGCCTGGCTTTAAGCGCGGGGGCACCGGCAACTGCAAACCCGCACCGAGCATGTCGCGCCAGCCGTGTTCGTCGATTTCATCCACGCGCAACACAACGGCAGTGGCGTTGTCCTGCCCGCCCGCGCGCAGCGCGGCATCGACTAACGCCTCCGCCGCGAGCCTGGGGTCGCGATACAGACCGAGGATTTCCTGCAATCGCGCCTGCCCCAGCGGCTCCCACACACCATCGCTGCAAATCAGGAATACATCGCCGCGCTCAATCTCGCCGTCGGCATAGTCCATCACCAGATGCCGGTCAAGGCCGATGGCGCGCTTGAGCACGTGGCGCATGTCCGGGCGCTCCCACACGTGATCCTCGGTAAGCTGCACGCATGCGTTGTTGCTCAGGCGATAAACGCGCGAGTCGCCGACGTGTCCAAGATAGAAACGTTTTCCCCGCAGCACCAGCGCCGAGAGCGTACTCGCCATGCCGGCGAGTTCACGCTCCACGCTGCCCTGGGCCAGCAACCAGCGGTTGACCGCCTTGAGCACGCGGTCGAGCGCGAGCGGCACCTCCCAGGTTTCCGGCGTGGCGTAATAATCCCCGAGCAGACTGCGCACCGCATACTCGGCGGCTTCGCGCCCGCCTGCGGCACCGGACACACCGTCCGCCACCACCGCGAGCACGCCCTTGGCGGCCAGTTCGTTCATAGCCGGGGTTGCCACGCCGAAAAAATCTTCGTTGGCATCGCGCCGTCCGCTGTTGCTGGCGTGGCCGACGCAGACCTTGAGCGCACTCTCCCCCGCAGCACTCCAAGCCGGCGCGGCGGCCGGCACGACGTGAAGTTTCGTCACTGCCGCCACTTCACACTCTCGCCATCGCCACGTTCACCGCGCCCCAGGTCGTGCGCCAGCGGCCTTTGACCAGGGTCAACCCGACGAGCGCGATCAGGGCGAGCGCGCCGAACACCAGCAAGCCGTATTGATAGCTGCCGGTAAGTTGCTTCGAGTAACCGAGCGAGGAGGCGAGATAAAACCCGCCCAGGCCCCCGGCCATGCCCACCAAGCCCGTCATCACGCCAATCTCCTTGCGGAAACGCTGCGGCACCAATTGAAACACGGCGCCATTGCCCATGCCGAGCACCAGCATGGTCAGCACAAACAGGGTGAGACCCATCCATGCCTGCGGCAAACCGAAACTGACGATAAACAACAATATCGCCGCCAGAACATACATCACCGACAGCGACTTGATGCCGCCAACGCGATCGGCAACAATGCCGCCGATTGGTCGCACCAGTGAACCGGCGAAGACGCAGGCCGCCGTGAAATAGCCCGCGCTGACCGCCGACAAACCGTACTGGTCATTGAAATAAATCGTCAGCGACGAGGCCAGCCCGACGAAACCGCCGAAGGTCACGCTGTAGAAGAACATGAACCACCAGGCGTCGCGGTCTCTCAGGATTTTCAGATAATCCGACAGCGGTTTCGCCGGCGGACACTCCGGGCTGTCTTTCGCCAGTAGCAGATACGCCCCGAGGACGATCACCAGCGGGATCACCGCCAGTCCGAACACATTGTTCCAGCCGAACGCGATGGCGAGTCCCGGCGCCAGCAGTGCCGCGAGCACGGTGCCGGAATTGCCGGCCCCGGCAATGCCGAGCGCGGCACCCTGATGCTGCGGCGGATACCAGCGCGAGGCGAGCGGCAGCGCCACCGCGAACGAGGCGCCCGCCACACCCAGTGCCACGCCGAGCATCAACACTTTTTCATAGCTGTCGATGCCGATAAACCAGGCGCTCAGTAACGCCACGATGACGATCACCTGCCCGATGGCGCCCGCCAACTTCGGTTTGAAATGATCCACCATGATGCCCATGACGATGCGCAGCAAGGCACCAGCCAGGATCGGTGTCGCCACCATCAGGCCTTTCTGCGCCGCGCTAAGACTCAGATCGCGCGCGATCTGCACACCCAGCGGCCCGAGCATCACCCAGACCATGAAGCTCAGATCGAAATACAAAAACGCCGCCAGCAAAGTGGGCCAGTGGCCGGATCTCAGGAACGATGTGTTCATAATTTCTCCAGAACAAACTTCTCAATGGGAACTACGAAGAAGGCGTATTACTTTTCGCTGACGAGCTTCATATATACCTCACCCGCTTCCACTTTCACCGGGTAAGTCGCCGCGCAACCCTCGTCGGGCGCGGCGGCGGCGCCATCGTCGAGACCAATGCTCCAGTTGTGCAGCGGACAGGCGACCCGGCGGCCGAAGACAATGCCTTGCGACAGCGGGCCGCCCTTGTGCGGACAGCGGTCATCCAGCGCGAACACCTCGTCGGCTTCGGTGCGAAACACCGCCACGTTGACCCGTTCGGTGCGCACCACGCGCGCGCCCAATCGCGGAATGTCATCGAGCAGGCAAACCCGGCGCCAGGCCAATCCGGCTTTCGCGTCGTCTGGCTTCATAGTGTGATCTCCTCGAATTCGCGAGCGGCCTCGCCTTTGATGCGCTCGACCCAGGGGTCTTTTTCGTCTTGCAGCGCGAACAGCAAGCGCGCGTACAAGGCCTTGCGGTTGGCGGCGACCTCGACCACATTTTTTTTCACGTAATCGAGGCCCACGCGCGCGACGTAATGCACGCTGCGGTCGAGATAACGCGCCTCCTCGCGGTACAACTGCACGAAGGCGCCTGAATACTCCAGCACCTCTTCGGGCGTTTTCACTTTCACCAGAAACTGCGCCACCTCGGTTTTGATGCCGCCGTTGCCGGCCACATAGATTTCCCAGCCCGATTCGACGCCGATCACGCCCACGTCCTTGATGCCGGACTCGGCGCAATTGCGCGGACAGCCGGACACCGCCATTTTCACTTTATGCGGGGCCTGCATTTTCCAGAACGCCTGTTCGAGATCGATGCCCATCTGGGTGGAATCCTGCACGCCGAAGCGGCACCACTCGGAACCCACGCAAGTCTTCACCGTGCGCAGTGCCTTGGCATAGGCGTGACCGGACGGCATGTCGAGGTCCTTCCAGACTTGGGGCAAATCCTCCTTGCGCACGCCGAGCAAATCAATGCGTTGCCCGCCGGTGACTTTCACCGTCGGAATCTGGTATTTGTCCACCACGTCGGCGATGCGGCGCAGATCGCGCGCCGTGGTAACGCCGCCGAACATGCGCGGCACCACCGAGTAGGTGCCGTCTTTCTGGATGTTGGCGTGGGCGCGCTCGTTGATGAAGCGCGACTGCGGATCATCGCGCGCCTCCTTCGGCCAGGCGCACAAGACGTAATAATTCAGCGCCGGGCGGCAACTCGCGCAGCCATTGGGTGCGCGCCATTCCAGAAAACGCATCACTGCGGGAATCGAGATGAGCTTCTGCACGCGGATGGTTTTACGCACTTCCTCGTGGGTGTAATCGGTGCAGCCGCACATCGGCTTGGTGGCGTTGGCCTGCGGCGTATACGCCCCGCCCACCGTGGACGCGAGTATCTGTTCCACCAGCCCGGTGCAGGAGCCGCAGGACGACGAGGCCTTGGTGTGCTTGCGCACGTCTTCGAGCGTGAACAAGCCTTTCTCCTTGATGGCGCGCGTGATGGTTCCTTTCGGCACGCCGTTGCAGCCGCACACTTCCATGCTGTCGGGCATGGCCGCCGCCTTGTTCTGGCCTTGATGCCCGGCATTGCCCAGATGCGCTTCGCCGAACATCAGATGATCGCGGATGTCGGAAATATTCTGCCGGTCGCGAATCAACTGAAAGTAACGCGCGCCATCGACGGTGTCACCCACCATCACCCCGCCCACCACACGGTTGTTCTGAATCACCAGTTTCTTGTACACCCCGCCCATCGGATCGTGCAGCACGATCTCCTCGGTATCGGCGCCGCCCGCGAAATTGCCGGCGGAGAACAAATCGACGCCGGTAACCTTGAGCTTGGTGGAGGTGACCGAGCCCTGATAGCGGCCGATGCCGAATTCGGCCAGATGCGTAGCGCACACCTTGGCCATCTCGAACAGCGGCGCCACCAGGCCGTAAGTATTGCCGCGGTGCGCGACACATTCGCCCACCGAATAAATGCGCGGATCGTGGGTTTGCAGCGTGTCGCTCACCACAATGCCGCGCTCGCAATGCAGGCCGGCGGCTTTCGCCAGCTCGAAGTTGGGGCGGATGCCCACCGCCATCACCACCAGGTCGGCCGGGATTTCCTCGCCGCTCTTGAACTTCAGGCCCGCCACCCGGCCCTCGCGCGCGGTAATCTCCGCGGTCTGTTTCTCCAGCATGAATTTCAGGCCCTTTTGTTCCAGCGAGCGCTGCAACATGGTGGCCGCTGCGCGATCGAGTTGGCGCTCCATCAGCCAGGGCATCAAATGCACGACGGTGACATCCATGCCGCGCAACTGCAAACCATTGGCCGCCTCCAGGCCCAACAAACCTCCGCCGATGACCACGGCGTGGCGATACTTTTTCGAGGCCTCGATCATCGCTTCGGTATCGGCGATGTCACGGTAAGTAATCACCCCCGGCAGATTGACACCCGGCACCGGCAGGATGAAGGGATTGGAGCCGGTCGCCAGCAGCAGCCGGTCATAGGCTTCCGTGGTGCCGTCCTCGGCGATCACCTTGCGTCCGGCGCGGTCGATGTTCACCACTTTCTTGCCCAGGTGCAGGCGAATGCCCTTCGCCGCGTACCAGGCCTCGTCGTTGAGCATGATCTCCTTCAAGGTCATCTCGCCTGCCAGCACCGGCGAGAGCAGAATGCGGTTGTAATTGGCGTGCGGCTCGGCGCCAAATACGGCAATGTCGTAGAGATCGGGCGCGAGTTTGAGCAACTCCTCGATGGTCTTCACCCCGGCCATGCCGTTGCCCACCATCACCAGTTTCATTTTTTTCATTTGTTCAGCCTCGTTTTTTTGTCAATGCTCACGCCACCGCCGCCATCGCCATCTGATCTGCTCGCGCAAAACGCACCACATCGCCCACCACAATCACAGCCGGGCTGCCGATGCCTCCGCGCGCCATGGCGGCAGGCAGATCCGCCAGGCGCGTGACCACGCTTTTCTGTGTTGGCAGCGTGCCATTCTGAATCGCAGCGGCAGGGGTGCTGCGCGCCAGTCCGCCATCAAGCAATGCGCTGACGATTGATTCCACGCGCGCGACACCCATATAAATCACCAGCGTGGTACGGCTTTGCGCCAGCGCGCGCCAGTTGGGTTCGCGTGCATCGCCGGTGTGGCCGGTCACAAAAGTAACGCCTTCGCTCAAGCCCCGATGCGTAACGGGGATGCCGAGCGCTGCCGGCACGCCGATGCCGGCACTGATGCCGCTGACGACCTCGACCGCGATGCCCGCCGCTTGCAGCGCCAGCAGTTCTTCGCCGCCGCGGCCAAACACGAATGGGTCGCCACCCTTGATTCGCGCCAGCGTGCGTCCGGATTTCGCCAGCCGCACCATCAGCTTTTCGATGAAAGCCTGCGGCGTGGAGCGGCAACCGCCGCGTTTTCCCACTTCGATGACTTTGGCTTCGCGTCGCGCGAAACCCAGCACAGCGCGATTGACCAGATCGTCGATCAGCACGACTCCGGCTTCACCGATCGCGCGCACGGCTTTGAGGGTGAGCAGTTCCGGATCACCCGGCCCCGCGCCAATCAGATAGACCTTGCCTGGTTTGAACATGGTTAAGCCGCCGCCCGTGCCTGCTGCGCCGTGCTTGCCTGCTGCGCCGTGCTTGCCTGCTTCGCCATGCGCCGCAGTTCCGGCACGCAGGAGCCGCACGAGGTTCCGCACTTGAGCAGCGCCTGCACGTCAGTCAATGAAAGGCCGGCATCCAGACGTTCCCGGATCAGGGGCGCCGCGACATTCAGACAGGTACACACGATTTTTCCGCGCGCGATCTGGCCGGCGGGCGGCGCGGTCAGCGGGGCGAGCATCCAATGACGCACCGAGTCGGCGCTGGCGTTGGTGGCCATCAATTCCTTGAGCCAGTCACGCGCGGCGGTTTCGCCGGTCAGACGCACGCCGACGACTTTTCCATCACGCAGCAAAACGCGCTTGGCGATGCCGCGGCGCGCGTCGCTGTAGTCCATGGCGGCGTTTCCCTCATGCGCGGAACCGTCTCCCAGATCAAGTGCGGTATCGACTTCGGCTACCAGCGCTTCGTCGGCCGGCCTAGCGCATGCGGCACGAAATACCAGGAGCGGATTTCCATGGCCGTACAGTGCGCAACTGGCGTAATCAAATTTCTGCAACAGCGGCTGCACGGCGTCGAGATGACGCAGCACGTCACCGCTGCGCATCGCCACCAGTTCCCAGCGCAGGTCGAGTTTTTCGACTTGCACCGCCGTGTGTTTGAGTTCCGGCTGTTTGGAGTGCGGATCAAGCGCCGGGAGCGTGAGCGCATTGACCCCGCCGCCGCGCAGAAACCGGCCGCCCCAATGCATCGGCAGCCAGACTTGCGCGGGCCGCAGGGTTTCATCCGCGCGCACGCGCAGGCGCAGTTCGCCGCGACGGCTTTTCACGCTGACGATGTCGCCGCCGGTAAGCGCGCGCGTGCGCAGATCGGCCGGGTTCATCGACAGCACGGGATCTTCCTCGTGCGCGAACAGGCGCGCCACGCTACCGGTGCGGCTCATGCCATGCCACTGGTCGCGCAGCCGCCCGGTCAACAGACTGAGCGGATAGCGCGCATCGGTCGGCTCGGCAAGGCCGCGATGCGCCACCACGGCGAATTTCGCGCGCCCGCTGTCGGTCGGAAACACGCCGTCCTCGTACAAGCGCGCCTTGCCTTGTTTGGCCCCATCGGCAAACGGCCATTGCTGCGGACCGCGCGCATCGAGGATGGCGTAACTCAGACCGGAAATATCCAGATCGCGCCCGCGCGTGGTTTCGCGATGTTCGTTGAAGATCTGCTCCGGCGATCCATAAGGGAACAAGCCTGATGCGTCGCGCCCGAGTTTGTGTTCCAGCCGGTGTGCGAAATCCACCGCAATCTCCCAGTCGTGACGCGCCTCGCCCGGCCCCGCCACCGCCGCGCGCACGCGCGAAATGCGCCGCTCGGAGTTGGTCACGGTGCCGTCTTTTTCGCCCCAACTGGTGGCGGGCAGCAATACATCGGCGAACGCGGCAGTCTCGGTGTTCCGGTACGCGTCCTGCAACACCACCAGTTCGGCCGCATTCAGCGCCTCATGCACCATCGAAAGATCGGGCAACGACTGCGCGGGATTGGTGCAAGCGATCCACAGCAGTTTGATTTCGCCTTTGCGAACGGCATCGAACATTTCAACCGCCGTTTTGCCGCGCTCCGGCGAGATGCGATCCACGCCCCACAGCGTTTCCATTTCCGCGCGATGCGCGGCGTTGGCGATATCCCGATGTGCCGCGAGCGTGGTGGCAAGCCCGCCCACTTCGCGCCCGCCCATCGCGTTGGGTTGGCCGGTCAAGCTGAACGGCCCCGCGCCGGGCTTGCCAATTTGGCCGGTGGCCAGATGCAAATTGATGAGGCCGGCATTTTTTG
>JANLTJ010000092.1:0-3524 GCA_031362885.1 Betaproteobacteria bacterium
GGGCGCATGGTGTTCAGCGACGAAATGGACATCCCGCGCAACCCGGTGGTACTGCGCTCGCTCAACCAAGCACGCAAAGTAGTCAACGCGCTCATCAAAAAATACGGCTCGCCGCACGCCGTGCATATCGAATTGGCACGAGATTTATCCAGGCCGCTTGATGAGCGGCGTGAAATTGAAAAGTTGCAAAAAGAATTCCAAGTCGAAAAAAGGAAAGGGGTAGAGCATTTCATTGGTGTTGTGAAACGAGAGCCTAAGCGCGATGAGTTGCTGAAAATGCGACTTTTTCGCGAGCAACTTGACCAATGCCCCTATTGCCAACGCGAACTAGACATTCACCGCATGTTTGATAAACCAGACGACATGTACGCCCAAGTCGATCACGTTCTACCTTGGTCGCGTAGCTTTGATGACAGCATGAACAACAAGGTTGTTGTTCACACCAAGTGCAATCAAGATAAAGGCAATCAAACGCCTTACGAATATCTGGATGGTAAAAACGACAGCGAACGCTGGCGGCTTTTCGTCGGTTTCGTCGAAGGCACCAAATCCTACCGCCAAGCCAAGCGCAGCCGCTTGTTACGCAAAGATTTTGGTGGCAAGGAGGCTGAAGGTTTCCGCGAGCGCAACTTGAACGACACGCGCTACATTTGCAAGTTTTTCAAGAATTACGTCGAGCAATTTTTGCAACTGCATGAAGACAGCGAGGCCAAACGCTGCGTGGTACTCAGCGGACAGATGACCTCCTTCCTGCGCACCCGCTGGGGCTTGATCAAAGTGCGCGGCGACTCCGACCGCCACCACGCGCTGGATGCCGCCGTGGTCGCCGCCGCCAGCCACGGCATGGTCAAGCGGCTGTCCGAATATTCGCGGCGCAAGGAAATCCAGCAAGTGCAAGCGGGTTTCGTCGATGTGGAAACGGGCAAGATCGTGAACCCCGCCATGTTCAACAAATCGGAGCAGCATTTCCCCTCCCCCTGGCCACACTTCCGCGATGAATTGTTGTTGCGTTTGAAGTGTGATGATGCCGCGCTGTTGAAAACCGAGATGGAAAAACTGGGCAACTATCCAACTGAAGCACTGGAGGCCGTGTACCCGCTATTCGTCTCGCGCGCCCCGCAACGACGCAATAGCGGTGCAGCGCACATGGATACGATCTATACCAGACCACGAAATGGTCATGTACTTATGGTCGAAGATAAGGTGGCTAAAAAGGCCGCAAAAGATAAGGTCCAAAAAATAACACGGCCTGCGACTTCCGAGGAAAAAAGCAGCATGGCTATCGCCCGTATTGGGGTGGCAGACAAGGATAGCAAGGGTAACTACAAGCTCACCTTGGAAAAACTGGACGATATTGTTGATCCACGCCGCAACGCACGCATGATTGATGCCTTGCGCCAATGGATAGCAGGCCGCGATGATCGTGAAAAGGCGGCAAAAGCAATCGAGGCAAGTTTCGGCCGTGGCAAAGAAAGGCGCAAACCAACTGATGCCGAGACCGCAGAACTCTGTCGCCTGCGTGCATTGCCACGCAAGCCTCTGCAAGACGATCCAGATCATGGCCCATTCACCGGACCAAGCATTCGTACCGTCAAAGTCAATGCGGGAAGAATGAGTGGCATTCAAATCCGCAATGGACTGGCAGCACAGGAATCACTTGTTCGGGTAGATGTCTTCGCCAAAGATGGCAAGTTCTATCTGGTTCCGCTATACGTTGCTGACGCTGTAAAGAAAGGTTTACCCGATCAAACCGCTGACGGAGAAACAAAGGTAGACGATGAGTTCGACTTCCACTTTTCGCTTTATCCAAACGACTTGGCGAAAGTAACTCTCAAAGGAAAAGGCTCAATTCTTGGATACTTCAGAGGGTACGGCGGCCCGCCGAATCCTTACAACATCACCCTCGCAGTACATGACCGCAACAAAAATGGGCATGAGAGAGCTAATGAGAAAGGGGAGATTCCGAGCATTGGCGTCAAGACTGCCCTGAGCATCGAGAAATTCAACGTCGATGTCCTCGGTAACATCTACCCCGCTCCGTCGGAGAAACGCCGTGACCTGGCGTAGCGTCATGATCTCGCGCCCGGCGAAGCTGCGGCGCGAACATTTTTCGCTGGCAATCGAACAAGAGAAGACCGCGTTCGTGCCCTTCGAGGACATCGCGGTCATCATGCTTAATCACCGCGAGATTTCGCTGACACACCCAGTCCTTTCGGCCTGCGGCGAATTCGGCATCAGCTTGTTCGCCACCGGAGAAACGCATCATCCCAGCGGCGTCTTTCTTCCTTTCCTGACGCATTCGCGCGCGACACGCTGGCTGCGTTTTCAGCTTGATCTGCCTCGTCCGCTGGCCAAGCAAACCTGGGCCGCCATTGTCCGGAAGAAGGTGGCAAATCAGGCAGCCTGCCTGAAACTGGCTGGTATTGAGGGCGCTGAACGACTGGAAGAATATTCACGACAGGTGCGCTCCGGAGACAGCAGTCATGTCGAAAGCCAGGCGGCCGCGTTTTATTTCGCCAAACTGTTCGGCGGCGCATTTCATCGCGGGCAGGAACGCTGGATCAACGCGGCCCTGAATTACGGCTACGCGGTGCTTCGCGGCACCATCGCAAGGGGATTGGTCGCGCACGGCCTGCTGCCAGCGCTCGGTCTGTTTCATGCCAGCGAACAAAACGCATTTAACCTGGCCGACGATCTGATCGAACCGTTCCGCCCGCTGGTTGATCTTCATGTCTACCAGCGGCGCAATCCCGGCAACGCCGATCTACTGCCCAGCGATAAGGCGGAATTGATCGCGCTGCTCAATGTCGATATGGGCATGCCGGGTGGGGTGACCTCGGCGCTCAACGCAATCGAACTTGCCGTTGAGAGCCTGGCGCGCATTTACGAAAGCGGCGCGGAAAATGCCCTGGAACTGCCTGCGCTCATTGGTCTGCTGGAGCATCAGCGCGACATGTAGCCATGGGCGCGCAGACGCGGCGATATATGCGCTTCCTCGTGTTATTCGATCTGCCCGTGGTCACCCGCGCCGAGCGCCGGGCTTACACACTCTTCCGCCGGTTTTTGATCAATGACGGCTACGACATGATTCAGTTTTCCGTCTATGGACGGATATTGAACGGCGACGATGCCGAGCAAAAGCACCTAAAGCGGCTGGTCGATCACCTGCCTCCGGCTGGATCAGTACGTTGTTTGACGGTGACAGAAAAGCAGTTTGCAAGCATGAAACTGCTGGTCGGCCTGCCGCTTTTTCAGGAAAAGGCCGTCAAAGCGAACCAAATGTTGCTGTTTTGAAGCCTCTTTTTAGAAAGAAAATGCCCCGAAACCTTCTTCGGGGCAAGGACTTACGATCAAGCGGTGTAGCAATCCGGGGTGAGAGAGGGAGCTACAACAACGACAACGGGCTCGTCAACGGTGTTGAAGTGTAGCAATCCGGGGTGAGAGAGGGAGCTACAACGCGCCGTGTCTGTCATCTGTCTTCCGTCCTGGTGTAGCAATCCGGGGTGAGAGAGGGAGCTACAACC
>JANLTJ010000125.1:0-9042 GCA_031362885.1 Betaproteobacteria bacterium
GTGCCTTCGAGTCCGAGATTGATGCGACCGCTCTTTTCCGTCAGGCATTCGCCGAGGCTCACGAAAATAAAGGGCGTGCCCGCACGTATCGCTCCACTGAACACCGCAAGCGGAACGCCCCACCAACCCAATGGCACGACGATATCCATGCTAGACCGCTTCTCGTCGAAACAGCGCAAAGCGCCCGAACAGCGGCTCGCTGACGAGGATCATCAGGAAGATGATTCCCTGCATCACCAGCACGGTCGCATCGGGTAGATCGTGTGTACGTTGAATGAGACCGCTGCTCGCATTGATTCCGCCAAGCAAAGTTGCGGTCGAGATAATCGCGAGCGGATTCTGCCGTGCGATGAAGGCGACCAATATTCCGGTGTATCCATAGCCGACGACCAGAGAAGAGCTCACGCGCCCGTGAACCGCAGCCACTTCAACCATTCCAGCTAGGCCGGCTGCAGCGCCCCCGATCATGCAGGCGGTGATTGTGAGCATCGGCACGGGTAGACCGGCAATGCGTGCCGCGCGCACGTTGCCGCCGACCATGCGTGCGGCAAAACCGAACACCGTGGAATACATCAGCACGAACGCGGCGATGCAAGCGATCAGTCCGAAAACGAGACCCCAGTGCACATCCATGCCGGGGATCGACCCGATCATATTGGCCTCTCCGATGTGCCAGCTCGATGGCCGGTTCACCATCTCCGGATCGCGCATGGGCCCGGTGACCAGATGGTTCATGAGTGCAATGGCGATGTAGTTGAGCAACAGGCTGCTGATCGTTTCGTTAACCCCGCGATACGCCCGCAGCGCCCCTGCCAACCCGACCCAGATACCGCCGGCCGCCATGCCGGCCAGCATCATGGCCGCGATCACTGAGGAAGGGGGTACAGGCGGTAGCGCCAGAGCGGCCGCCACGGCTGCGATGCCACCCATTATCAACGCTCCTTCGCCGCCGATGACGATCAGGCCGAGCCGCGCAGGCATCGCCGTGCACAGCGCGGTGAGCATCAAAGGCGCGGCCAGTTGTAGCGTGTTCTGCCAGGCGAACCAACTGCCGAACGCGCCGCGATAGATGGATCCGAAGACATCGAATGGATTGGCGCCGGACAAGGTCAGAAAGACTCCGAACAGCGCCATGGATGCGGCGAGCGCAAGGGCGGAAACCGTTGCCGATTTCGCCGCTGCGCGCCATTCTCCCGCGAACGCCGCCATGCGACGATGCTAGCCGGTGGTCGAACCGATCACCCCTTCCACCAGCCAGTTCATGGATTCGAGCCACACGTCGGTCTGCCCATGCGACTCGCCTGCAGCGATCACGGTCTTGCCTGTGTTGTCCTTGATGGGTCCTTTGTAGATGACGAAGTCGCCGGTCATGAATTTGTCGCGTGCAGCGTCAGCCTGTTTGCGTGCCTTTTCGCTCACGGCCTTGCCGTAGGGAGAGTTGCGCACGATGCGCTCTTTCAAGCCACCGCGCACCAGGTGCGGCCACTGTTTGCCCTCGCGCAGCCACTGCACGTAGTCTGCGTATACTTTCTGCCAGTTCCACTCTGCACCAGTGAGGTATCCCTTCGGCGCGAGCACGGACTGATTCATGTGATAACCACAGGAAAAAATGCCCCGCTTCTCGGCAGTCTCGACCACGACTTTGGGACTGTCCACGTGGCAAGTCACCACGTCGATGCCTTGGTCGGCGAGACTGTTCACCGCTTCCGCCTCCTTGACCGGAAGCACCCAATCACCCGTAAAGATTACTTGGGTCGTTGCATTCGGATTGACTGTGCGCGCTCCCAAAGTGAAGGAGTTGATGTTCCGCAGCGAGGCGGGATAAGGCTTGGCGCCGACGAAGCCGAGCTTCCCGGATTTCGAAGCATGCCCGGCGATTATGCCGGATATGTATTGTGCTTCGTCGATGTAGCCGTTGTAGCTTCCGGCATTCTTCGGCATGCCCTCTTTCCAAACCGTGGGGGCCGCGTGCAGGAACTGTACGTTCGGATACTTTTCCGCAGTTTTCAACATCTGGTCCCAGTAGCCAAAGGACGTCGCGAAGATGAGATTCACCTTGTCCAGCTTGATCATGCTCTCCATGCTCTTGGCAACCTGGATGGTCTCCGGCACGCGCTCCTCTTCAACAACCTTTACGCCCGCCTTCTTCAGCGTGGCGACGCCCTCGGCGTGCGCCTGGTTCCAGCCGTAGTCGGTCTTCGGCCCAACGTATAGTGCGCCGACGATCACCTCGTTCGCTGCGCCCGCGTTCAAGATGCCCCAGTTATAGGCCAGCACGCCAGCCGCACCAGCCGTCGCAGCTCTTATGAACGACCTGCGTGAACTTCTGTATCGGTATGTCATGATCAAGTCTCTCCTCACGGAATTGTAGGACGCATCAGTTAGCTGATGCTACTTTGTCTTGCGCCTCGCTCGTACATCCTATTCCCAACGCACACGTTTGCACCCACACTGCTCAAGCCACAGGTCGCATTTGTGCTCCCCTGATTCTTGTTCTTGGCCCAGGCAAGTTGCGCGCCGCTGGGCTTTCCCGCTCCTCCCACCGCTACCCATACGTCTTGGCGTTTCGGCCTGACTTTGCTGCAGCCTCACGATTTCATTGCGCAAAACCAATCGTCATTATCACGGCTGCCAACAGACACTCGACGTTACAGACTATACTAACCTGCAGCGTCAATGACCAGTAAAACGTCATGGGCAGATCAGGTAACAGCGCGTTTATATAGCCAGACGAGGAGAAGACTCATGAGCGGACTCAGCGGTTTGAACAAATCCCCGCACGGTGTCGTGCTGGGTGTGGTGCAGCTTCAATTGCCCCTCGTCAAGACTCCCAAGGATCTTGCCGCTCAGGCGGCAAGGATTTGCGAGATGGTGGCCAAAGCGCGGCGCAACATGGGGACGATGGATCTTGTGGTTTTTCCGGAATACTCACTCCACGGGCTATCCATGGACACCAGTCCCGAGATCATGTGCCGGCTGGACGGGCCCGAAGTGGCGGCGTTCAAGCGCGCGTGCGTCGAGAACAAGATCTGGGGTTGTTTCTCGATAATGGAGTTCAATCCCAATGGCAATCCATACAACAGCGGCATCATCATCGACGACAAGGGCGAGCTCAGGCTCTACTACCGCAAGCTCCATCCATGGGTTCCGGTCGAGGCGTGGGAACCGGGCAATCTCGGGATCCCGGTCTGCGAAGGGCCCAATGGATCGAAGATCGCCCTTATTATCTGCCACGACGGAATGTTCCCAGAAATGGCGCGCGAAGCAGCGTACAAAGGCGCGGAGATCTTGATTCGCACCGCCGGATACACCGCTCCCATCCGACATTCTTGGAAGGTGACCAATCAAGCGAATGCCTTCTGCAACCTCATGTACACCGCGAGCGTGTGCATGTGCGGATCGGACGGCAGTTTTGACTCGATGGGTGAGGGGATGTTTTGCAACTTCGACGGTACCGTGCTTGTCGAGGGCAGCCATCGGCCCGATGAGATCATCACCTGCGAGCTGAGGCCCGATCTTGTCCGCGAGGCACGTGCCGAATGGGGCGTAGAGAACAACATCTACCAATTCGGCCATCGCGGTTTCGTCGCGGTAAAGGGCGGTGCGCAGGATTGTCCTTACACCTACATGACTGACATGGTCGCCGGAAATTACCGCCTGCCGTGGGAGTCTGCGGTGAAAGTCACCGATGGTACGAGTTGTGGCTTCGCGGCCCCCGAGCGCACCTATGTCGGATCGCTCCAGCCGAAGCGCAAGTCCGCTTAGGAGAGCCCGCTTGCTTGACCGAAAATGAACGGCGTGGCGGGCAAGGAGCCGGCGGATGGTGCCCGGCGCCAATGGGTGCTACTGACCGAATAGTGTAATGGTGCCGCGTCTTCAGATCTCCGGCATGACCAAACGGTTTGGGCCGGTGGTTGCCCTCGATGACGTTTCACTGAGCGTCGAGCCCGGCACTTTTCACGCTCTGCTCGGGGAGAATGGCGCGGGCAAGAGCACATTGGTCAAGTGCGTGATGGGATACTGCTCGCCGGATATTGGAGTGGTATCCCTGGATGGTGTAGAACAAGCAATCCCGAACCCGCGCCATGCGCACGCATTGGGCATCGGCATGGTGTATCAGCACTTCACCCTGGTTCCGAGCATGACGGTGGCCGAGAACCTGTTGCTGGCAAGGTCCGATCTGCCGGTATGGATCGATTGGACGGCGGAGAACACACGCCTGCGGCACTTCATGAAAGACATGCCGTTTACGATAGATCCGGGGGCGCAGGTAAGCACTCTGGCGGCCGGCGAGAAACAGAAAGTCGAGATCCTAAAGCAACTCTACCTGAAGTGCCGCATCTTGATCCTCGATGAGCCGACTTCGGTGCTGACCCCGGCGGAGGCGGACGAGATCCTGGGTTTGTTGCATCAGATGTCTCGCGCGGGCGATCTTTCCGTTCTGCTCATCACTCACAAGTTTAGAGAAGTAATGAGATTCGCCGAGGAGGTGACGGTCTTGCGGCGCGCTCGCGTCGCAGGACGAGGCAGGATCGAAGACCTCACGCCCAAGGATCTCGCCCGAATGATGATCGGTACCAGTGAGATTCCCGACCCGGCGCAACGTGCCGGACAGATCGGCAGCCACGAGCATCTGCGTGTCGAAGGTTTGTGCGCAGAAAACGACCGAGGACATCAAGCCGTCGATGCCGTGTCGTTCAAAGTTCACCCCGGTGAAATCGTTGGTATCGCGGGCGTTTCCGGCAACGGCCAGCTCGAGCTTGTCGAGGTGTTGGCCGGACAGCGAGAGCCCACCGCAGGAAGCATCCTCGTGCACGGCGAGGCCTACAGGCCAACGCGAGCCGAGATGCTTCGCCACAAAGTGTCATGCCTGCCCGAAGAGCCGCTGCGAAATGCCTGCGTGCCGGGCATGAGCGTTGCGGAGAACCTTATCAGCAGAAAATTCGACCAGCCGGCGTTTACGGTCGCCCGCGTGTTCCTCAATCGCCGGGCGATACGAAACTTCGCCGCCGATTTGATCGCCCGCTATCGCATCAAGACGCCATCGCCGGAAGTGCCCGCGCGAACACTATCCGGCGGGAACGTACAGCGTATGGCTCTCGCGCGCGAGCTATCCGGGGAGATCGAGGTACTGGTCGCGGCGAATCCGTGCTTCGGACTCGACTTCGCAGCCACCTCTGACATTCGGTCTCAGTTGATGCAAGTGCGCAATCGAGGCGCCGCGATTTTGCTGGTGAGCGAAGATCTCGATGAGTTGTTCGAGCTCGCAGACACGATCCTCGTCATGTTCAGCGGCAAGATCGTTTATGAGACGGCTCGAGCAAGTGCAGATCTTGCGACCGTGGGCCGGCACATGGCCGGTCATTGATCGGCACGACCGAGATGATTGCCGAACTCGTGAAGAACTGGACCTCGCCGGTTGTGGCGGCAGCCTTCTGTGCTCCGCAAAAATGGAGCGGCGCCAGTCAAGTCCAACGCTGTACCAGCACCACCGGCTGCTTTTACTTCAATCCAAGTACCTGTAGTCCCGCCCTGACTTGCTTGCGCTGCAGGTGCCCGTAGTTCTTTTCGACCATCACCACCGACGTCCCAGAAAGTTGAGCGACGTGGAACAAATCCAGTCCACTGGTAACGAGGTCCGTAATAGCGGAGTGCCGCAAGGAATAGGCGCAAGTCTCCTTAGGTAGCTTTGCCGCCTTCGCGGCATCGTTGATCGCATCCCGCCATCCCTCCTTTTTCCACTGCCGCCGATCCGCTCGGCAGAACAGGAAGTCCTCCGGCTGCTTGTCCTTTGCGCACGCTTTTACGTGAGCCAAGGTTTCGCCGCTCAGGGGGATCTTGCGTGACTTGGTCTTGCCCTTGGGAACAGTAAGAATGGCGTGCCGAGAGTCGAAATCTGCGACCTTCAAGGCCGCCACATCGCCGGGGCGAAGCGGCAGAAGTGCGAAGGCCCGGATAAGCGATTGCGCTTCGATTTCGGCCTTGCTGATGAGCTTCCGGCGGTTCGGCAGAGTCAGATAAAGCTCCCGCCGTCCATCGGCGTCCTCGAACGGGGCCAGTTCATCGATCCAGGCATGGTCGGATGAGACAACGCGGCGCCGCAGGGCGAGATTCAGGGCCGCTCTAAAGGGCGTGGCATTCCGGTTGTAGCTGCCCTTGGTTCCGCCCTTTGCCAGCACCCGCTTCTTCCATGCAGCAACGCTACTTGCCGTCAGCTTGCCCAACGCCACCTTGGCGATCGGATCGCCGTAGACCAGCCGTCTGAACCGGCCGGCGGCATCGACAGACGCAGATTCCGAATTCTCGGTCTTGAGTTCGTCTACGTAGTCCTCGCAAGCGCTCTTGACGGTGCCGGATTCTGCAGCCCCTCCATGGTCGAGGTGCTTAAACCACTCTTCTGCAGCGGCCCGGGCCGCGTCGAAGCGTTCTTTTTCCGGTAGGGCGGCGAAGTCACCGAGGGGTTTACGGCGATAGGGGTTAACCGTAACGCGCGCACCATCGTAGGCACGAGCCAGCCAAGTGCCCGATGCACCTTTGGCCATCAGCCTGAAGCCGATATAGCGGCCTTGCGAAAGCTGCTGCCAGTAGGGGTCGCGGCGGGCGACCAGTCGTGCACGTGCGTCTACTCGGTTCAGATTGACTGCCATCACGGCCTCGGTATGAAAGCAAGTATGAAACTATACTAGCATGGAGTTCCATGGATGCAAGTGGATGAATTACGGGTTTATCCTCTGTAGAGACTAGACTTCGGTAGATTCCGGTAGACCTCAGAAACCCATTTTTCTGCCTTCAAAAGGCAGGGGCCACTGGTTCGATCCCAGTACCACCCACCATCACACTCCCGAATAAAATCAGCAGCGTGTCTCTCGCGAACTGTGTCACTGGAATGGCGCGAACGACTCGCTAAGCCATTGAAGTATCAAGATGGCGCTGCGAGCTATGACACAGCAGCAGAGTGTTCTCGCCCCTCGTAGAAATCCGGCGAAATTATCTCGGTCTACACTGCAAACGGCGCTGAAATAATTCGGCGTTCGGCGCTGAACTGGACGCTCCCTAAACGACCGCCCACTCTTGTGAAAGTAACGCTGCTTGCTCCAGCACTGTCTGTGTAGCTTTTTCCTGCTTGTCCGGAGGGTATCCGTACTTGCGAAGGATGCGCTTGACGATGACTCGCAACTGAGCGCGAACGTTTTCGCGCACGGTCCAGTCGATGGTGACGTTTTTCTTCACGGTCGCCACCAGCTCGCGGGCGATGCCAACGAGCGTTGGCTCGCCGAGCACCTTCACAGCACTGTCGTTCACTTCCAGCGCATCGTAGAAGGCCAGCTCGTCCTCGCTCAGCTTGAGCGCCTCGCCGCGTGCGTTGGCGGCGCGCATATCTTTCGCGAGCTGGATCAGCTCTTCGATCACCTTGGCGGTCTCGATCGCGCGGTTCTGGTAGCGGCGCAGCGACTGTTCGAGCAAGTCCGCGAACGAACGGCCCTGCACCACATTGCGCCTCGACCGAAGTTTGATCTCGCCTTTCAGTAATTTTTGCAGCAACTCCACCGCGAGATTCCTCTGCGGCATGTCGCGTACTTCGGCGAGGAACTCGTCGGAAAGGATCGAGATGTCCGGCTTCTTGAGCCCGGCTGCCGCGAAAATATCGACTACTTCGTCGGACACCATCGCCTTCGAGATAATCTGCCGGATAGCATGGTCGAGTTCTTCGTCGGTCTTACGCTCGCCCGGTGCGTTCTTTGATAGTACGGCGCGCACTGCCTGGAAGAACCCCACGTCGTCACGGATGCGCAGCGCCTCTTCGTGCGGCACCGCGAGCGCAAAGGCACGGGACAACTCGGTGACTGCAAGCAGCAAGCGATTCTTGCCATCATCTTGCGCAAGGATGTGTTCCTGCGCGGCCGGGAGCAGCGAGAGCCGGTTCTGTGGCGTTCCCATGGTCCAGTGCGACCAGTCGAAACGGTGGAAAAGCCCACGGCAGACCTCGACCTTCTCCAGCATCACCGCCACCGCCTCGGCCTGATCGAGGGCCGTCTCGCCGGTTCCACCGCTCTCGGTGTAGGTCGCCAGCGCCTGCTTCAATTCGTCGGCAAGGCCGAGATAGTCCACCACCAGCCCACCTGGCTTGTCCTTGAATACGCGGTTCACGCGCGCGATCGCCTGCATCAATCCATGCCCGCGCATGGGCTTGTCGACGTACATCGTGTGCAGGCTCGGCGCGTCGAATCCGGTGAGCCACATGTCACGCACGATGACGATCTGGAACGGATCCTTCGGATTGCGGAAGCGTAACGCCAACTCTTCACGCCGCTTCTTGTTGCGGATGTGCGGCTGCCAGTCGAGCGGGTCCGACGCCGAGCCGGTCATCACAACCTTGAGCGCGCCTTGCTCGTCATTCTCGCCATGCCACGCCGGACGCAGCGCCACCAACTCGCGGTACAGTTCGACGGCAATGCGGCGGCTCATGCACACGACCATCGCCTTGCCGTCCATGGTCGCGAGCCGGTTCTCGAAGTGCTCGACCAGATCGCGGGCAACCAGCTTGATCCGGTTCTCCGAGCCCACCACGGCTTCCAGTTGTGCCCAGCGGCTCTTGAGCTTCTCCTTGCGCTCCACCTCCTCGCCCTCGGTCGCTTCCTCGAATCCGGGATCGATCTTCGGGCGTTCCGATTGCTTCAACTCCAGCTTCGCGAGTCTGCTCTCGTAGTAAATGGGAACGGTGGCGCCGTCGACAACGGCGCGCTGGATGTCGTAGACACTGATGTAGTCGCCGAATACTGCGCGCGTGTTGGCGTCCGTCTTCTCGATGGGCGTACCCGTGAACCCGATGAACGACGCATGCGGCAGCGCATCGCGCATGTTCCGCGCAAAGCCGTCGATGAAGTCGTACTGGCTGCGGTGCGCCTCATCGGCGATAACGACGATGTTGTGACGCTGAGACAGTACCGGGTAGCGGTCGCCCTTCCCTTCGGGAAAGAATTTCTGGATCGTCGTGAACACCACACCGCCCGATGCCACCGACAGCTTTACCCGCAAGTCGGC
>JANLTJ010000129.1:0-3431 GCA_031362885.1 Betaproteobacteria bacterium
AACGGCTCATCCGGGCGGGTACTATTCGCGCCGGTTCACTTGAAAGAAATAGTCTTCAAATGCCAAAAGACGTCAGAAAGAAGCCCGTGCCCGCAGCTGCGGCTGCCGTACAATTAGTCGGCGTGAGCGACGTCGCACTCGGAACGTCAGCACACGAGTTACTTAATCCTGCCGAAACATTGAACATCCAGATTGCCGCCACCTTCCAGCAGAAGCGGGACCATTTCGATACGACAGCCGGTCTCGGCGTCGGCAGGATTGCAGTGAAGTCCAACCTGGCTTCGTTCAAGGTGATCGAATGGGAGTGAGGCGTCCGGTCGCTCCGGCAAAATACCGGTCGCACCTTGAAGAGAGCAATCGCCCGATGGGAACAGGAGGCCAGGAGAAACCCCCGCGGGCTGTGGTCGCCGCGGTGCAACTCAGCGGGGTGAGCGATATCGAGTTCAACTCCTCGGTGAACGAACTGCGCGAACTGGCGAAGACACTGGGATTCGAGCTCGTGGGCACGTTCACGCAGAAGCGTGATCATTTCGATACCACCGCGTACATGGGCATCGGCAAGCGGCAGGAGATGCGGCGCTTCGTGGAAAACGAAGCCGGACCAGAAGAGGAAACGGATGAGTCAGCGGCATCCGGCATCGCGCGGCTGGCGGCAAAGAGCGGGGCGGCTCGCGCCAAGGAGGCTGCAAAATCCGAGGCCGACCCGGAAACCCGCCGCGTCGACATCGTTCTCGTCGACCACGAAATCTCCCCTTCGCAGGCGCGCAATCTCGAGATCGAGGTGGGCTGCGAAGTCATGGACCGCACCATGGTCATCCTCGAGATCTTCCACCGGCATGCACGCTCGCGCGCCGCTCGTGCGCAGGTGGAAATTGCGCGTCTCGGTTACCTGGCACCACGGTTGCGCGAACAGGCGAAGCTGGCGGGGCCAAAAGGGCGGCAACGCAGCGGCACCGGCGGACGCGGGGCAGGGGAGGCGCACAGCGCGCTGGACCGCCAGAAGATCCGCGACCGCATTGCCGAGTTGCAGAAGGAAATCGACGCGATGGATGCCGAGCGCAAGACTCAGCGCGCGCGGCGGCAGGAGCGCCAGGGCCTCGCGCGCGTGGCGCTGGTGGGCTACACCAACGCGGGCAAGTCCACGCTGATGCGCGCACTCACCGGGAGTGAGGTGCTGGTGGCCGACAAGCTCTTCGCGACACTGGATACCACAGTGCGTGCGTTGCACCCGGAGAGCGTGCCGCGCGTGCTGGTCAGCGACACGGTCGGTTTCATCAAGAATCTGCCGCATGACCTGGTTGCATCGTTCAAGTCAACACTTGAAGAAGCGGTGGAGGCCTCGCTGCTTATCCACGTTATCGACGCCAGCGACCCCGGGTTTGAACGGCAACTCGCGGTAACCGACCAGGTGCTGAGCGAGATCGGCGCGCAGGACGTGCCACGCATTCGTTTGTTCAATAAAATCGATTGCGTCGGCGACGCAGCAGCGCAAACGGTGCGCGAAGCCGCGCTGCGCCTGCAATATCCGGACTGCATGGTTATGAGTGCCCGCCGCGAGAGCGATGTCGCGCAACTGCATGCGGCGATCCGGACATTTTTCCGCAAAGGACTGATCGAAGGAGAGATTTTCCTGCCTTGGTCGGCGCAGCGAATGCGCGGGGAAATTTTCGCCAACTGCGAGGTATTGCAGGAGCGTGCTGACGACGAGGGCACGCATTTCCGGATTCGCGGCGAACCCGGAACGGTGAACGGTCTGCGCGAGCAAATCGGTCAAATACAATGATATGGGGCAATGAGGTCAATTTACTTCGATGGGTAGCGCTGCGCCCCGCCCATCCTACTTCAGGAATTCGAGCAATTGCCGGGAGATAAAGATTCTGACGCGGGGTTCATGACCGCAGCGCTGGCTCTGGCACATGAAGCGGCGGCAGTTGGCGAAGTGCCGGTTGGAGCTGTCGTGGTGGAAGCCGGCCGAATTATCGGGACGGGTTTCAATGCTCCGATCGGCCGGCACGATCCGACGGCTCACGCGGAGATCCAGGCCCTGCGTGCCGCGGCTTCAATGCTGGGCAACTATCGGCTCACCGGATGCACTCTCTTCGTAACCCTGGAGCCCTGCGCCATGTGCGCGGGCGCGATCCAGCATGCGCGCATCGCCCGGCTGGTGTTCGGTGCGAAGGACCCGAAGACCGGCGCCTGTGGCAGCGTGATTAACCTGTTTGCCGAACCGCTATTAAATCATCACACCCGGGTCGAAGGTGGCTTGATGGCGCAGGGGTGCGGCGAGGTGCTGTCGATTTTCTTCCGCGAGCGCAGGGGCGCGTCGCAAGAACCAACACCATGAAATCGATTCGCATCAGCATTGCCGATCAGATACTGGAACTGAGCGAAGGCGGAAAGCGGCTCAAGCGCTACCGGGTTTCCACTGCGAAAAATGGACCTGGCGAAAAGAATGGCAGTTTTTGCACGCCGCGCGGCAGGCATATCATCCGCGCAAAAATTGGCGACGGCGCACCGGTCAACACGGTGTTCGTCAAGCGCCGGCCGACCGGAGAGATTTACGACGCCGAACTCGCCAGCCGCTTTCCCGGCCGGGACTGGATGCTGACCAGGCTGTTGTGGCTGTCGGGATGCGAGCCAGGATTCAACCGGCTCGGCGACGTGGACACCATGCGCCGCTATATCTACATTCACGGCAGCCCGGATTCCGCCGTGATGGGCAGGCCGGGTTCGATCGGCTGCGTTCGTATGCACAACCAGGACCTGCTTGAGTTGTTCGATCTGGTCGCGGCTGCAACGCCGGTCGAAATTACCGAGTCAGGTCTGTAGTCCTTGTGAAGCCGGTGAACGTGTCGGTGCTCCCGGCGGACTGGTGCGTCGATCGACAGATTCTCCGAGCCATTCGCGAACAGGTTTTCATTATTGAGCAGTCGGTGCCGATCGATCTTGAGTGGGATGAATTCGATGTCCAGTCGCGCCATGTTCTGGCCTGGGTAGACGGGGCTGCGGCAGGCACAGGCCGATTGCTGCCCGATGGCCATATCGGTCGCATGGCGGTTTTGCGGCAGTGGCGTGGTCTGGGCGTTGGCAGTGCGTTGCTTGGCGCGTTGATCGAGATCGCGCGCACGCTCGGCATGCGCCGCGTGCTGCTCAATGCGCAGGTGCAGGCTTTGCCCTTTTACCGGCTCCATGGTTTTGAAATTGAAGGCGAGGAATTCCTGGACGTGGGCATTGCCCATCGCCGCATGGTGCGCGAACTTTAGAATGTCGGCCCGGATCTTTGCGCCGTCAGCGTAAACCGGTAACGCCGATCCTCGATCAGTTCGCCGCGCTCACCGTAAGAGCGTTCGCGGAAATGCGCTTCGCCTTCGCGGTCAATGAGCAGCACCGTGGATGCCCGGGTGCCATAGTGCGGAGCTTCTATGAACGCT
>JANLTJ010000161.1:0-16209 GCA_031362885.1 Betaproteobacteria bacterium
CACCACCTCGGCTTTGAATTCCACCGTAAATACGCGTCGCTTGAGTTGTTCTTTCTTGATGCCTTCCAATGCGTTATTCTTCTTTGCTGCTTTCATCATTTCGCTTTCGTTAAGTACTCAACGAAAAGCTTACAGGATCAGCGCACTGCGCCGAGGGCTTGGTCGATCCGGATGTCCATGGCCTCCAACACCCCGCTCACTGTTTCACTCCCGGAGTGGCAGGCCGAGCCGACCGAAGCCGCAATATCGTCCTCGACTGCATGCAGAAGTTCCTGCCCGCGGATGCCGGCGAATGAGACGTTGAGGGTACTGGGGAGCCGAAGTTCCGAGTGACCGTTGAGGGTCAATCCCGGTATCTCTTCCGCAAGCAGTCGATGCAGCAGGTCGCGCATCTTTCGCAAATGCACCTCCGTGCGGGGCAGGCGCTCACGAGCGAGCCAGCTCGCTTCTCCCAGGCCGACGATGGCCGGCACATTCTCAGTACCCGGCCGCCGCCCCTGTTCATGGTCAGCGCCAACGATGACCGGCGAGATAAGTGTTCCGCGACGCACATAAAGCGCGCCAACGCCCTTGGTTGCATAGAACTTGTGGCCTGCGATTGTGAGCAAATCCACGCCCAACGTATCGACGTTAACGGAAATTTTCCCAACCGACTGCGCGGCGTCCGTATGCACTAGCGCCCCATGTGCGTGAGCCAGTTCGGCGATCTCGGCAATGTCCTGGAGCGTGCCCACCTCGTTGTTCGCGTGCATGATGGTGATAAGCGCGGTGTCCTCGCGAAGCGCGCGGGAAAGGGCATCCCGATCCAATCTCGCGTTCCGATCCACGGGCACGACGGTCACTTCCCAGCCGTCTTCCTCCAGCCGCTCGCAAGGGCGCGTCACGGAAGGGTGCTCGATCGTCGAGGTGACGAAGTGCCTTTTCACTTGGCGCAGCGCGCGCGCCACGCCGAAGATGGCCAGATTATTTGCTTCGGTCGCGGAGCCTGTGAACACGATCCCGGATTCCTGTGCTCCGATGAGCGCCGCGACCTGCGCGCGTGCGCGGCAGACGGCATCGTGAGCCTGTCTTCCGTAGACATGGGATGAGGAGGCATTGCCGAACCCGTTGCGCAGGTAGGGCTCGATGGCGTCGGCGACTTCCGGGGCGACCGGCGTGGTCGCATTGTGGTCGAGATAAACCGGCAGTTTCATGACAGGGCTAGTTGATACTGCATTCATGACCCAACGTGTCTCCTGGTTCGCGAATGACGAAATAGCGCGTTGTAGATCATCGACGAAATACAGATGTCAGTTGTGCTTACCAGCACGGCGATTGCGGTAAGCGTTCCGCCCAAGATGTATCCCACAAATAACGCGCCAGACTGAAACACCCATGCTGTCGCCACTAACCAAACGGCACCTACGCCGCAGGCGAAGCGAGACTGCGCCCGGCGTTTGGGTAGTGGCCCGGTATTCCGGAAATAGCGAATGCCGTAGTTGTAAATCAGATCAAACGGATGGACTGGGAACAATGTGGCGAGCGCCGCGATAGGCATTAATACCCACAAGATCACAGGTGACGCCAACGCTGTGCCTGCTCCCGCCAGGAGTGCACACATTCCGAATGCCATCCGAAGCCACGGCGCAACCTTGGCAAGGGCCTCATCGTCGATGTCGCTCAACCCCTGGGCATTTAGGCGTCGCCGCGTGATCGCGGATAGTGTCTTGCTCATCTGACTTCCTCCTTTCGAGTCTAGTTCGTGGTAACTGGTCGGTCTAAACGTTTTGACATGAACCGCCTACGGACCGGCGGGCGGAGAAGGTCCGCTCGATGGAAGGGTAAGACGCGTTGTGCAACAAGGCGGATCATGCCTCTGACGCCGGCCTCGCGACGGACCTTGAACCCGTTTGACTGAAGAAGATTGACTAGGTGTTCAGGAGACAACCGCAACTTGCGATAGTGACTGACTCTAGTATGCCAGCCTTCCGATGTGCGCTCGTGAAGAATGTCGTGTACAAGGACGGCCCCTTCTTCGTATTCCAAGAAGCAGGTGAGGATGCGAGTCGCGTCGCTCCTTACGGGGATAAAGCGCTGCTCCCCAGCGAGGGGCACTGAGTAGTCCCGGAATGAGACTACGAGGATGCCACCGGGCGCCAATTCGATGGCGGCCCGTTCAATGAGTTTCTCTACGGCACCGAAGTCCGGCAAGTGAGTGATCGTGTCTCCCATGCAGAGGATGGCTGAAGGTGCTTCTGCGATGTGACCTTGAAAGCCCAGCAAGTCATCGTTGACCGCCTGAACAGGCAGGTCGCCGCGGAGCTCCGTGAGCGTACGCAGCAGCTCAACCGAGGAATCGATTGCCGTTACGCGCGCGCCCCTGCCTGCAAGTGGAATGGAATGCATTCCGAATCCTGCACCGAGATCGAGCACGACGGCTCCGCGAGTGGCCGGCAAGTTCAATGCTTCAATCTCGGCGCTACCAGCCTGCAGCGCGGCCTCCGCACCTCCGGCCATCCAAACGTAGATCGGACCGAGGTGGTGTTCGTAGTGTTCCGTTGCAGTGCTCATGTGGCAGTCAGCCGCACAAACGTTGGTTCGCGATCGCCTCGGGCTCAATCAAAGACGAACAGTCACTCGCATGAAAGTGGCAGGTATCGAAACGCCGCGGCCGGTGCTCTTGTTCTGTGCGGTCGCCAGCTCCAGAAGCTGCTTGTGGAGATCGTCCACCTTTGCGGTCTTCTGGGCCGCTTCGAAAGCGTTCATCGTTGGCCCATAGAATCGCCTGAACAACTCGATGACATCCGCCGGACTTTTGTCAGGAGATTGGAAGGAGAAAGTGTCCTTCACCAGGGAAACCTTTTCCTTGGCTACGCCGGCCTGGCCAAACCGCTCGATGACGTGCGTGTCCACGCCCCAAGTCATTGGACTGACGAAGCCATCCGGGGGTGGAGGCGTGAACGATGAGCTGATCTTCAGCAGCTGCGACACGAATGACGTTGGATCGTTGGGGATCCAGTTGCCCATCACGATGCGGCCGCCGTGCTTGGTGACCCGGACCATCTCCTTGGCGACGTCGAAGGGCTTGGGAGCAAACATGGCGCCGAATACAGAGAGGGTCAAATCGAATGAATGGTCGCCGACCCCCTGCAGGTCGCACGCATCTCCCTCTTGAAACGTCAGTCGCGTAAGACCCACCTCCGCAGCCCGCTTGTTCCCGGCGTCAACGAGGTTCCCGGCAATGTCGATTCCAACAACTTCAGCCCCCAATCGGGCCAGGGGAACCGCCGTAGTGCCATCGCCGCAGCCCAGGTCCAAGACCCGCAGCGGCGTCGTTATGCCGAGAGACTTGACGACTGCTTCTCCAGATTGCCGCATCAAGGCGGCAATCTGGGTAAAGTCGCCTTTTTCCCACAACGCTTTATTTGGATTCATGATTGCTCCTTTCTACTATGTTGCCGGATTTGAGAACGCCTAAACGCTCCCGCTCAGCGGTGCGCCGCGTGCGGCGCGACCGCTGCAGCGGATCGACAGTCACTATTTCTTTCTCGGATCGTCGGCGGGGTTCAGGTAGGTCAGGCCCCACGGACCGACGCCGTGCAATTGGATGACAGTCTCCTCCTTCGTGTAGCCGAACATCGGCGTGCCAGGCGGCATGATCGCGAAGCTGCCCGGTCCGAGCGCCCGGGTCTTCGCCGGATCGTAGGTGTCGCCGGCAGTGAAGTAGAAGGTGCCCGAGAGCACCGTCACCCGCTCGTACGCCGGGTGCGTATGGGGCGCGATCTTGGCGTTCTCCGGCAGCCTGAGCCGGAAGGTGAACGGGACGGCCTTGTTGAGCGGGCCTTCGATGACCGCGATCTTGGCGCCCGGTGCGACGGCCGGGGCGTCCGCCCACGTGAGCTCGCCCGGCACCACCATGAGGTGGTCGGTGTGGGCTTGTGCGCGCACGGCCGACGGCCCGAGTGCGCCGAGCGCAACGGTGACCGCGGCCAAAGTCGTAACGATTGATGCTTTCATGGTGTCCTCCTGGGTGGGTTGAAGATCACCGGGGCCGGCGGGTGCACCCCGCAGCTCCGGCGGCAAAGACTCATTCCTTGGTGGCCACCAGCGAGACGCTCTTCACGCCATACTTGCGCGTCGCACCTTGGGCGTTCTTCGAAATGAACTGGTACTGCGGGTTGTCCCTCAATTGCGTCACGCGCAACCCCGCTGCCTCGATCGCCGAGGTGTAATCGCCGACCTGCATCGCGCCTCCGATGCAAGCGGCCCAGAGCGTCACGTCGCAAGTGATGCCTTGGGGTAGCTGTGTTTCGGTGACGATGTCGGCGAGGGCAAGCCGCCCTCCCGGCTTGAGCAGGCGCGCGGCCTCGCGGAAGACCGTTCTTTTGTCCGGCGCGAGGTTAATTACGCCGTTGCTGATGACCGCATCGCACGACGCGTCAGCAAGTCCGGTCGCGTCGATGTAGCCCTTGCGGTAGGTGATGTTGCCGAATCCCGCCGCGGCGCGCAGGCGCTCCGCTTTGGCGAGCTGCTCGTCGGTCATGTCGACGCCGATCACGGTGCCAGTCTTGCCGACCTTGCCGGCGGCGATGAAGCTGTCCGTCCCCGATCCGCTGCCGAGATCGACCACCGTCTCGCCCGGATTCAGTTGAGCGAGGTCAAAGTAGTAGCCCACGCCCGCAAACGAGTCGATGGCTTCGCTCGGGATGGCATCGAGGTTGGAGGGTACATAGCCGATCCGCTCCGCGAGTGCACGTCCCATCTCGAAGTGGAACTCGCCCTGCGGATTGAGGGCTACATCGCGATACATCGCCTTGACCTTCTGCTCGAGCGCAGTTGTGTCGAAGCGCCCTGTGAGTCCTGTTGCAGTTTTCATTTCCGAGATCTCCTGAGTGGATTGATGTGTCCAAGATGACTACTGCTCGATGGGCAACCCGCGGGCCCGCCATTCCGCCACACCGTCGTCCAGCTTGAAGGCCTGATACCCGCGCTTTTGCAGGAGCGCTACCGCATCTTTGGCCATCATGCAGAACGGGCCGCGGCAGTAAGCCACCACCGGCTTGTTCTTCGGCAATTCGTTCAGCCGCCTTTTGAGTTCGTTTAGCGGCAGTGACCGCGCGTAGGGAAGGTGTCCGGCCGCGAATTCGTCCTCGGGGCGTACATCAATGACGACAACCTCACCGCTCCGCGCCTGCTTGAGAATGGAGCTCCGATCCACGCCGCGGAGGTCATTTCCGTGCGTAACCATCGAGTTCAGTCCCATCTGCAAATCGACCAGGCGCTGTTCGGCAAGCCCCCGCAGATTCACCCAGAGGTCGGCAACTCCCCGATCAGCCAACCGGTAGAAGACGTACTTGCCCTCTTTGCGTGTGTCCACGAGCCGGGCCATACGCAGCGCCTTCAAATGCGCGCTCGCAAGCTTCACGCTGATGTCCGCCTGCATTGACAACATTTCCACCGTCTTCTCACTCTGGCACAGCAACTCGATGAGTTCCAGGCGCTTGGGGCTCGCCAGTGCTTTGCCGATCCGACTGACCTGCTCATACAGAAGATTCTTCAGTTCGCGCATACGATCTAACGATCTAACGATTATTGGAATGTAGTCCAAGGAGAAAGCCTTGTCAAGGGAATATTTCCGTCCCGGCCATTCTCGTCCATGACCCGGCGAGATTTCGCCGGCAGCCTGCCAACCCTTACTCCGATTCGCGCCTACTTGCAGCAAGGTCCAGGACCGCAGACTTCATCCTGCTGCTTCGGAGGGCACTTTCCCGTGCCATAACTGCAAAATACACAACAATCTCCTGATTTTGGCCGCAGCAAGGTCTTGCAATTGACGCACTCGTAGAAGAATAAACAGGCGTCGGTGGGCATGATTTCTTCCTGCCTGAAGCCACATTGTGGACAGGTAATCAGGCTTGCGAGGACAGGTGCCATTGGCGTACCCCGTTGGCTGCAATCAGACATCCGGATGATAGTAGCTCTTTGAGCCGTTGGTCGGCACCGGATTTGTGCGACGCATCCATCTTGCGGGTCGGGAACGTAAATACCCACGACGGGCTCGACCCATGCGTGGAACTTGCCCTACAATGAGTGGTCAGTTCTCAGAGGAAACAATTTTGCAACCATGAACAGCCGGTTTCGCCAACTGAGTGTCACCCTGAGCCGGGTGCTGATCGGCGCGATGCTGTTCGCCCAGGCGGTGAACGCTGCCCAGGCCTGCGTCATGCCAGAGCTTTCCCCGGCGATGGCGTTCGCGCAATCCCAGCACGACATCGACTGCGACAACCGGGTCAATCCCAATAGCTGCCTGCAGCAAGCGACCGCTACCGATCAAAGCGCCGGTCACGCCGAACTTGCTGTGTTGGGAATGCCCGATGTGGTGATCCTGACTTTGCCTCGTGAATTCGTGGCTGGACTCTCGTTTGTTTTTGCGGCCACCGCTCTGCCCTGCTCCACCGACCCCCCCGCCTCGATCCGCTTCTGTAGTTTCCAGCTTTAACCCTCCGCCAGCACGCAATCGCGCCGCGTATGCGGCTGTTCGTGTTTTCACTTGCCGCACAAGCGGTAAGGGTTTTCTGGCGGAGGCATCATGAACTCTCAACTTTTTCGGGCAAGGACGATCCTTGCCGCACTGGCAAGCCTGGTCGGGCTGTGCCCGGCTGCCACCGCAGCCGAGGCGCTCACGCTTGCCGAAGCGCAGCGTCGCGCAGTCGAACGGTCTTTTCAGTTACCGGCGCAGGATGCCGCCATTGCCGCCTCGCGCGAGATGGCGCTGGCGGCCGGGCAACTGCCCGATCCGGTGCTCACGCTCGGCATCGATAATCTGCCGATCGAGGGCGCGGATCGATTCAGCCTCACGCGTGATTTCATGACCATGCGCCGCATCGGCGTCATGCAGGAAATTACGCGGATCGACAAACGCCGCTTGCGCGCGCTTCGCTTTGAAAGCGAAGCGCAAAAATCCCTGGCGGAGAAAACCGCTGTTATGGCCTCCATCCAGCGCGAAACCGCGCTGGCCTGGATGGAGCGCTACTATGCGGAGGTTCTGGCGGCCGAAGTGCTGCAACAAGCCAATGCGGTCAGGCTGGAGATCATTGCCGCCGAAAGCGCTTATCGCTCCGGTCGCGGCAGCCAGGCCGATGTATTCGCGGCGCATGGCGTGTTGGCCGCGCTCGAAGACCGCAAGAGCGAATTCCAGCGCCGCAGCGCCACCGCGACAATCGGCCTCGCCCGCTGGATCGGCCCAAGCGCCGAAGCACCGTTGAGCGGCAAACCATCGATTGACCTGATCCGGCTCAACATGGCGGCGCTTGATCAGGAGCTGGCCCATCACCCGGACATTGCCGTGCTGTCGCGACAGATGGACCTGGCCTCAGTCGACGCCCGGATCGCTCAGGCAAACAAGACCGCCGACTGGAGCGTCGAGTTCAATTTTGCCCAGCGCGGCCCGGCCTACTCGAACATGGTCTCGATCGGCGTCTCCGTCCCCTTGCAATGGGACCAGAAGAACCGCCAGGAGCGCGAACTCGGATCACGCCTGGCGTTGGTCGAGCAGGCCCGGGCGCAGCGCGACGAGCTGCTGCGCGCACACGTCGCCGAGGTCCGCGCGATGGTTCATGAGTGGGAGAACGGTCGCGAACGCCTTGCGCGCTACCAGCGTGAAATCATTCCCCTCGCCGGTGAACGCACCCGTGCGGCGCTGGCGGCTTTTCGGGGCGGCAAAGCGAGCCTGAGCGACTGGTTGTCCGCGCGTCGCGGCGAAATCGACTCGCGCATCGAGTCGCTGCAACTCGAACGCGAAACCGCGCGTCTGTGGGCGCAGCTCAACTACCTGTTCCACGACGAGGCTGCGCTGCCTGCGACTGGCCGCGCCTCTGCCGCTTTGCCAACAGGAGCTTCAAAATGACCACGCGCAAACTGCTGCTCAGCACACTTGGCCTGCTGGTACTCGGCGCAGCCGGCTATGGACTGTATTGGGCTGGCATGACCCAGGGCACGAAGATGTCAGGCCCCAGTTCCGATGCATTGCCAAAGGACGCCAGCGAAAATGCTGCCAGCCCGAAAGTCCTCTACTGGCACGACCCCATGGTGCCGGGACAGAAATTCGACAAGCCCGGCAAGTCGCCCTTCATGGATATGGAGCTGGTCCCGGTTTACGCGGACAGCGCGGGAGACGAGGGCACGGTGCGCATCAGCCCGCGGATCCAGCAAAACCTGGGTGTACGCACGGCAGAAGTGGTCATGGGCACGCTGACACAAACAATAGAGGCAGTGGGCAGCGTTGCGTACAACGAGCGCGATGTCGTTGTGGTGCAGGCGCGCAGCAACGGCTTTCTGGAGAAGCTCCACGTACGCGCACCGCTTGACCCGGTGCGCAAGGGCCAGGCTCTGGCCGAAATCTACGTTCCAGAATGGGTGACGGCGCAGGAAGAGTACCTTTCCGCCACGCGCGTCGCGGCCACCGGCCTGGGTCAACTGATGGATGGACTGGTGGAAGGCGCCCGGCAACGCATGCGTTTGGCGGGCATGACGCCTGACCAGATACGCATGGTCGAATCCACCGGAAAAGTCCATGCGCGATTCGTCGTAACAGCGCCGATCAGCGGTGTTGTAACCGAACTCGGGGTGCGCGAAGGCATGACCGTGATGTCGGGGGCGATGTTGTTTCGCATCAACGGACTGAGCACGGTGTGGATCAATGCGGAAGTTCCGGAAAATTTCGCCTCACAGGTGCGTCCAGGCCATCTGGTTGAGGCCCGCACCGCTGCGCTGCCTGGCGCCCTGTTCAAGGGCAGCGTGAATGCCATCCTGCCGGAAGTCGCACAGGCGACACGCACGTTCACCGCGCGCATTGAGGTCGCAAATCCCGGCGGTCGATTGGCGCCGGGCATGTTCGCCACGGTTAATTTTGCGCCTGCGGCGAAAACGAAAATGTTGATGGTGCCCACCGAGGCGGTGATCCGAACCGGCAGTCGCAGTGTCGTTATCGTCGCCGAGGGTGAGGGTCTGTTCGCACCCGTGGACGTGGAAATCGGCGCGGAAAGCGCGAATCAAACCGAGATCCGCAGTGGCCTCGAAGCGGGCCAAAAAGTTGTGGTCTCAGGTCAGTTCCTGATCGATTCCGAAGCGAGCCTGCGAAGCACGACTACGCGCATTGGGGAGGAGAAACCGTGAGGACACACGGCGCAAAGATGCGGGCCACAACCGGGTTATCCGGTTTTGATGCAAGTGACATGGGCATGCCATGGGGTGCGGCCAGGGAAATCGTAAAGGCTTCCCTCACCCTGCCCTCTCCCGGTGGGAGAGGGTTCTCACTGCTGCTGAAAGGGTTAACGCAGGCGATTCCGAGCGCCGTATGCATCGTGCTCCTTTGGGCCATAGCAACCCTCTCCCCCCGGGAGAGGGCAGGGTGAGGGAAGATTTTAAAAGCCTCTCCAATTTCTTTTCCCGCTTCCTGATCCCGCCACAACAAACAACCCGACAGCAATGATCGCCAAACTCATCCGCTGGTCCATCGCCAATCGCGTGCTGGTCCTGCTCGCCACCGTGCTGCTCACGGCCTGGGGCACCTGGTCGCTATCCACCACGCCGCTCGACGCCATTCCCGATTTATCCGATGTGCAAGTCATCATTCGCACCAGTTATCCCGGCCAGGCGCCGCAGATCGTCGAGAACCAGGTCACCTACCCGCTCACCACCACCATGCTCTCGGTGCCGGGCGCGAAGACCGTGCGCGGCTATTCCTTCTTTGGCGATTCCTTCGTTTACATCCTGTTTGAGGACGGCACCGATTTGTACTGGGCGCGCTCGCGGGTGCTCGAATATCTGAATCAGGTGCAATCGCGCCTGCCACCGCAGGCGAAAACCGCGCTGGGTCCCGATGCCACCGGGGTCGGCTGGATCTACGAGTACGCGCTGGTGGATCGCAGCGGCAAGATGGATTTATCGCAACTGCGCGCCATGCAGGATTGGTTTCTCAAGTACGAACTGAAGACCGTGCCCAACGTGGCGGAAGTCGCCAGCATCGGCGGCATGGTGCGCCAATACCAGATCGTGCTCGACCCGGACAAACTGCGCGCCTACAACATCACGCACGGGCGCGTGATTGAAGCCGTGCGCAAAGCCAATCAGGAAAGCGGCGGCTCGGTGCTGGAACTGGGCGAAGCGGAATACATGGTGCGGGTTTCCGGTTATCTCCAGTCGCTCGATGATTTCCGCAAAATTGCGCTGACAACGACTGATGCCGGCGTCCCGGTGCGTCTGGGCGACGTGGCGCACATTCAGACCGGCCCGGAAATGCGGCGCGGCATCGCGGAACTCAACGGTGAAGGCGAAGTCGCCGGTGGCGTCATCGTCATGCGCTCGGGGAAGAACGCGCTGGAAACCATTGCCGCCGTCAAAGCGAAAATCGAAGCGCTCAAACCGGGCCTGCCTCCCGGAGTCGAGATCATTCCGACTTATGATCGCTCCGGCCTCATCAAACGCGCGGTAAACAATCTCGCCGAAAAACTGATCGAGGAATTCATCGTCGTCGCACTCGTTTGCCTGCTGTTCCTGTTTCACATCCGTTCGGCTTTCGTGGCCATCGTGTCCCTGCCGCTGGGCATCCTGGCCGCCTTCATCGTCATGCGCTATCAGGGCGTCAACGCCAACATCATGTCGCTGGGTGGCATCGCCATCGCGGTCGGCGCCATGGTCGATGCGGCGGTGGTGATGATCGAAAACGCGCACAAGCACATCGAAACCTGGAACCACGCCCACCCCGGTGAAAAGCTGCGCGGCGAAGCGCACTGGCGGGTGATCGGCGATGCCGCGACCGAAGTCGGCCCGGCGCTGTTCTTTTCCCTGCTCATCATCGTGCTGTCCTTCATTCCGGTGTTCACGCTGCAAGCGCAGGAGGGGCGCCTGTTCTCCCCGCTCGCCTTTACCAAGACCTACACCATGGCCGCCGCGGCGGGCCTCGCGGTGACGCTGATCCCGGTGTTGATGGGGTATCTGATTCGCGGGCGCATCCCGGCGGAAACCAGGAACCCGCTCAATCGATTCCTGATTGCGCTCTACCGGCCCTTGCTCGACGGCGTGTTGCGCTTTCCCGGCACGACGCTGTTCACGGCATTGCTCATCGCGCTGATGACGATCTGGCCGATGACCCGGCTCGGTGGCGAGTTCATGCCACCGCTTGATGAAGGTGATCTGCTCTACATGCCCTCTGCGCTGCCCGGCATTTCCGCCGGCAAAGTGGCGCAACTCCTGCAGCAGACCGACCGCCTGATTAAAACCGTGCCGGAAGTCGCCAGCGTGTTCGGCAAGGCCGGGCGCGCGGAAACCGCAACCGATCCGGCGCCACTGGAAATGTTTGAGACCACCATCCAGTTCAAGCCACGCAGCGAATGGCGTGCCGGCATGACCACCGACAAGCTGGTCGCGGAACTCGATGGCATCGTCAAAGTGCCCGGGTTGTCCAACATCTGGGTGCCGCCGATCCGCAACCGCATCGACATGCTCGCCACCGGCATCAAGAGCCCGGTGGGCGTGAAGGTGGCGGGGGCGACTCTCGCCGAAATCGATCGCATCGCGGCCGATATCGAGCGCGTCGTCAAACCTGTGCCCGGCGTGTCCTCCGCGCTGGCCGAACGCCTGACCGGCGGGCGTTATGTGGACGTGATCATTGATCGCGACGCTGCCGCGCGCCTGGGGATGAACATCGCCGATGTGCAAAGCATCGTCTCCGCGGCCATCGGCGGCGACAACATCGGCGAGACCATCGAAGGCCTGCAGCGCTTCCCCATCAACCTGCGCTATCCGCGCGAAGTGCGCGACTCGGTCGAGAAACTGCGCCAGTTGCCGGTGCTCACCGAACGCGGCGCGCAGATCCGCCTGGGCGACGTTGCCGCGATCCAGATCAGCGACGGCCCGCCGATGTTGAGAAGCGAAAACGCCCGCCTGTCCGGCTGGGTGTATGTCGATATTCGCGGGCGCGACCTGAGCTCCGCAGTGCGCGACATGCAGCAGGCGGTGGCGAAAGAAGTGAAACTGCCCGCCGGCTATTCCATCTCCTGGTCCGGGCAGTTTGAATTCCTGGAACGGGCGACGGCACAACTCAAACTCGTCGTGCCCGCCACGCTGCTGATCATTATTGTGCTGCTTTATCTCACCTTCAAGCGCCTCGACGAAGCCATGCTCATCATGGCCGCCCTGCCCTTCGCGCTCGCCGGTGGCATCTGGCTGCTGTGGTGGCTCGGGCACAACCTCTCCGTGGCCAGCGCCGTGGGCTTCATCGCGCTCGCGGGTGTGGCGGCGGAATTCGGCGTCATCATGCTGCTCTATCTCAAGCACGCCTGGGAGGCGCGCCTGGCCGCGGGAAAAACCAGTGAAGCCGACCTGCTCGACGCCATCCGCGAAGGCGCGGTGCTGCGCGTGCGCCCCAAGGCCATGACCGTCGCCGTCATCATCGCCGGACTGCTGCCCATCATGGTCGGCACCGGAACCGGCTCGGAAGTCATGCAACGCATCGCCGCGCCGATGGTGGGCGGCATGTTCACCGCGCCGCTGCTGTCGATGTTCGTGCTGCCGGTTGCGTATTACCTGATGCGGCGTAGAGGCCTCGGTAAACGCAGCGAGTAGCGCAATTATTGATCTTTTCGTAATTCATGACACGTCTTTCTCTCACCCTCAATTCCTCTGCTCCGCTTCAAGTGTGCCCTTGTCCCGGAGGGAGAGGGAGGAAAAAATCCCTTCTCCCTCCGGGAGAAGGGTGGAGATGAGGGAAACAACTTTGACTGAGAATTCTGTCATGTATTGTGGAATGCTCAATAAATACCGTCTGTGTCTCTTGTCGGGTCAGGACAACCGGCATGCGATCCGGCCTTTTGACGCGAACCATTCCGTCGAGCCAGTCGAGATCCATTCCCAGCACTTTGACCTTGTAGAGAAAAAGCAGGGCCGAGAGCGCCTGGTGCTGCGTGGACGCCGAAACCAGCCCGCGCACCGCCAGATCGGTCAAGAAAGCCTCGACCTCCTTCGCCCCCATGTCTCGAGGGTGGCGCTTGCCGTGGAACAGAATGAACCGCCGTACCCAATCGACATACGCCTACCCGGTGCGGATACTGTAGTGCTTGACGCGGATTCGGCCCCGAAGTTGCTCCATCAGTTTGACGGGAGTAATCTGACTGGAAGGAGTAGCGGATTCAGGGTACATGGCAATGACTCCCGTATTGGGCAAATGATGAAAATCAGGGATTTGCAGAGAACATGATTATTTATGCACCTGCAAGGCGCTTTTGCCGACACCTTGAAGGTGTCTACTTTTAGTTGGGCACCAGGAGGTACTCGTGGAACTCGCTAGCATCGCGATCATCGTCGCCACCATTTTAGGGCCGATCCTCGCTGTTCAAGCGCAAAAGGCGGTAGAACGTGCGCGTGATCGCCATAATCGGAAATCGTGGCTGTTCCACAACCTCATGGCCACCCGTGCTGCTCGGGTTGCACCAGATCATGTGCAGGCCCTAAACATGATTGATCTAGTGTTCTATGGGCGACGAATTTTTGGGATTCATCGCCGCAGCAAAACTGAAACCACTGTCCTGGATACTTGGCATGAGTATCTTGACCACCTAAATACCAAGTACGACAAGGCGGACTTTTCCCTTTGGGTCACAAAGGGAGACGAACTCTTTGTGAATCTGCTATTCGCTCTTGCTGTTGACGTCGGGTACCGGTTTGATCGCGTTCAACTCAAGAAGGGTGCGTATTCTCCCATTGCGCATGGGGAGCTGGAGTTCGAGCAGCAGCAGGTTCGGAAACTCGCAATCGAGCTCCTCTCAGGCGCTCATCCGCTAAAGATGGAAGTCACCGGTTTTCCCATTCATGAGGCAGCGCTCAAGTCTCAACTGGAACTCCAAGCGAAGCTCGCTGCCGCCCTTGAGGGCCGCGGCCGACTTTCCGTTGAAGTAATTTCCGAAGCAGGTGCCCAACCCGGCGCTCCAGCGGACGTGCGATGAAGCCGCGCGCCGCTGAGCTTTGGCGTTGGGAGTCACCTCATGTTTCCCTTGCGCTGATGCTCTTATTTGTCGAGTAAGTGGAGGTTCGAATTGTCCAAGCCGCTCGCTCTTGTCACCAATGCCCTTGAGTTCGCTGGGCCTCCAGCGGTTACGGCTCTGCACGAGTCGGGCTTTCAGATCGTGGCTCACGATACCTCATTCGCCGAATCTTCTGAGCGAGAGAAATATCATGTGGCACATCCACATGTTGTTGCGCTCGCCGCTCAGACCCCGATCGAAATCGTCGAGTCCGCTTGGATGGTCGGTAAACGTTTGGATGTCCTGATAAGCAATGACGCCTATCAGCCCATCCACGGCTCGATCGAAAGCGCCGAGATAGCAGCTCTCCAAGCAACGCTAAATCGTCTTGTAGTATTCCCTTTTGAAATCGCGAAAGCGGCGATTCCAAAACTTAAAACACAACCCGCCGCGCGTATCGTTGTCATCACGTCGAATCGGAACCGGCTCCCGCTGGTTGGCGGCGCCATTCCCGACATAGCGAGAGCAGGTGCGAATGCGTTGGTTAAATCCTTGAGTCTGGAACTCGCCCCGCATGGAATCCCGGTCAATGCAATCGCCCCCAACTATCTCTACAGTGAGACTTACTATCCCCGTGCACGTTTTGTCGACGACGCGGCGGGTCGCGCCTACATAGAGCGCGTCGTTCCTGCCGGGCGGCTAGCAAGGCCTGAGGAGATAGGAGAACTCATCCGGTACTTGGCGACTATGCAAGGTACTTTCCTGACCGGGGCAACCATTGATTTCTCGGGTGGATGGCCGGTCGCTCTTTCGCCACCGAACTGGGCTGGCCTCAAGCGTGCAGAAGAGTGACGCCCAACGAATAAGGTTAGATCGTGCGAAGCCACGATCTGAACCGTTTGTTGGACGAGCCCGGCCCCTGAGCGCCGGTGGGGCCGCCTAGAAAATATATCTTTGGGGAGTAGCCCGGTTGGAAGATTTACCGGGAGAACGGGGGCTGGGGAGCCCGCTTCATGCGTGCCGTTGTGGCAGCCGATGTCCGATTGGCGCGTTGATTTTCCGATTGTGCCTCGATTCGAGACGAGCCTGTGGCTCAGCTTATGGGCGCTGATCTCCCGACACACGCGAAGGCGCGTTATGCCTACACGGTCAGTGCATCGCCTCGGTGGAAATCGGAATCGGGACTGCTCCCGAGAACACGGATCGAATCCGGGTTTTGATGATCACCATCACCGCCGCGCATCGGCTTCGTGGGTGAAGCAAGTTACGAAGTCATCCGCGTAGCGGATCAGTTGCGCTCGTCCTTTGCAGGATCGGGCATAACGTTTCTCAAACCACAGATCGAGCACGTAGTGCAGGTAGATATTGGCCAGCACCGGTGAGACGAGTCCGCCTTGCGGCGTTCCTGCTTCACTGGCCGCGAACACGCCATCCTCCAGCACGCCTGCCTTGAGCAATCTGCGCACGGTCCGCAGCAATACCGGATCGTTGATCCGGTAAGCCAGAAAGCGCATCAGCCAGTCGTGACTAACATGGTCAAAGAATCCTTTGATGTCGGCCTCCACCAGCCATTGCGTGCCGCCATTCGTGATGACTTCACCCACTCGCGCCAGCGCTTGATGCGCGTTGCGCTCGGGGCGAAACCCATACGAACAGTGACGAAATTCCGGCTCCCAGATCGCTTGCAACACCCCAGCCAGGCGATGCTGCACGATTCGGTCTTCAAAGCAGGGTATACCCAGCGGCCGTTGCTGTCCGTTGCTCTTGGGTATGTAGACTCGCCGAACCGGTTTTGGCCGATAGCCGAGGCTGCGCAGTCGGGCCGCCAGCGCCGTAATGCGCGCCTGTACCCCTTCTGCGTAGTCGTCTTTGCGTACCTTGTCGATTCCGCTTGCCTTGTTGCCCGGTTGCGCCTCAAAACTATGCAACAGCCCTTCAGGTTGGCTCAGCAGTCCCATCAACGCGTTGTAGCGCGCTTGCGGGTGTTGCTCTGCCCATTGTGTGAAACGAACAAGTTGTGTGTCCATGCGCATAGTCCGCTCGGTGTCGGGGCATGTGTCCCCTGTTCGCTATCTCAAACCGGCGCCCCTTCGCTCCCGCCGCATTACCAGCGTTCAACGCTACTACTGGCACCTCCGACTTCCTGTCACCACCGCTCCCGTCCTCGCTGTTTAGGCTTGTCGGGGAGTGCGCATTGTTCCGCGCCGACGAA
>JANLTJ010000256.1:0-2445 GCA_031362885.1 Betaproteobacteria bacterium
TTGCCCACGATTTGTTCGAGCCCCCGGCTTCTGACTTCCAGGTCGTTCTGCGCCACCAGTTCCTGCGCCACCACCAGGTCGTAGCGCGCCTGCGCTTCGCGCGAGTCGGTGATGGTGGCCGTGCCCACGATGAAGTTGCGCTTGGCCTGCTCGAGCTGCCTCGCCACCGCCGTCTTTTGCGACACAATGGTGCTCAGGTTGGCGCGCGCGAGCAGCACGTCGAAGTAGCCCTGCGCCACCCGCGTCATGAGCCCCTGGGTGGCCGCCGCGAGCTGGGTCTCGGCTTGTTTGATCTGCACCTTGGCCTGCTCGTAGGTGGCGTCATTCTGGCGCCGGTACAGCGGCTGGTTGAGTTTGATGCCGTAGTTGTAGTCGTAGAAGTCGCGCTGCCCGGAAACAAAAAAGCTGTTATTGAACTGCGTGTCCAGAATGTTGTAGTTCGTGCCCGCGTTGAAGTTGATGTTCGGCAGCAGCAGCGCGCGCGCCTGCGGCAGCTTCTCCTGCGCTCCCACGTACTGCGCCTTCGCCCCCGCGTACGTCGAATCCTGCACTTGCGCCTCCCGGTAGATCGATATCAGGTCGGCGGCCCAAGTCTGGGCCGCAAACAGCGTTGCGGCCAGGAACAAAATGCGCTTCATCGATTTCTCCCTTTTTTCTCGATGCTGATGATTGTTGCCGCCTGCAAGACCTTTTTTTGCTCGCGCACAGCGGGCCCCAGCCCGTTGACGATCATGTCCAGATGCTGGTCCAGATACTTTTCCGGATCGACGCGCTTGCTATCGCAGAAATCGAACGAATGACGCCACAGCAGCAGATAAACCAGCGGCGCGAGAATCACGCGCATAGCGTAATTCGCATCCATCTGCCTGAACTCGCCGCTTTTCATCCCTCTTTCCAGCACGGTCTGCACCAGAAGATGTCCGCGGCTGATGACTTCCTCATAGTAGAACTTGCCAATTTCCGGGAAATTGCGGCACTCGGAAAACATCAGCTTCGGAATGCCGCCGAGTTTCGTCGTGCCGACGGACGCCCACCAGCTGAAAATGATCTCGCGTAACAACTCGAAAGACGTCCCGTGATGTTCATCCAGCAGGCGCTCGCCACGCTCGATCATCGGCACGATGCCGGAACGGATGACCGCCTTGAACAATTCCTCCTTGCTGGAGAAATAGAGGTAGAGCGTGCCTTTGCTGACGCCTGCCCGGGCGGCCACTTCATCGAGACGGGTCGCGGCAAAACCGCGTTCGACGAACAGATCGAGAGCCGCCGACATCAATTCGGCGGGGCGCGCTTCCTTGCGCCGTGTCCAGCGGCGGTCCTGTTTGGGTTGGAGATTCACGATTGAAAGCGCAGTAAATGACTGAGCGGTCAGTAATATACACGCGCCAACTTCAGGGTCAACAGGTATTCCGGTAATTTTTCCTGACGGGCAGGATAGAGCACACGAACGGGAGCGACCCGCCGGCCTATAATTGTTGCAACGCTGCGCATTCCCCTTGACAGACGCCACCCTGAATTCGGTCCGGCCACCCGCCGTTGCCGGCGCATTTTATCCCGGCACAGCGGTCGTGGCCTTGCGCGGGCTGCCTCAGGTCTGCGTCAGCGATGAGGCACATACTCTGGAACATTCGCTTGAAGTGCATCTGCCCTTTCTGCAGCAGACGCTGGCCGCCTTCACGCTGGTGCCGCTCGCTACGAAAACCTGCTGATTGCAATCGCGCGATCGGCCATTGCCGATCGATTCGGGCTCTGTTTTTCCGCGACCGAACCGGCAGCCTTCCTGCATCGGCCGGGGGCTTGCTTCGTCACTTCGAAGAGCCCTTCGGCCCACGGCGCATCCCGGTTGCCATCCGCGCTTCTTAGATTGCCATCTCGTTCTTCGACGCAAAGGCGCAAAGAATTAAGTCTTCAGGGCGACGGCCGCGCGGCGGGCAGCGGATTGATCCGCACGAGTCTTGGGCGATTTCGCAGCAAAGCGCTCCGCAGCCTGCACGGTATTCGCCAGCAGCATGGTGATGGTCATCGGACCCACGCCACCCGGAACGGGCGTGATATAGGACGCCTTTTCCTTCGCGCTATCGAAATCCACATCGCCCGCCAGCTTGCCGTCGGGCATGCGATTGATGCCGACGTCGACTACGACGGCGCCCGGCTTGATCATGTCGCCGGTAATCATCTTCGGTTTGCCGGTCGCCACCACCAGAATGTCGGCGATCGAAGTGTATTGTCCGAGGTCGCGTGTCTTCGACGTGCAGATCGATACCGTCGCGCTGCGCGCCAGCAGCATCAGCGCCATCGGCTTGCCGACGATGTTGCTGCGGCCGATCACTACGGCGTTGCAGCCTTCGATTGGAATGCGATAGTGATCGAGCATTGCCATCACGCCGTAGGGGGTACACGGTGGAAATACCGTGCCGCCGGTAACCAGCGCGCCCAGGTTGTAGA
>JANLTJ010000285.1:0-1701 GCA_031362885.1 Betaproteobacteria bacterium
TCATCCACGAAATCCAGGGCCGGGGTGTGGACGTTCTGCTGGATTGTTCTCACGGAGCGGGGCTGCTACCGCTGGATCTGGAATCTCTGGACGCGGCCTACGCCACCGGCAACTGCCACAAGTGGTTGTGTACTCCAAAGGGGTCCGGTTTTCTCTACGTCCGCTCCGATCGCAGACACCTCATCAGGCCGCTGTGCACTTCACATGGCTACGCAGCTTTGGCAGATGGTCAGGATCGGTTTCGACAGGAATTCGATTGGCAGGGCACCCAAGACATCACACCCTGGCTGTGCATTGGAACGGCCATCGAACACGTTGGCGGCCTGATGCCGGGCGGGTGGCCGGCCATCATGGAACGTAATCATCAGTTGGTTTTGCGTGCCCGTGATATGGTTTGTGAAGCATTGGGAATATCGGCGCCCGTGCCTGATTCCATGCTCAGTGCAATGGCAGCTGTGGAGCTTCCCTCAAGCGCAAAGCCCTCTTCGCAAAATGTGTTCGAGCGTGATCCACTGATGCATTCCTTGTTGGACGAATATGGCATTCAGGTGCAAATATTAGCTGGAACTGGGCAAACCGATCAGCGGCAATGCCTACGATCAGAAGCCTTCCGCCAGGGGCGCGCTGCCAACCACGTTGTGGGATGCCGCACAAGCCCTGAAAAACTCCAAGGCTGCGCGCGCCAGTTTCGGCGATGCCTTCGTCGAACACTTTGCCGCCACCCGCGAATGGGAAGAACGCCAGTTCCGCAAGTCGGTGACGGATTGGGAACTGGAGCGATATTTTGAAATAATTTAGTGATGCATGAAGCGAATCTGATGAACACAACACCGCGATACTCCCTTCTCCCTCCGGGAGAAGACCTCACGTCGTTTTTCCCGTCGTGGATCGAGCCCTCGAATCTTTGCTCACCTCTTCCCTCATCCCCGACCCTTCTGCTCCGCTTCAAGTGTGCTCTTGTCCCCGGGAGGAGAAGGGAGTGTTGTGCTCCCCGTCCGAACGGGGAGGTTCATGGGTAGGGGCGGGGGTGAGGGAGGTTCGTGGGTAGGGTTGGGGATGAGGGAAGAATTTCGATTGCAGCGGTGAATTTCGATTTCATGTCTGCTGCGATCACTTGACAGCCTTTTTTAACATTCTCGCGTCATGCTCCCTCATCCCCGGCCCTTCTGCTCCGCTTCAAGTGTGCTCTTGTCCCGGAGGGAGAAGGGAGCGTCACCCATCGCACTTCTACTCTTTACGATTGCGCCATGACTGATACCCAAAAAACCCTCACTCCCATCGACGGCAGCGTATATGTCCAGCGACCGCTCGCCACCGGCGCCGCGATCCAGCAAACCATGGAGCGCGCCCGCGTTGCACAATCGAAATGGAAACGGGTTCCACTCGGCGAGCGCATCGCCTTCGTCAATCGCTTTATCGACGCTTTCGTCGCGCGCAAGGACAAAATCGCGGAAGAAATTACCTGGCAGAGGGGCCGGCCAATGGGGCAGTCGCCGGGAGAAGTGCGCGGCTTCGAGGAGCGCGCACGCCACATGGTATCGATTGCCGGGCAGTCACTCGCCGACATCGACGCCGGCCCGAAACAGGGTTTCCGCCGTTTCATCCGTCGCGAGCCGCTGGGTGTGGTGCTGGTGCTGGCACCGTGGAATTACCCTTATCTCACTTCGGTAAATACCGTGGTGCCGGCGATTCTGGCGGGCA
>JANLTJ010000069.1:0-2800 GCA_031362885.1 Betaproteobacteria bacterium
GAACAAATCGGATACGTAGTTTGTTTGATCGATCGATTGATAGGAAAGTCTCCGGAAATCGAGCTGCCGTCTGGCCTTCACCTTGGTCGGCAATAGTAATGCACGGCATTCCTTGCCTTGGCTTGTTGCCCGTTATCGCCAATGAAATTCTTCGGGCCTGATCAAGTTGCTGTTTCTGGGACCAGCCGTCAATAAATCCGCTGACACTAGAGTCAGTGGTTCTTTTTTCAATAAAAGTTGATATCGCATGGCGAATAGATGAAGGAGCTTGTTCGGATTCCGGGTCGATTCCATTTACCAAACACTCATTTAGCAGACGTGCATCCACTGAATTCACAATTTTTTCAACGAGCGCAGCTTCGGGTCGAGCCTGCTGATTCCCAATTGTCGCGAAGTTCCCATCGCGGTCACCATAGAGACGCCAAGCGGTTGGATCATCCCAATATCCAGCCTCCTTCAAAATGGCAATAACCCCGTCCTCTGAATCCGCATGTAGCAAATTCATAGCAAGGGCTTGAATTTGTGAATCAGAAAGAACCTGGTGATTCATACGTATCCCCTATTTGCGTCGAGTCGTTTGTTGCCAGATTTCCTCAATATCCTCTGCGTCAAGTGAGGCTCTAATCAATTTGTAGCCATCATTACCTTGCTTTTCGATTGCCCCCATGGAGCGCAGCCATGCGAGCACAAGGTAGGCTTGATAGGACGGAACTTCAGTTCCATCAATGAGCGTCGCAGGAAGCGCGTCGTCCATCCTGAGATATCTATCTTTGCCTACACTTGCTTCAAACTTCTTTGCAACGGCCATAACTGCGTCAATTGGTGTCCGATGCTCATAAATTGCGCGATCTTTTTTTGACCAGCCCACCTTAATCAAACGATCATCGGTCCGTTCGAACCTTGGATATTTGCTTGTGGGTCGACTTCGTTCTCTCGTAGGCGCGCGGTCTTCCTTAATTACTTCTGCTGCCGCAGGTGTAGTCAAACTTGTGGAAACCTCAGTGTGCGTCACGGGTGTCGCCCCCTTCGATTCCATGTCCGCGCTGCACGTAAGAATTGATATTCGAGACGCCATTTCAGCGAGGAAGGAAATATCACCATACCGTCGCTGAGACAAAGCAGACTCCATTAGGGCGCGAATGCGTGCCTCACATTCTTGAATAATCCGAGTGGCTTCGTTTCTAAAATCCATATAAAAATGATACAGAGAAAATATAAAAAAACAATAGAAATGTATAAAAATTTTACCGAACAAGGTATTTGTAGGGCTTTGTGGCGGATGGTGGCGTCGTATCAAACTGAAAAAAAGACGAAAAAAGGCCAGTACAGTTTCTGAGGGGGCACGGGCACGAAGGGTGGAAAGACTCTTTAAACACTGAATCTGGCCTTCACGTGACAAGTGACAAGGGAACAGACTGTCTGTTAAACCCGGGTTAGCTCAGCCCCCCTTAGAAGGAGGCGTCATAACAATAGTTTGTGGGTCCCGTCCTGCCTCGTAGCGCGGGGCTTCTGATGGCGACCACAGCTTGAACATACCCATATTGGGCATTAAGATGCCCAATATGGGTACGAGACCGAAACCCCCGGTTCCAGCCGCTCCGAAGCGCACGAGCCTGGCCGATGCGTTGTTTTCGACCGTCCAGCAACGGGTGCTGGCGTATCTGTTCGGCCAGCCGGAACGCAGTTTTTTCGCGACTGAGCTGATCCGGCTCGTGGGTGGCGGTTCCGGCGCGGTGCAGCGGGAACTGGCGCGCCTGGCGGACAGCGGGCTGGTGACGATCAGCCGGGTCGGGACGCAGAAGCACTACCAGGCCAATCCGAAGTCGCCGATTTTCGCTGAACTATGCGCCATCGCGCAGAAGACCGTGGGACTGGCAGAACCGTTGCGCGAGGCGCTGGCGCCCTTGGCGAAGCGCATTGCCACGGCCTTTGTGTTCGGCTCGGTCGCCAAACGCAGCGACACCGCAGCCAGCGATATCGATGTGCTCGTGCTTTCGGAGAGCATCGAATACGCGGACGTGTTTGCGGCGTTACAGTCGGCGGAAGAGAAGCTCGGGCGCACGGTGAATCCGACGGTCTATACGCCTGCCAATTGGCGCAAAAAACGCAAGGACGGAAACACCTTTGTGGTGAAGGTGTCCGCTCAACCCAAGTTGTTCCTGATGGGCGCGGAGGAAGACCTTTCCTGAGAAAGTCGGAGAACTTGAAAATCTCGTTCGCGTCGGAAAGCTGGCACCCGAGCGGGGAACGCAGGACGAGATCAGAGGCCTTCTGAATTCCGGGAGCGAACGTCTGGCGGATGCGAAGAACGGCAATCTCGCGCTTTCGAGCCGGTTCGATCTGGCTTACAACGCGGCACATGCTTTTTCGCTGGCGGCATTGCGCTGGCACGGCTATCGCTCCGACAGCCGCTATCTGGTGATTCAGACGTTGCCGCACACGCTGGGAATGCCCGCTGCTGTTTGGCGGGTGTTGTCCAAGGCGCACGAGATGCGCAACGTCGCGGAATACGAAGGGCATCTCGACGCCGACGCGGCAATGTTGAGGAATCTCATCGAGGCCGCTGAAGCAGTTCGGATTGCGGTCACGGCGCTGCCTGCCTTGACGGAAAATTAAGTTCTGTGCGAGTCGCACGATCCGGAGTACCGGGCGTAAGTGCAAACAGGGCCGATGACCTGTTTACGTGAACGATAGGACTTTACTTTCTCTTTAGCAGCACCATCACCGCGCCGCCGCCGCCATCCTCGGGCCGTGCCTGTACGAAGGCCAGCACTTCGTCGCGCTGAGCAAGCCAGTTGCC
>JANLTJ010000085.1:0-24754 GCA_031362885.1 Betaproteobacteria bacterium
AAAATGGCAATGCGCTATTACGCCTGTTCCTGCGCCCGCGCCGGATACGCGGTCTTTATCTGTGGGGTGGCGTGGGCCGGGGCAAGAGCTTTCTCATGGACACGTTTTTCGCCGCACTTCCGCTGGCACAAAAGCGCCGCGCGCATTTTCACCGGTTCATGCAGGACATTCACCATCGACTGCGCGATGCGCAGGGCGAAGAAAATCCGCTGCTGCGCATTGCCCGCGATCTGGCCGGGGATGCGCGCGTGCTGTGCCTGGATGAGTTTCACGTCACCGATATCGGCGATGCCATGCTGATGCGTAATCTGCTGCAAGGGCTGCTCGACGAGGGGGTGGTTCTGGTAACGACTTCCAATCAGGCTCCGGAAGATCTGTACCGCAATGGTTTGCAGCGCGCCCAGTTCCTGCCGGCAATCAATCTGATCCGGCAACATCTCGAAGTGGTCCAGGTCGACAATGGCACGGACTATCGCCTGCGCCTGCTGGAAAAGGGCGGAGTGTTTCATTTGTCCACGGATGCAAATACGGATACCCTCATGGCCGAAACCTTCGAGGCCATTGCCGGCGAGCCCGGTGCGCGCGACGCCGTGCTGGAGATCGAAGGGCGGACGTTGCGCACGTTGCGCACCGGCGCGGGTGTTGCCTGGTTGCGTTTCGAGGAATTGTGCGTGGGCGCGCGCGGCCAGGCGGACTACATCGAACTCGCACGCCGCTATCACACGGTGCTCATATCCGGCGTGCCTTGTCTCGGGTCTGACCAAGCCGACGTGCGCCGGCGTTTAACCTGGCTGATTGACGAGTTTTACGACCGCCGCGTCAAGCTGGTGCTGTCCGCCACGGCGCCATTGCCGCAGCTGCTGCCTGCGCGCGCGGGCGAATCCGAGGTCGAGCGCGCGGCGAGCCGTCTGGTGGAAATGCAGACGCGCCAGTATCTGAGCGCGCCCCATCTCGCTTAGAATCCGGTCCAGCGAACCCTGATAAGAGAAGACCATGACCACGCTTAAGGCCTACCGCATATTCAATGAGGACGGAAAAGTTGCCGCCCGTTTTGTAGACCTGCAACTCAATGAACTCGATGCCGGCGATGTGCTGATCAAGGTTGCCTACTCGGGCGTCAATTTCAAGGATGCCCTGGCGGCGACCGGTACGGGAAAGATCATCCGCCGCTTTCCCTGTGTCGGCGGCATCGATTTGTCGGGCACGGTGGTGGAGTCGGGCGATGCGCGCTTCAAGAAAGGCGATGCGGTCATTGCCACCAGCTACGACATAGGCGTCGCGCACGACGGTGGTTATGCCGCGTATGCACGCATTCCAGCCGGCTGGGTCGTGCCCATGCCCAAGGGCTTGGATCTGTTTTCCGCCATGGCACTGGGCACGGCCGGGTTCACCGCCGCACTGGCGGTCGAGCGCATGGAGCATGATGGCCTGAAACCGGCGAACGGACCGGTCATCGTGACCGGGGCGACCGGCGGGGTGGGCAGTATTGCCGTGGACATCCTCGCCGCGGCGGGTTACGAGGTTGTTGCCCTCACCGGCAAGGAAACCGAGGCGGATTACCTCAAGGCACTGGGCGCGAAACAAGTCATGCTGCGCGGCAGTCTCGATCTGGCGAAAATAAAACCGCTCGACAAAGCCACCTGGGCCGGTGCGGTGGATAATCTCGGCGGAGACGTGCTGGCCTGGATCGCCGCCAATATGCAGATCGGCGGCACGCTTGCCAGCATCGGCCTGGCCGCCAGTCACACACTCAATACCACCGTGATGCCTTTCATTCTGCGCGGTGTCAGCCTGCTGGGCATAGATTCGGTCAATGCAACCATGCCGGTGCGCGAGAAAGTATGGAAGCGCCTGGGCAGTGATCTGAAGCCGCGCCATCTCGACAGGATTGCGGCCACGCTGGAATTTGCCGCGCTGCCTGGCGTGTTCGAGAAAATTCTGAACGCAAAAATGCGTGGCCGTACCGTCATCAAGATCGCCTGACAAGGCGACACGAGGGAGGAAATCCATGGCTGAAGATTACGCGGCGTTTCATCGCCGCTCGATAACAGACCGCGAAGGGTTTTGGCGCGAGCAGGCCATGATGATCGACTGGGAACAGCCTTTCGAGCGCGTGCTCGATTACGCCCGGCCCCCATTCGCCAGGTGGTTCGTTGGCGGACGCACTAATCTCTGCCACAACGCCGTAGACCGGCATCTCGCCACACGCAGCGAGCAGAAAGCCTTGATCTGGATTTCCACTGAACTCGACAAGACAGAATTCTTTACCTATCGGCAGCTTTATGACGAGGCGAACCGGGTCGCCGCCATGATGCAGGTGCTGGGCGTGAAGCAGGGCGACCGGGTGATTATCTATATGCCGAACATGCCGCAAGCGGTGTTTGCGATACTCGCCTGCGCGCGCCTGGGCGCGGTGCATTCCGTGGTGTTTGGCGGCTTTGCGGCCGCCAGTCTGGCGGCGCGCATTGACGATGCGCGCCCGGCGTTGATGATTACCGCTGACGGCGGCAGCCGCATGGGCAAGATGATCCCGTATAAACCGCTGGTGGATGAATCCATCAGACTGGCGAAATATCCACCGGCCAAAGTGCTGATCTACCACCGTGGCCTCGATGCAGACATGCCGAGTGTCCCCGGAAGAGATGTCGATTGGGCCGGGCTGGCGCACCAGCACACGCACGCGAGCGTGCCCTGCGTCTGGCTTGAATCCTCCGAGCCGTCGTATATTCTGTATACCTCGGGCACCACGGGAAAACCGAAGGGCGTGCAGCGCGATGTCGGCGGACACGCGGTGGCCATGGCGGCATCAATGAAATATATCTACTGCGGCGCCGCGGGTGAGACGATATTTACCACCTCCGATATTGGCTGGGCGGTGGGACACTCCTACATCATTTATGCGCCCTTGATCGCCGGCCTGACCTCGATTCTGTACGAGGGCGTGCCGGTGCGGCCAGACGCCGGCGTGTGGTGGAAGATCGTGCAGGACTACCGGGTCAACGTCATGTTCTCCGCACCCACGGCAATCCGGGTGTTGAAAAAGCATGACCCGGCATTTCTGAAAAAGTACGACTTGTCCTCGCTAAGGCATTTGTTTCTCGCCGGTGAACCGCTCGATGAATCAACCCATGCCTGGATTTCCGAAGGACTGGGCAAACCGGTCATCGATCATTACTGGCAGACCGAGACCGGCTGGCCGGTACTCACGGCCATGCCAGGCGTGGAGAAAACGCCGATCAAATTCGGCAGCCCGTCGTTCCCGGCCTACGGCTATGACCTGAAATTGCTGCGCGAGTCCGATGCCAGCGAAGCCGGCGCCGGTGAAAAAGCCGTGGTGGTGATTGAGCCGCCGCTGCCCCCCGGCTGCATGACCACGATCTGGGGCGACGATGAGCGCTTCGTGAAAACTTACTTTTCCACGTTCTCGAAGAAACTCGTTTACTCGACGTTCGACTGGGGCATTCGTGACCAGGACGGTTATTACTTCATCCTTGGGCGCACCGACGATGTGATCAACGTCGCCGGTCACCGCCTGGGCACCCGCGAAATTGAGGAAGCGGTGCAGGCGCATGCCAATATCGCCGAAGTTGCCGTCGTCGGCGTGCATGACGCGCTGAAAGGGCAGGTACCGCTCGCGTTCGCGGTGGTCAAGGATGTCGGAAGGATCGCCACACCGGAACTGCGCGCTGCGCAGGAAAAAGAAGTGCTGGCCACGGTCGATGCGCAACTGGGCGCCATCGCCAGACCATCGCGCGTGCATTTTGTGAACCTGCTGCCGAAAACGCGCTCCGGCAAATTACTCCGGCGAAGCATTCAGGCCCTGGCCGAGGGGCGCGATCCTGGCGATCTCACGACCCTGGAAGACCCCGGCGCGCTGGAGCAGATACGCGTGGTGCTGCTCGCGCGTTCGTAAGCCGGAATAAAAAACGGGGCGGCAATGCCGCCCCATGACTGTTTTGCAATCAATGCTGCTTATTTCACTCTCGGATCATCGTCCGGATTCATGTACTCGATTCGACTCTCGACCGGCCCCATGCCTGTTTCCTGAATGATGACTTCGGTACGCGCCCAGGCGTAATGCGGCACATTGGCCTGCGTGATGTAGAAAGCGCCGGCCTGGAATTCCTTCATGACCATCGGGTTATAGCGTTCACCAACGCCGGACCAGTAAATGCCTTTCAACACTGTCACCGAACGCTCATCAGAATGCTTGTGTGGCGGCAGTTTGTAGCCGGAGGGCATTTTCGCGCGGAACATATATGGACCAGGCTTCGAGGGATCGCCGTAGAGCATCAGCAGGCTCATGCCGTAAGGCGCCGACTTGTTCGGGACCCATTTGATGTTCTCCGGATCGGCGGTGACAAAATTGCCGTTCATCAACACCGTCATGCCGCCGCCGTCGCCCTCGCTGTGCGCAATCGGCAGCGCCAGCAATCCGAAGGACAATCCGGTCACCAGCGCGAATTTTTTGATCGAACCCTTCATCCAGTTTCTCCTCATTGTTCTCGATACAGTTTGTTTCCAAGTCCGGTATGGTATCACTTTATTGAGCCGCACCGGGTGCGAAGGGCAGCGCGCTGGCGACTGGCGGTGGCAATGTTGGCACCGTCTCGGCGAAAAACCCGAGCGCATCGTCCGATGAAGCGCAGGTTACTCGGTCGCCGGGGGCGGTCCGCAGTAAGCCGTCATTTCGTCGATGCGCGCTCTGAGCTTGGCCAAAGAGACCGAATCGGTGCGCAGGCGTTCATTTTCCCTTGTCAATGCGGTGGTAATTTTATCCAGCTCGTCGATCCGGGAGCGTAACGAACCGACCGCGTCGGCCCCCAGCCGCAGCTTTGCGAGTTCCGTTTCGGCTGCGGAATTATTTGCACTAAGTATTGATGTTCCAGACTTTACTTGCGCCAGTTCGCTATTTGCTGTTTCGAGCGCTTTGCTGGTCTCATCCAGGGTGGCGGAAGTCGCTGCGCACTGCCGCGTCGCTGCCAGGAGCGCTTCAACCTGGCCCGGCAGCGTGCGATCGCGCGCATCGGCGAGCGCCAGCACCTGACCAACGGCAAGGAGGTTTTGCTCTTCATCGCGCACCAACTGTTCGGCGGTCAGTTTCTTGTCGAGTCGCTCCCGAACCGTGTCCGCCACGCGGAAGGCGTGCTGAATGGCGAATTTTGCCGCTGCGGCTTTTGCCGAAATTCCAGCTTCGTCGTATGCATTCTGAGCGATATACGCCTCCGCTGCGCGGAACGCAGCAACCGCTTCGCCATAGGTAAGGGGAGCCAATTTTTCGACCCCGCGATTTCTGCCATCAGTGAGGGATTTTTCCGATTCATTCAAGGCGTGGAATCGGATCGTTTTGACTTCAAGCGCGAGTAGCGCAGTGCGAAGTTTCTGCTTGTCTTTGGAGACTTTTTCCGATTTTCCGTCTTCGGTCCTGGCAACAAGGTCATTCAGCCCGGAGTCGAGGTTCTGGTATTCCTTGGAAAATATGGTCATGGCCTGCAATTTACGCAACGAGGCATGGACCGCGAGTTCATCTCGAAATTCGGTCTGAGCAAAAATTCTGCTCTGTTCGCCTTCGGATAAGAGCCGCTCGGCGTGCATGGTTTCTTTCATCGCTAGCTTGCGATCCGTGCGCTTGAGCGCAGTTCGAATCCGTTCCAGGGTTTTCTGAAGCTCCTTATCTTTTCGCGGCGCGTAAAAATTCAGCTCGAGCTTTCGGGCATCATCTTGAATCGACTCACCCTTGCCCTTCAGCTCATCAAGCGACATGGCCGCGTAAGCCTTCTCTTTGTCTGTGAGTATCTCCGGTTTTTTCGTGGTCCCACCGCATCCCGCCACGAGCAATAGCGCCACCATCCCCGACAGGCAAATGTTAGTTCTTTGCACAGTAGCAACATGCCCAGCCTGCGCATGGCTTCGATCTTGATGTCTATTGCCGTCCGGGTTGAATGCACGGACAGGGAAAACCTCTTGACAGTGTAATCCCACACATTGCAATATTGGTCGTAATGCTATACATTACATCCGTGCGATGATCCGGACTTTCCGCCATAAGGGGCTGGAGCGTTTCTTCACGAAAAGCGACCGCAGCAAGATAGACGCAAAGCAGGAAGACCGTATCCGGCGAATGCTGGATCGTCTGGAAGCCGCGGCGAGACCGGAGGACATGAACCTGCCCGGCTATCGGTTCCACGGGCTGGCGCCGAAAGCAAAGGGCGTCTACGCGGTGTCGGTGTCGGGGAACTGGCGGATCACATTTCGGTTTGAAGCCGGCGACGCCATTGACGTGAATTTGGAGGACTACCACTGATGAAGAGCTTGCGTGATCCAAAGAGGAAGCCTACGCACCCCGGCGAATTGCTCCGGGAGGACGTTCTGCCAGCGATCGGGATGACTCAGACCGAACTGGCCAAACGTCTGGGCGTGAGCCGGCTGAGCGTGTCCGAGTTGCTGCTGGAAAAGCGCGCCCTGTCCGCCGATATGGCCGTGCGGGTTGGGAAGCTGACCAATACCACGCCGGTGAGCTGGCTGCGGATGCAGGAGGCGCTTGATCTGTGGGAACTGGAGCAGGATACGAAACGCTACCGGCACATCCAGCCGGTGGCCGCATAGACGGGTTATCGCTTCTGCGAGGGTACCGCAGTCACGCGCTCTGGCGTGTGGGTTGATGTGTGGGTTAACTCAGCCTGGCGTCCTAATTTACTTTATGAAATAGCCTATTAGTCCAGCCTATTGGCGGAGAGGGGGGGATTCGAACCCCCGTTAGGCTATTAACCTAAACACGCTTTCCAGGCGTGCGACTTAAACCGCTCATCCACCTCTCCGCATCATCACATCATTCCGGCTTACCGAGGTTGCCCAAGGCTTCGTGGAAGGCGCGAAGAATACGTGAGGCTCACTTTCAAGTCAAAGAAACAAGGAGTTCCGCGCAGCAAACTACATCCCTTTTTTCAGTTGTTCGAGGATGGCTGGATTCTCCAGGGTGGAGATATCCTGGGTAATTTCTTCGCCTCTGGCGATGGAGCGCAGCAGGCGGCGCATGATTTTTCCGGAGCGGGTCTTGGGCAGGTTGTCACTGAAGCGGATGTCTTTCGGCTTGGCGATGGGGCCGATCTCCTTGGCCACCCAGTCACGTAGTTCTTGCGCCATGCGCTTGGCCTCTTCTCCGCTCGGGCGTGGGCCTTTCGTGACAACAAAGGCGACGATGGCTTCCCCGGTGAGATCGTCGGGGCGGCCGACCACGGCGGCTTCGGCCACCAGTCTGGTGTTTGCCACCAGCGCGGATTCTATTTCCATGGTGCCGAGCCGGTGGCCGGATACGTTGAGCACGTCGTCAATGCGGCCCATGATCCAGAAGTAACCGTCGAGATCACGGCTCGCGCCATCGCCGGCGAGGTAATACCTGCCCTGGAAGTCCTCCGGGTAATAACTTTTCTTGTAGCGCTCGGGGTCACCCCAGATGGTGCGGATCATTGACGGCCAGGGCTTCTTGATGACCAGAATGCCGCCTTTGCCTTTTTCGACATCGTGCCCAGTCTCATCGACAATCGCAGCCATGATGCCGGGCAGGGGCATGGTGCAGGAGCCGGGCTTGAGTGGCGTTACACCCGGCAGCGGCGTGATCATGTGCCCGCCGGTTTCGGTCTGCCACCAGGTATCGACAATCGGGCAACGCCCACCGCCGACGGTGTTGAAATACCACATCCAGGCTTCGGGATTGATGGGCTCGCCGACCGAACCGAGCAGACGCAAACTGCTGAGGTTGTATTTTTTCGGCAGATCGCCGCCCGCCTTGATGAGCGAGCGGATAGCGGTGGGCGCGGTGTAGAACACGGTCACGGCGTGATCCTGGATCATTTTCCAGAACCGGCCGGGATCGGGGAAAATGGGCACGCCCTCGAATACGACTTGAGTGGCGCCGACGGCCAGCGGGCCGTAAGCGATATAAGTATGCCCGGTGACCCAGCCGACATCAGCCGTACACCAGAACACGTCGGCTGGCTTGGCGTCGAAAGTCCACTGCATCGTCAGCGTCGCGTGCAGAAGGTAACCGGCGCTCGAATGCTGAACGCCTTTCGGTTTGCCAGTGGAGCCCGAGGTGTAAAGAATAAACAGCGGATGCTCTGCGCCGACCCAGACCGGTTCGCAGGTATCCGCCTGGCCGTTCACCAGATCGTGCCACCAGATGTCGCGTGGCGCGCTCATCCTGGTGGCGCTGCCGGTACGCTGGTAGACCACGACGCTGCGGATGGCCTCGCAGCCACCCATCCCCAGGGCTTCGTCAATCGCCGGTTTGAGGGCGATCTCTTTGCCGCCACGCACCTGCCCATCGGCGGTAATCACCGAGGTGGCACCAGCATCAATGATGCGCTCCTGAAGACTCTTGGCGGAAAAACCGCCGAACACGACCGAATGCGTTGCACCGATGCGCGCGCAGGCCTGCATGGCGATGACGGCTTCGATGGACATCGGCATGTAGATAATGACGCGCTCGCCGGTCCTGACGCCGATGGACTTCAGCCCATTCGCGAACTGGCAGACACGGTGATAAAGCTCCTTGTAGGTGATGCGTGTGACCTTGCCATCGTCGGCCTCGAAAATAATTGCGGTCTTGCCGGGCTGAGTAGCGAGGTGGCGATCCAGGCAGTTGTAGGAAACATTTAATTCGCCGTCATCGAACCATTTGAAAAAAGGCGGATTGCTGTCGTCGAGTGCTTTGGAAAAAGGCTTTTTCCACAGCAGGGTTTCCCGTGCCAGACGTGCCCAGAATCCGGTGTAATTTTTTTCCGCCTCGGCGCACAAGGCCTGGTAGGCGGCCATGCCCGAAACATTCGCCTGCGCGACGAAATCAGTCGCGGGTGGGAATACCCGAATTTCGTTCAGGACTGATTCGATGTTGCTCATTGTGATTTCCTCTGTAGATCTTGTTGGGTTCCGATTGAAACCGATTGCCTGGAATTATAGCCAGAAGAATTGCGGGCCATGCGGTCAGATCGATGCGCGATCAAGGGTAGTGTAAAATCCGCGCTCGAAAAATTGCAGGATCATAAATTTATCCATGGATTCAGCCGGTAGCAAATCGCAACGCATTCTGGGCGGCTTCATCTTCTGGAGCCGCTGGCTGCAAGCGCCGCTCTACGTCGGACTTATTGTCGCGCAGACCGTGTATGTCTATCACTTCATGGTCGAACTCACCCATCTGGTCATGGACGTGCGCGGCATGTCCGAGACCGACATCATGTTGCTGGTGCTGGGCCTGATCGATGTGGTGATGATCGCCAATCTGCTGATTATGGTGATTGTGGGCGGTTATGAGACTTTCGTGTCCAAACTGTACCTGCAAGATCATCCGGACGAGCCGGAATGGCTGTCACATGTGAACGCCGGGGTGCTCAAGGTCAAACTCGCCATGGCGCTGATCGGCATTTCATCGATTCACCTGCTCAAGACGTTCATCAACGCGCCGCACATGAGCGAGCAAACCATCAAATGGCAGGTGGTGATTCACCTGACTTTCGTCGTTTCGGCATTGGTCATGGCGTATACTGACCGCCTCACGACGACTCAGCCCGTCGCGCACTAAAACTGCGGCATCCGCACCATGACCACCATTCGCCAAGCCGATCTGATCGACAGCGTCGCCGACGCCCTGCAGTACATCTCTTACTTTCACCCGATGGATTACATCGAGGCGCTGGGCGAGGCGTACCGGATCGAGCAGTCGCCGGCGGCGCGCGATGCCATCGCGCAAATTCTCACTAATTCGCGCATGTGCGCCGAGGGAAAACGCCCAATTTGCCAGGACACGGGAATCGTCGTTGCGTTTCTTCGCATCGGCATGGACGTGCGCTGGGAGGGCGCCACGATGAGCGTGGCTGACATGGTCAACGAAGGCGTGCGCCGCGCTTATCTACATCCGGATAACAAGCTGCGCGCCTCGATACTTTCCGATCCCGTGGGAGCGCGCAAAAACACCAAAGACAACACCCCGGCTGTGATTCACGCGGAGGTCGTGCCCGGCACCACGGTCGAGGTGAGAATCGCGGCCAAAGGCGGCGGCTCGGAGAATAAATCGAAATTCGTCATGCTCAATCCATCTGACAGTATCGTGGACTGGGTGATGAAAACCGTGCCCACCATGGGCGCCGGTTGGTGCCCGCCTGGCATGCTCGGCATCGGCATCGGTGGCACGGCGGAAAAAGCCATGGTGTTGGCAAAGGAAGCGCTGATGGAGCCGATCGACATGGCGGCGCTCAAACAGCGCGGGCCAAAGAACCGTATCGAAGAACTGCGCATCGAAATTTGCGACAAGGTCAATGCGCTGGGCATCGGCGCACAAGGCCTGGGCGGCTTGACCACGGTGCTCGACGTCAAGATTCTTGACTATCCGACGCACGCCGCATCGCTGCCAGTGGGGATGATTCCCAACTGCGCAGCTACGCGCCACGCGCATTTCACGCTCGATGGCAGCGGCGCGGCACGGCTTGATGCGCCAGATCTCGCGCGCTGGCCGGATGTGCATTGGACGCCCTCGCCCGCGGCGCGGCGCGTCGATTTGGGCACGATTACGCGAGAAGAAATCGCCGCCTGGAAACCGGGCGAAACCCTGTTGCTGAACGGCAAAATCCTGACCGGTCGAGACGCGGCGCACAAGCGCATTCAGGAACTGCTGGCAAAAGGCGAAAAACTTCCGGCGGGTGTCGATTTCAGAAACCGCTTCATTTACTACGTCGGGCCGGTTGATGCCGTGCGCGACGAAGCCGTTGGCCCGGCCGGTCCAACCACTGCCACGCGCATGGACAAATTCACCGAGACCATGTTGTCGCAAACTGGTTTGCTTGGCATGATCGGCAAGGCGGAGCGTGGTCCGGTTGCCATCGAATCCATACGCAAGCACCGCGCGGTTTATCTGATGGCGGTGGGCGGCGCTGCGTATCTGGTGTCAAAAGCCATCAAGTCCTCGCGCGTCGTCGCGTTTGCCGATCTGGGCATGGAGGCAATTTACGAATTCGATGTGAAAGACATGCCGGTCACGGTCGCAGTCGATGTCAATGGCACCTCGGTGCATCAGACCGGTCCGCGCGAATGGCAGTCGAAAATCGGCAAGATTCCGGTTTCAGTGGTGTGAGACGCAAGGCAGTGAGCAACCCGGGACATGCAAGCGACAACGCACGCTCATGCCGCCCCTCGCTGCTCACCCCTCGCGCCGCGCTCCGCGCAGTTCAATGGCGGGCCTCCCCGCATTGCATGGTAGTGAATCTGGTCAGGTCCGGAAGGAAGCAGCCACAGCTATTCTTTGCAAGTGCCGGGGGTAGGGCTCGCCACCCCTTTTCACAATCGTCGCGATCAGACCGGTGCGCCGGACACCGCATTGCCGTGAACCGTCCCGTGAACATGAAGGAACGTCCGGTTTTTCGGGGGGCGATGTGACGCTTGCACTGGCGCGCAAATGGCGCCCGAGAAACTTCACCGAGTTGGTCGGACAGCAACATGTGGTTCGTGCCATCAGCAATGCACTTACGCAGAATCGCTTGCATCATGCCTATCTGCTGACCGGCACACGCGGAGTAGGCAAGACCACGCTGGCGAGAATCATCGCCAAGGCGCTCAACTGCGAAACCGGAATCACGGCAACCCCGTGCGGCAAGTGCGCGGCCTGCACCGAAATCGACGCCGGACGTTTCGTCGACCTGATTGAACTCGATGCGGCGTCCAATACTCAAGTCGATAATATGCGGGATTTGCTGGAAGGTGCGCTGTATGCGCCCACCAGCGGGCGTTTCAAGGTGTACATCATCGACGAAGTGCATATGCTGTCGCGCAATGCCTTCAATGCGATGCTCAAGACGCTGGAAGAACCGCCGGCGCATGTCAAGTTCATCCTTGCAACCACCGATCCGCAGAAAATTCCCGTGACGTTACTGTCACGCTGCCTGCAATTCAATCTCACACAAATCCCGCTGGCGCAGATTCGGACGCAAATGGAAAGCGTGCTTGGCAAGGAGCATGTGGCCTTTGATGTCCCGGCGCTGAGCCTGATTGCACGGGCGGCGCAAGGCAGCATGCGCGACGCCTTGTCGTTGCTGGATCAGGCGATTGCCCATGGCGCCGGAAAAGTCGAAGAAACTTCGGTGCGGGAAATGCTGGGTGCGGTGGATCGGGGATATTTGTTTTCGATACTCAACGCGCTGGTTCGCCACGATGGAGCCGCGATGATGGCGCAGGCCGATCGTATGTCCGAACGCAGCCTGTCGTTGGAGATGGCCTTGCAGGAGCTTGCAACGCTCTTGCACCGGATAGCCCTGATGCAAACTGTTGCGGAGGCAATCGCCGAGGACGAACCGGATCGCGACAACCTGATGTCGCTCGGGCGTGCCTTGAGCGAAGAGGACGTGCAATTGCTTTACCAGATCGCTCTGCATGGCCGGCGCGACCTCAGCCTGGCGCCGGACGAGTTCGCCGGGTTCACGATGACTTTGATGCGCATGCTCGCCTTTGTTCCGGTCGAGTCTTCCGCGGAACCGGCCGTGCATTGGCAGTCCGGTCGCGTTGCGCCGCCCGCCGCGAGTGGGCGAGCAGGCCAGCGATCCGGCACGATGGAGGTACCCGGGGCTTTTCCGGCGCCGGTGGCGAGGGAGTCAAAAATTTCCGTGCCATCTCCGAAAACCCCGGCACCGACAGAGATCATGGCATCGCCAGCGACCACGCCGGCTCCGCAGATCCTGGATCGATCCGCGATGCCCGATCAGATTGACCAGCCATCGGCCGGCATCGGAACCATCGAAGCGGAGTTGGCGGACTGGAGAAACCTCGTCGGGCGCATAAAGATCGGCGGCATGGCGCGCATGCTGGGCGATAATTGTGAATTCCAGACTCTGCTGGGCGACAATATCGATCTGGTAGTCCCGGAGGCCCACAAGCACCTGCTTGACAAGATCTACACTGAAAAACTGCAAACCGCGCTTGGAACCTACTTCGGGAGAAAATTGCGCTTGCATATTTCAACCGGCGGCAGCGGCGAAACCCCGGCTGAGATCGAAAACCGGGAGCGGCAGGCGCAACGCGCAAAAGCCATCGAATCGATCGATAGCGATCCGTTTGTGCGCGACCTGGTCGACAGTTTCGATGCCCGCATCAGAGATACATCAATTAAACCTGTTCAGTAAGGAAAACACCTATGATGAAAGGCCAACTGGCGGGTCTCATAAAACAGGCCCAGCAGATGCAGGAGAATTTAAAGAAAGCGCAGGACGAAATTGCCGCCATGGAGGTTGAGGGCCAGGCGGGGGCCGGGATGGTAAAGATCAGCATGACCGGCCGCCACGATGTCAAACGCGTGAGCATCGATCCCAGTCTGATGGGCGACGACAAAGACATGCTGGAAGATCTGATTGCCGCGGCGATCAATGATGCGGTACGCCGCGTCGAGGCGGCCACGCAGGAAAAAATGGGCGGATTGGCCGGCGGCCTCGCACTTCCGCCGGGAATGAAGCTGCCATTCTAGTGAACAGCGAACCATGACCAATGAACCGTCCGCGTGCGGCTGTTCACCGATCGCCGGTTGCTGATCGCTGTGCCGATGAAGACGCCGTCCAGCCTCGAGGAATTGATCGAAGCCTTGCGCTGTTTGCCCGGTGTCGGGCCTAAATCGGCGCAGCGCATGGCGTTTCATCTGTTGCAGCGTGATCACCACGGAGCACGGCGGCTCGGGCACGCACTCGATCAGGCTCTGGCGCGGGTCAGGCACTGCGAACGTTGCAACAATTTTACGGAAGTGCCGGTGTGCGAGCTTTGCGGTTCGCCGCGACGCGACCAGACCGCACTTTGTGTAGTGGAGACACCAGCGGACTTATTGATGATGGAGCAGGCACAGGTTTACCACGGAATGTACTTTGTACTCATGGGAAGGTTATCGCCGCTGGATGGCGTGGGGCCAAAGGATATTCATCTGGATCGTTTGGTCAAGCGCGCGCTTGATGGCTTGGTCAAGGAAACGATTCTGGCTACGAATTTCACCATCGAGGGCGAGGCGACGGCGCACTACGTGGGCGAACTACTCGCCGCCCGGGGAATGAGAGTTTCCCGCATCGCGCGCGGACTGCCGGTCGGTGGAGAATTGGAACATGTCGATAGCGGCACGCTGGCGCAGGCCATGATTGAGCGCAGACCCGTCTGATGGCGACCACTCCCGGCCCGGCATCAACAAAGCCGAGTGCATCGGCACGGCGCACGCCGAAAAGCGCGCCTGCGGTTGCGAAGCGTTCCAGACGCCCGGCCCGCATGGCGGCCCAGGGCGGCCAGGCTGTCCCAGCGGCCATGCCGTCGAACGTGACTGGGCCTGTGGTCGCCAAGTCGCAAAAACTGCAGAAAGTGCTGGCACAGTCCGGATTGGGTTCGCGCCGTGCGATGGAAGAAATTATCAAGGCCGGCAAAGTCAAGGTTAACGGCGAACCCGCCATCCTTGGCATGCGGGTGACCACGGAAGACGCGATCCAGGTTGGGCGTCGCCAGATCAAGTTCAAGGTCACCTCGCGCCTGCCGCGGGTCATCGTCTACCATAAGACCGATGGCGAAATCGTCAGTCGCGACGATCCGCAGGGACGACGCAGCGTGTTTGAGAAACTGCCCGTCATTCGCAGCGCGAAATGGCTGGCGGTCGGGAGACTGGACTTTAACACCGGTGGATTGCTGATCTTCACGACATCGGGAGAGCTGGCCAATCGGTTGATGCATCCGCGCTTTGAAGTCGAGCGCGAATATGCTGTGCGGTTGTTTGGAGGAATTACCAGCGCTCAGATTCAGGAGTTGAAGACCGGCGTGCGCCTTTCCGATGGAGAGGCCAGATTCGAAACCCTGGAGACGCAGGGCGGCGAAGGCAGGAACCGCTGGTATCGAGTGATTCTGAAAGAGGGCAGAAACCGCATTGTGCGGCGCATGTTCGAGGCCTTGGGACTACAGGTGAGCCGTCTGATGCGGGTGCGTTTCGGCATTGTCAATTTGCCACCGAGGCTCAAACGTGGCGACTGGATCGAACTTAAAGACACCGAGATCACCGAGCTTCTTGAATGGGCCGGCAGCGCGCCCGATGCGCCCGATGAAGAGGTCAGGGACGCAACTGCGCCGCCGTCAGCAAGAAAACAAACCCGTCACCGCCCGACGTCCCGAGCCAGGTGAAGGGCAGCTTCGGAAATGCCTGTTCGAGTACGTCGCGATTGTGCCCGACCTCGACGATCAGGACCCCTTGCCGGGTCAGATGATCGCCGGCCTGCGCTAATAACCGGCGCACGATATCGAGCCCGTCCTCGCCTCCGGCGAGCGCCATTTGCGGTTCCGCCTGATACTCCCGAGGCAGGTTTCCCATTGACGCTCTGTTTACATAGGGTGGATTTGATACGATCAGATCGTAACCTCCACTCAGTCCCGCGAACAGATCGCCCGGGATGAGGTGAATACGGTGTTCCAGTCCATAGTCGGCAACATTGCGTGCCGCAACCTCCAGCGCGTCGGCGGATAATTCGGTCGCATCGACGTCCGCGTCGGGAAAAGCCAGAGCAAGCAAAATGGCAAGGCAACCCGAACCGGTGCACAAGTCCAATGTCTTGTTGATGGGCTGATCGTCGCGCACCCACGGATATAGCTCGTCGCGGAGCAATTCCGCGATATAGGAACGCGGTACGATCACGCGCTCGTCAACGTAAAACCGCGAGTCTCCCAACCAGGCTTCGCGCGTCAAATACGCCGCCGGTACGCGCTCTTCGATGCGCCGGCGCGTCAGCTCATCGAGTGCCTTGATTTCGGCGAATGAAAGCATCCGGTCGAGAACCGGATCGAGTTCATGGAGCGGCAGTGTCAATGTGTGGAGCAGCAAATAAGCCGCCTCGTCATAGGCATTGGTACTGCCGTGGCCGAAGTACAACCCGGCACGGCTGAAACTTTCGACGGTTGTTTCCAGCCAGTCGCGAACGCGCGGGCGCTGCGCCGGAGTTTCAGCGGGCATCCAGAATATCAGCCAGCGCCAGTTGGTAGATTCTGGACAAAGCGTCGAGATCGGTGAGAAGGATATGCTCGTTCAGTTTATGGATCGACGCATTGACAGGACCGAGCTCGACCACCTCGCGGCAGATGTCGGCAATGAAACGTCCGTCGGAAGTGCCGCCGCTGGTGGATAGTTCCGGAGCGCGGCCGGTCACCGTCACTACCGCGCGCGACAAGCTTTCCACCAGTTTGCCTTTAGGTGTCAGAAAAGGGCGCCCCGACAGGGTCCACGTCAAGCCGTAGTCGAGTTGGTGCCGGTCCAGCACGGCATGGACGCGCGCCTGGAGCGATTCCATGGTACTGGCGGTGGAGAAGCGGAAGTTGAAGGAGGCGCGCAATTCTCCCGGAATCACATTGCTGGCACCGGTGCCTGCGCTGATGTTCGAGATCTGCCAGGTGGTCGGCGGGAAATACTCATTGCCATCGTCCCACTTTGTGGCGGACAACTCGGCGAGCGCCGGTGCAAACTGATGAATCGGATTGTGCGACAGGTGGGGATAAGCGATATGCCCTTGCACGCCGCGTACCAGAAGTTCACCGGAAAGAGAGCCGCGGCGTCCGTTCTTCATGGTGTCTCCGAGCAGCGCGACGGAAGACGGTTCGCCGATAACGCAGTAGTCCAGGGCTTCGCCGCGCGCGCGCAAAGCATCGACAACCCTGACGGTGCCGTTTACGGCAACACCTTCTTCGTCCGCGGTAATCAGCAATGCGATCGAACCGGGATGATCGGGATGCTTCGCGAGGAACGCTTCGATCGCGGTAACGAATGCCGCGATCGAGGATTTCATGTCCGCCGCGCCACGCCCGTACAGCACGCCGTCGCGCACCGTCGGCACGAACGGGTCCGAGTGCCACTGCTCGAGTGGACCGGTGGGGACTACATCGGTATGGCCGGCGAAGCAGACCAGGGGTGCGCTGCTTCCGCGTCGCGCCCAAAGGTTCTCGACCTCGCCAAAGCGCATGCGCTCGATCCGGAATCCAAGACGGGTGAGGCGCTGCGCGAGCAGGTCCTGGCAGCCGCCGTCGTTCGGGGTGACGGAAACGCGCGAGATCAACTCGCGTGCAAGATCGAAAGTCGGAGAGGTCATTGCCGGAGATACGGCCGCAAGGCGGCCGCTGGATAGTGTGTAAGACCGGTTCAGCTCTTGTCCTGATCCATGTTCAGCTTGATTTCGCTGAATGAATAGCCGCCTCCCGGTTTGACCATCACGCGGCCGGTCGGACTTTCGCCGATTTTGCCGGCGGCTTTTTGCTCATAATTGTTGATCAGCCAGGACAAATTGGTCGACGAATCCGCATTCTTCAACGCCTCGTCCTTCGAAATCGTGCCTGCCATGTACAACTCGAACAGCGCCTGCTCGAAAGTCTTGGAACCGGGCGACAGGCTTTGTTCCATGGCTTCGCGAATCTGGTCGATTTCGCCTTTCTGGATCAGGTCGGCGACATGTTTGGTATTGACCATCACTTCGACCGCGGCAACCAGGGTGCCATCGTTGGCCTTGATCAGGCGCTGCGAAATAATGGCGCGCAGGCTGATCGCCAGATCGGATAGCAAGGATGTGCGCGCATCGTAAGGAAAGAAGTTGATGATGCGATTCAGCGCGTGATAGCTGTTATTCGCATGCAGCGTCGAAATGCACAAATGACCGGTCTGGGCATAGAGCAAAGCGTGCTGCAAGGTGTCTTTGTCCCGGATCTCGCCGATCATCATCATGTCGGGCGCTTCGCGCATGGCGTTGACCATCGCGTTGCCATAGGATTTGGTATCGGTGCCGACTTCGCGCTGGTTGATGACGCATTTGTCGTTGCGGAACACGAATTCCATCGGGTCTTCGATGGTCAGGATATGGCCGGGGCGCAAGGCATTGCGATGTTCGATCATTGCCGCCAGCGTGGTCGATTTGCCCGAACCGGTGGAGCCAACGACCAGGACGAAACCTCGTTTTTCGAGGATAAGGTCCTTGAGCATTGTCGGCAGTTTCAACTTATCGATGCCTTCGGTACCGCTCTTGAGATAACGGATCACCATCGCCACGTTGCCGCGCTGGCGAAAGACGTTGACGCGAAAGCGGCCGATATCCTTGACCACGTAGGAGAAGTTCATCTCCATGGTCTCTTCGAACTCCCGGATCTGCTTCTCGGTCATTATCTCGTAAACAACCTTGAGCGCGGTTTCCGGATCGATTCTCTGCTGATTGACGGGCATGATGGTGCCGAGAATCTTGATTGAAATCGGCGCGCCGGCCGATACAAACAGGTCAGATGCCTGCTTTTCCGCCATCAGATTGAACAAAGGTGTCAGAAACATATAGACCTCGCTGGCTCGCAGTTCAGGAAAACATCGTCGGATACATGTCGCGCGCTGATCAAGGCTGAGATCAAGGGCACAGGGTAACGCTCAAATGCCGCGCAGCAGTTCATTGATGCTGGTTTTTGCGCGCGTCCTGGCGTCCACCTGCTTGACGATCACCGCGCAGTAAAGGCTGTATTTTCCGTCCGCTGAAGGCAGATTGCCGGATACGACGACCGATCCCGGTGGAATCCTGCCATAGCTGACCTCGCCGGTGTCGCGGTTGTAGATGCGCGTGCTCTGGCCGATATAGACACCCATGGAAATGACCGAACCCTCGCCCACCACCACGCCTTCGACCACTTCCGAGCGCGCGCCGATGAAACAGTTGTCTTCGATGATGGTTGGATTGGCCTGGACGGGTTCCAGCACGCCGCCGATGCCGACCCCACCGGAAAGATGCACATTCTTGCCGATCTGCGCGCAGGAGCCGACCGTGGCCCAGGTATCGACCATGGTGCCTTCATCAACATAGGCGCCGATGTTGACGAAGGAGGGCATGAGCACGACGTTTTTCGCAATGAACGAGCCGCGACGCACCACCGCATTCGGTACTACGCGAAAGCCCCCGGCCCTGAAGTCAGCACTGCCGTAGTCAGCGAATTTCGCCGGCACCTTGTCGAAGTAATTGGTGTAGCCGTCGCGCACCACTTCGTTGTCCTGCAGACGAAAGGACAGCAACACCGCTTTCTTCAGCCACTGGTGCGTCACCCAATCCGCACCGGACTTTTCCGCCACGCGCAGCTTGCCGCTATCGAGTTGCGCGATGACCTCGGCAACCGCCTCCTTGAGCGCGGGCTCGGCGTTCTTCGGCGAAATGCTTGCGCGGTTTTCAAAGGCCCTGTCGATGACTGACTGCAATGGCTCCATCGGTGTGCGTTTCTCCAGCTGGTTATGTGAATTTTCTTAAGAATTTCAGCCAGCCGTCACTTTACCACGCCAGGCGGGCGAAGCGCCGAAGGAACATCGGCACTTTGATGACCCGATAGCGGCCATCACGGCTTTTTTACATAGCGGCGGGCGGAATCAGCGCTCGGAATTTAAGGACTCCGGGAACTGCACATTTCGCGTCCAGCACATCTGATCTTGCACAGAGTGCCCAGCACCTGTTTTCGGTATATTCTCCGCCCATATTTGGTTAACCCCGCCAGAAAGGAATCCTGATGAAGCTTTACTACTCCCCCGGCGCCTGCTCGATGGCCCCGCACATCGTCGCCATGGAAGCCGGCCTCAAGCTCGATTACGTCAAGGTCGACATCCCGAACAAGAAAACCGAAGGTGGGGATGACTACTGGAAGGTCAATTTCAAGGGCTACGTCCCGACCCTGCAGCTCGACAACGGCGAAATGCTCACCGAAGTCGGCGTGATCTGCCAGTACCTGGCCGACCAGAAACCCGAGTCCGGCCTGGCGCCGAAGCCGGGCACCATGGAGCGCTATCGCCTGATGGAGTGGCTCAACTTCATCGCCGCGGAAATGCACAAGCAGTTCGGCGCACTGTTCAACCCGAAATACACCCCGGAAATGCGCGAAGTCCAGATGGGCGTCATCGGCCGGCGGTTGAAGCCCCTGGAAGAAAAACTCGGCGACAAGCGGCCATACCTGATGGGCGACAAATTCACCGCGGCGGACGCGTATGCCTTCACGATCCTGAACTGGAGCAAAGGCCTCAAGCTGGATCTTTCCCCGTGGCCGAACATCAAAGCCTATTACGAGCGCCTCGGTCAGCGCCCAAAGATTCAGGAAACGCTGAAGGCGGAAGGGCTCGCCTGACGGCGGGCCGGGGGCAGCCCGGCGGCTGGTCACCTTTCTTGATCGGCCAAGAAAATCGAAGATTTCAGTGCAGGCTAACCTGCTTGCAGGTTAGGCCGGAACTAAAAGCTCTCGTTTCTGAGGCTAACTTGATTAACCCGTTAAGCAAGTTATGCCAAAGCTAAAGGTGACCGAAAGAAGGCCGCGGGACAAGTTGATTGCCCGCAGGCGGGACACAAGTTAACATTCGGACCGACAGCGGGGAGCCAGAATGAGCGTCAAATCCTTGACCCAGCGAGATTTGCGAGACGTGCCCGCCTATTCGATAGCCGAAGCGGCGGGGTATTTGCGCATCCCCAAGTCGACGCTGCGCGCATGGCTTCTTGGCCAGCAGTCGTTCCGGTCGGTGATCGACATCGCCGATCGCAAGGAGCGCCGGCTGTCCTTCATCAATTTGGTGGAGGCTTTTGTCCTGGCGGGTATCCGTCGCGAACACGCCATCGCGCTGCCAAAGGTTCGCAAGGCGGTCGGGTATCTGCGGCGCACATTCAATTCCCAGCGCCCACTGGCGGACGAGCAATTCGCCACGGACGGGGTCAATCTGTTCGTCGAAAAATTCGGCGCCCTTGTCGGAGCGACCCAGGAGGGCCAGATCCAGTTGCGCGAGATCATCCTCGATCGGCTCAAATACATCCGACGGGACCCGAACGGGATGCCAGAGAAGATCGTGCTGTTCCCGTCACACGCGGACAAGAAGCAAGGCGCAAATGTCGTCATAGATCCACGACTTTCCTTCGGCAGGCCGGTCCTGGACGGCCTCGGCGTGAGAACTTCCATTCTGGCCGAGCGTTTCAAGGCCGGCGATTCGATCGACGAACTGGCGCGGGAATACGGTGCAGCGCCCGAGGCGATCCAGAATGCCCTCCGCTGCGAACTTCTCGCGGCGTGAATCCGAGCGGCTTGCGTCGCTCACTTTCTTTCTCGACTATCAGATCGGCCGGTTCGTGGTTGCGGAGGCGCTGCGCCTGGCCGGTGCTCGCGTCGAAGTCCATTTCGATCACTTTGCCCCGGCTGCGCCCGATCTCGAATGGTTGCCGGAGGTGGGTCGACGTGAGTGGGTACTGATCACCAAGGACGCGAATATACGTCGCAACCCGGTTGAGCGCGCCGCCTACGAGTCGGCAAAGGTCAGGGGCTTTGTCGTAACAGGCAAGGACATGGCCGGATCGGAGTTGGCAGCACTTCTGGCTCGTTGCCTGCCTGGAATGGTGAGGCGAGCCGCAGGTCGTCCCGGTCCGTTGCTCTTCACGATTTCTCGAAGCGGGATGTTCACCAAGCTTATTTGACTTGCCCACTTTCGCTGCCCGTTCGTCTTGTTTTCATCCCTCGGCCCTTCCTTTCCGACCGTCACGGCAGTCACGACAGTCACGTCTTTTCCAGCGGCCGGGGGCAGCTCGGCGGGCGCAAGCTCGGGGCGGAATCCGAGTCGGGGGCGCCTGCACTGACATTGGTGGACCGAGTCCTGGCACCTGCTCCCGCAAACGGAGCTACGCTTAACGTGTCGGCAGGCGCGCAGTGCTCGTCGAAGGCCCCACATCAAGTCGAACTGCTCGGCGCGCCTCAAGGGGAAGCAAAGGCAACTACTCTAATTCGGTCGTAAGGCGCTAATCCTGCTTTTCCAACAGTCACGACAGTCACCATAGTCACGGCCTATCCGGCCCTTACCGATCACTGTTCACCATGCACCCCTTTCTCCGCTCTCCCTTTCTCGCCTCTGGATAGAATGCCTACAATGTAATTACGTCATCGGATTGACGGGCGAGGAGTTGTGATGGAAGCGAAAGTGGTCAGGATTGGCAATTCCCATGGCGTTCGCATTCCCAAGGCCGCGCTCCAGCAGGTGCGGCTCGCCGCCGGCCAGAGCGTGCGGCTGGAAGTCGTTCAGGAAACTATCGTCATCAGTCACGAACGCAACGTCCGGCAGGGGTGGAAAGAAGCGTTCGCCAAGGCGGCCGCGCAGGAATCCGAAGATTTGTGGCAGGGGGTGCCGCAGGATGAAGCCTGGGACAAGTAAACCTCCTCGCGCGCAGAAATTTCCGCGCCGGGGCGAGGTTTTCTGGGTCGCGCTGGATCCGACCCTCGGACGTGAAATCAGGAAGACCCGGCCGGCCCTCGTCGTCTCTCCAGACGAAATGAACCATGCCCTCGGGACCGTCGTCCTGGCGCCGATTAAGTCCACCGTCCGGGATTTTCCGACCCGGTACACGATAAGGCTTCAGAGAAAGATCGCCTCGGTTGCGCTGGATCAGATTCGGACAGTGTCGGTCGAGCGGCTACTGAAGCGGATTACCACCGTTGACCCGGCGCCCGCTCTCGCCATCCTGCGGGAAATGTTCACGGTGTGAATTGGGAGGGGACCGTTCCACGTTCTCCGGTATTTCTTCTTTCGTGACTCTCGCCTCCCGCGTCCGGTGCCTGTACGTTCACCCGTCACGACCGTCGCGGCTTTTACCGCCTTTACCGTTCACCGATCACTGTTCACCGTCTTTCCGTCACGCCATCTCCACCCCCCGAACTGGATCCTGCCGTAAATATACCCACTTAGGTATAATTGGAGAATGACGCCGGCTACCAATGAAGACGGCCGAATCCATTACCAGGAAGTAATCAAATGACTGCCAAAGTTAAAAGTGTTTACGAAGACCTCAAGTACGCAAATGCCGATGAAATGCTCATCAAGGCGCGGCTGGTGACCGAAATTGCGGACCAGTTGAAACTTCGCGGGCTCACGCAGTCCGAAGCTTCCGGATTGCTGGGGTTTTCGCAGCCAAAGTTGTCGAACCTGTTGCGCAGGCAGTTTCGCGGTGTTTCCGAAAAGAAACTCATGGAATGCCTGACCAGGCTTGGGCGGGATATCGAGATCGTCGTGAGGCCGGCACCGCGTTCGCGGCGGGAAGGCAAGATCACGGTTGCGGTTACATAGCCATCTGCTGCGCCTGAAACGATCCTGAATGTTGTTCGCTGCGAACTTATTGCGGCGTGACACCATGTGGCGCTAAAGTACTCAAGGTCAGAATTCCTGGAGGTCGTCAAATGAATCAAGTCGTAAGCAAGTTGGCCGAGCAGGCGAGCCAACTCACACCGGACGAGCGTGTGGAGCTCATCGAAACTATCCTGGTGCATCTGCCGGAGCGTGACCCTGAATGGGCTGCGGCGTGGATGGCGGAGGTCGAGAGTCGAATGGATGCTGTCGAGCGGGGCGAGGCAGAGCTGGTTCCCGCGGAGGAAATGTCGGCGCGGTTGAAGGGAAAATATCGCGCGCGATGAGAGTGCGCTATCACCCGGAGGCGGAGGCGGAACTCGATGAAGCACTTGCCTATTACTTCCAGGCCCATCCGTCCTTGTCCGCGGCTCTCTTGGAAGACGTCGCCGTCGGGGAGCGTGCAATAGCGGAAAGACCGAAGGCCTGGCGACTACTCGAGCGTGGCGTGCGGGTGTATTGGTTGCGTCGATTTCCCTACGGAATGATTTACCACGTTTCGGATTCGACAATTGTGGTGTACGCGCTGGCGCACATGCGGCGTCGACCGGGCTATTGGGTGAAGCGTGGTTCGTGATCCGGCAATATCGCCGATCACTGATTACCGTTCACTTTCCACCTTTGAGCTTTCAACTGCTTTTCCGCAGCACGCAGCACTGTACTTTCGGAGGTAAGCCATGAAAGTCATCCTGATCGCACCGGCAATGATGTTCCTGGCGGTGAGCGCGCACGCGGCCGTGCCGGGCGATGGCGCCGAGGGCAACGCCTGCACGATGCCAGCTGCACGGCGTGCCATGACACATCGGTCTACACTCGTAAGGATCATCGAGTCCAATCGTTGGATGCCCTCAAGAAGCAAGTCGAAGATCGAGGTAGTGGGCGGTGGATCGTGATCGCTACTGACGGAGCCAAAATCGATAAGTTACCAATTTAAATACATCGCTATTCCCATCCCCTGGAATGACACCGGGCGGGGACTGTCTAGTTGCATCTTGATTCTCCGTGCGTTGAGAAAGGGGGAATACTTATGAGCAAGGCCATAGCAAGGCATCCTGAGTCCTATGCTGCTGAGGCTCGTGTTTTCGAAGAGGCCACTGAAGCTATCAGATCTAATAAGTTTAAGGACGTCGCAGCCCGCAAGATGGGTGCGATTAAGGTCATTGATGCAAAGTCGGCAGATGGCGGGAAAGTATCATTTTGGGTGAAACTAGGTTGGACAAAAGTAGCATTTGCCGCTATTCAGTTTGGGATGTTTAAAGGTCCGGAGGGTGCGAAGAAATCTGACAAGGAGTTTGTCGATTTTGTGAGCGAGCGAGTTGAACGCATGAAGCAGCGAGGAATTACACATGCGTTACTCTTTCACAACAGTGGATTCGTGGTCGCCATGAAGATTGGGGACTTAACGAGCGCCTACAGCGAGCAAATGAAACGATTTCGCGTCGCCCCCCCGTGCCAATATGAAGTGAGACACCTACCTCTGACCAATTAGAGTAGAAAGGGTAGGTTGGAATCATGGCATTTCCTCAAATGAAAGTCCCGATGAAGGTAGATCAGTCCGCCGCTGCGATGGATGAGGCGTCATCA
>JANLTJ010000190.1:0-4674 GCA_031362885.1 Betaproteobacteria bacterium
TGGCGATAACGGGCAACAAGCCAAGGCAAGGAATGCCGTGCATTACTATTGCCGACCAAGGTGAAGGCCAGACGGCAGCTCGATTTCCGGAGACTTTCCTATCAATCGATCGATCAAACAAACTACGTATCCGATTTGTTCGGGGAAAATTCAATATGGGCGGCACCGGAGCACTAAGGTTCTGTGGTCGTCACGGATTCCAGCTGATTCTTTCGCGACGCAATCCGGCCATTTTCGCCAAATGGGAAAACAGTAAATCAACTAAGTGGGCATCAAATGACCCTCGCGCCCTCTCGTGGGCATTCACAATTGTTCGACGGGAACGCCCCTCAGGCGCTACCGGTCAAGTTCGTAATTCCGTATTCCGCTACTTGGCCCCCGTGAAGACATCCGGCAACCAATCTGACGGTCAAGTTCTTTCTTTTGATTCGAACGCTTTGCCTATTCTTCCAGAAGAAAATCGGCCTTATGCACGCGAGTCAGAATATGGTTCTGTGGTGAAACTGTATGAATACGATACGAAGGGCTTCGGGAGCCAAGCCCTAATGAAAGGCGGTCTGTTGTCGCGCCTAGAAGCACTTCTGCCGAATATCGCACTTCCGGTACGCGTTCACGAATGTCGGGCATACAAAGGCGATGAAGCACGCAGCTTCGCCAACAGCCTGGTCGGATTGACAGTGCGATTGAATGACAATCGAGCTGACAATCTTGAAACCGACTACCCTACATCAAGTTCCTTTGTTGTCCGGAATGAGCGCATGACCGCCAGAATCTTCGCATTCAAGGAAGGTAAGGCAGACAGTTATCGCACTAATGAAGGCATCCTCTTCACAATCAACGGACAGACACACGGCTATATACCGAAGACTTTTTTTGAAAGATCCAGAGTTAAGATGGGCCGGCTCGCCAGCTCACTTCTCGTCGTTGTCGACTGCACCGACTTGTCTGTCGGTGCGCGAGAGGACCTCTTTATGAACAGCCGAGATCGACTAAATGCTGGCGAACTGCGAAAAGAAATCGAAGAGGAAATGGAAAGCATTATTCGGGAACATCCAGGGCTTCGTGAGCTGCGCGAACGCCGTCGCAGCGAAGAAATTGAAAACCGACTGGAACAATCAAAGCCTCTTGAAGACGTCTTAGATTCAATTCTTAAGTCATCTCCGTCGCTGTCGAAACTCTTTCGCTTTGGACAGCGCCTGAGCCGGCCCCATCGTGGAGACACAGAAGCCGATGTTAGCGGCGGCGGCCAAGGGGTCAGTGGAGGACAAGGCGAATTCAAATCTAAGCCACACCCATCGTATTTTCGTTTTCATAAAAAACGCGACGGAGAGAGGCTTGTGCGACACGCGGAGGTCGATCGCCGCTGCCGAATTAAGTTTGAGACCGACGCTCCAAATGATTACTTTGAGCGTGAAAGCGTGCCAGGCCACTATGATATTGAGGTGTTGGAAGGCCCTCTGGAAGGTGTTGAGTTATCACACAGCTGCACAATCCACAATGGGATCGCGAACTGGAGTATTAAGCTTCCTCAAGATCAAATCTCGGCTGGCGAAAGGGTTACCCTCCAATGCACGGTTCGCGATGAAACCCTGATTGAGCCATTTGTTAATGTGGCCACAATTGAATTGACGAAGCATGACGACCGTGTTCGAGCGATAAAGGGCGAACGAGCTTCGAACCAGAGCGGGGGAGAAGAAGGAGACGGGGGCACTGGCAACCAAGGATCAGGCGGGACGAATCGAAAGAAGGGTCTAAGCGAAAGCGGCGGACTTGCTCTGCCACCCATGATTCAAGTGAAACATGGCGACGCGAACTGGCTCCGTCACGGATTTGACGAGAATGCTGCTTGCAAGGTTATCGAGGATGACGATACCTACACGTTCTACGTCAATGTTGACAATATCTTCTTAAGAACCGATATGAAGGGTGCCGATGGTGATGTGGCGCTACGACAAACGAAGTTTCTTTGGGGAAATGTTTTAGTGGGTCTCGCGCTGATTCATGACGACAAGCAGACCATGAAGAACGGGGAAGAAGAGAATGATGAATCTGGGAGGCAGACCGTGTTCGCAAGAATAGAGCAGACGACTCGCGCCCTATCTCCCTTCTTAATCCCAATGATCGATTACTTGGGCGCCCTCAACGAAGAAGACATTGGGAGACTTGCTCAACGAGGGGACGATGACTGACTATTCTAGACGGCCCGATGGATAAGCACGACTTCTTTGGCCGAATTGGTTGCGCCTTTTAACTCGGCGTGCCAATTCCGATTTGGAACGCTGCGCCATATACGCCGATGCCGCATCGAATCGATGCTTGTTTCCTCAAAGCCTGCACGAGACATATTTTGCAGGTAGCGCGGAAGGTGGGCTTCAGGCTTTGAGAACGCAAGCATTTGGACAATAGCGGCACCCGGACGCATCACACGCCGGATGCTCGTCAAGGTTTCAAATGATGCCTCAAAATAATCGTCATGGTTCAATTGCTGTCGACTGCCGAAATTATAGTAGGCACTCCCCTGACCATCGAGACAGTTCGCGATCCAATATGGTGCTGGAGTTTCTCTGCGTCCATCGACTTGCCATCGATGGTAAAGGATATGAACGCCCGGATAGGGTGGGCTCGTTATGACCAGATCGGCTAGAGCCCCATCCTTAAACGGACCGTACTCGGGAAGGTCCGTCGATGACGCGTGAATGAGATCGGGCGTTTTTCTATCGAGACCGGATGCACGGATTTTGTCTTCCAACTCAACGGATGCGTCGAGCATTTCGAAAATCTTGATCCCAAGTCGATTGCGAAACTCCGTGAGTGTCGGCGTCCGTTTGCGCCCATTTAGTGCCCACTGAGAAACGTTGAGTAGGGCGCAGCGAGCCAACAATTGCGTGGTCGACGTGGGAAGGTCACTCAAAGACGCTAGCGCAAGCGAAAGGTACTTTTTAATTGCCCTAGTTCTCGGCAAGTGCAAGTTTCGGGTTCGATCTGGACACACGTGGCAGTCTTGATTTTCAGTCTGATCATGATAAGTGAGAGATTGGGTTGTGAATATCGCCCAATGCTCTATCGCATCGACATCTTCACTAGATAGGGAGGCGGTCTTCGCTTTTGTGACGAAGACTGCGAGTGAATTGATGTCACAGCCAACAGCGCGACGTCCAGCCGCTAAGGCTTCGACAACAGTTGTTCCACCACCCATATACGGATCAAGTATCAGATCACCGGGTTGCGAAAGTGCTGCAATCGTTTCGGAAACAAACCTAGGTGAAAAGCGCGCGGGATACTTATAGTGTTGATGAGTTAGCCCACTAACTCGGCTATTGTCTAAAGCCGCATTGCGAATTCTGAAAAAAGCTGCTGAGAATTCTTGCTCGTTATCGTCCATGAGCGGCAAGGATGCTCCCTCCCTTTAAATGGCATGCATTGTATCCGCTTACCCCTTGACCATTGACAATTCCACGCAAGCGCCCTCTTCCTGGCGGCACCCACCTTCTATTGAGGCATTGAGTCGCCAAGGCACGCTTCATCATTGATCATCACATGCCTCACCAAAAAATCACACCGCCGCCTCATCCGTCTCGCCAGTACGAATGCGAATCACCTGCTCTACGGTGGTGACGAAAATCTTGCCATCGCCGATCTTGCCGGTGCGCGCCGCCTTTACGATGGCTTCGATCGCCTGGTCGACGAGTTTGTCGGACACCACAACCTCGACTTTAACCTTGGGCAGGAAGTCCACGACATATTCCGCACCGCGATAGAGCTCGGTATGACCCTTCTGGCGGCCGAAGCCTTTGACTTCGGTGACCGTCAATCCGGTGACGCCAATTTCCGAAAGCGCTTCGCGCACTTCGTCGAGTTTGAACGGCTTGACCACCGCTTCGATTTTTTTCATGTCCAGTTCTCCTGTGTCAGTATCCCGCCATGGCTCGCGGTCCGTCGAAGGCCAAGTATAGACGGCGCGGAAGGCATTCGGGAAGTATCAGCGCGCTTTAGTCAACGCCCAGCTTGGTCAACGCCATGCGATCGACTCGGATTGCCGGCCCTGTAACGGCGAACTCCCGCCAGCAGCACGGCCACCGCAATACAGGGTAGCCAGACCCATTTCAATTCGGAAGCCAGCACGTCAATTGCGCGGCTGGAAAAAAAGTCCGTGCCAATCGGCGACACCTGAATGACCTGCCAGGGCGCAAAGAAGCGCTCGCTGGAAAAAGGCCAGAGCAAGGCGCAACCCAGCCCGCCATTGGTCAAGCTGTCGAGCAGGGCATGGGATACCGCGGCGAAAAACAGGAACCCGCATGCCATTACACGCGAGGTTTTCAGCCAACGTACTGCCAGCACGCCGCATAATGCGATCAGCATGGCAAAGGCAATGGAATGGGTCATCCCCCTATGTCCGAGGGCGGCCGCGTACGGAATGCCGAATCCAAACGCGAGGACATCAAGATCGGGAACGATTGCAGCGACCACGCCGGCCATGCGCAGACGCGGCGACACGGTTCGTACACCCAGTCCAAAGCCTGCTGCCAGCGGTAACGCCGCGTGAGTAAATATCGTCGGCATGCCCACTTGCCCGCTCAAAGCCCGCCGCGATATTTGTTGGTGATCGGGTAGCGCCAGTCCTTGCCAAAGCCGCGCGGGGTGATGCGGATGCCCACCGGCGCCTGGCGGCGCTTG
>JANLTJ010000197.1:0-17366 GCA_031362885.1 Betaproteobacteria bacterium
CGCGCGACCAGCTTCATCCACTGGCGCCTGCGAGCGCTGTGGCGAATTCGGTTTTCTGGTTATTTGATTTCTGTGTACTGCGGAATTCGCTTTTCGCTGTCTTGGGTGGATTGGCACTCGCCTTTTCTCGCCTTCCTCACGGCCAATGCCCGTAATGCGCGAGCTTCTCGATGTTGTGCACCAGGCAGTAGAGCTTCCACTGCGTATCCACCTTTTGTCTGCCGCGTAGCGTGAACCGGTTGAGGCGTTTGTTGTGGCGGATATTGCCAAACACCGGCTCCACCGTGGCAAAGCGTTCACCGTAACGTCTTCTGCCCTCTTCGCTGTCGATTCTTTGTTTCATCCTCTGCGTGTGCGATTCGGCCTTGTGCACGACCCCGGTGAAGAACACTACCTGGCGCACCTCGGTTCGCTCCATCTGTCCTCTGTCTTCAGTCCTCTGTCCTCTGGCAGAGAAACTCCCCCGTCGGGCAGATGCAGGTCTTGGATTCTTCGTCGTAGGCGAAGTCCTTCGGGCCGAATAGCCGGTCTTTCTTCTCCGGTGCGCGCTTGTCCCACAGCGGATCGGGCTTGCTCTTGTGCTGGTCCTGACCGGCGAAGCGCTCATCGCGGCTTCTCATGCCATTGTCGGCAATCAGCGCTTCGATATTGCGTTCGGCGAGTTGCTTCAAGTTCTCTTCGCTGTGATATCCGGCATCGGCGGTGATGACCGAGCCGGGTTCAATCAGATCGCGGAATCCGTCGATGACCGGAATCAGCAAGGCTTGTTCGGAACCGGTGCCGTGGGCCTGCGCCTCGACGATGATCTGGCACTGGCTATCGACTGCCGCTACGCCGGTGTAGCCCTGGATCACGCCATTGCTGGTGGCCATTTTCGCCGACTCGTTGTCGGTGCGGTTGCTCTTGCGCATCGATCCCTGGGCACCTTGCCGGTCTTCGGGGTTGTCCTTGAGCCACTGGCGCAGTTGGGCGGCATCCTGTTTGAGCCGCTCGATGCGCTGGGTTTGTTTCTCGGCCAAGCCCGGCTCCAAGGATTGGTCGTCGGCTTCGCGGTGGCGATCGAGCATCTTCTTGACCTCGGCTTCGATCTTGCCGGCCTGGCGCAGGAACTCGGTGCGCGTGCCGCTCCTGGCCTTCGATGCATTGTTGGGCAGCTTCACCGAAGTCAATGGCGAACATCTCGCGCCCGATCAGGCCCTGCGCATCGCAGAGGAACAAGACTTGGGTAAACCGGTTGGCGATCTCGTTCTTGAGTTCGCGCACAAACGAGGCCAAGGTGGTGAAGTGCGGAATGCGGCTCGCCGGACAAAACCATGAAGGTGACGTTCTCCTCGCAGGCCTGGGCGATATCGCGGCTGCGGATCATGCCGCGGGAGTAGGCGTACAGGATGACTTTGAGCAGCACGACCGGCGCATACGCGGGGGCGCCGTTCTCATCGTTGCGAAAGCGCTCATCGAACACGCGCAAATCAAGTTCGTGATCAAGCAGGTGAGACAGGGCGTGTTCAAAGGTGCCGGGGAGCAACTGGACGGAAAGATCAATGGGCAGCATTTTCATGCCTCGATCAATCTCTTTATATCGGGCCATCGCGCGTTTCTCCTCATCACGTCTCGATAACCGGATATTGCAGGATGCCAATGACAGGAGCAAGATTGCGGGAGGGTTTTTCTACAGCCACGTTAGGCCGCACAAACGCACCTATGAACGTCCTCCCGCAGTTCTCCCACCGTCTGCACACGGAGTGGCTCCCTGCGTACTGCAAGGACGAACGACGCAACTACGATCCGATCGGTTTCAAGGCCACATCAATCAAAGTCGGCGAAGCGGACGCGAGAGATTGCATGCTGGCAATAGATCACCAAGTTGTCATCGACACTGGAGGCGGACGCTTCCGCGCCGCGAAAAGCTCCGCACACGAAGTGCTCTTCTGGGAAGGGCATAGGACCAAATCTCCAAGGCCAATAACACTGTGGCTGGAGCCAGTCATCACGTTCGCAGCACTCGCCCGCCTACACGCCATGCACGCGTGGCCAAAAGAAAGCCTCGGCATGCAGCCGCCGGGTTGGGCATTTGATCTTGCCGCCTATGGGCCGGAAACAGACCAACCTCCGCGGATTCTTGGCGAAGTCAAGAAATCCAGTTCCGAGCTGCGCCGCCTTAGAGAAGATCTGCTGAAACTCTCTGCGGGCGCAGCACCAGATACTTTCCCGTCGAACTCAACTAAGAAGTGGGACGCGCTATTGGCTATCAAGCCCAGCATAGTCTGGCTGGTCGGGCCTAACGAGGAGTCATATGTATACGCGCCTGAGTTCGCTAGCAACGGCTGCGCATTGCAGGAAGTCACCTCCTCTGCGCTGGCCCACGGTGCGGCCTACGTGTTGCAGGCGACGCGCCAGAAGCGGCGCGCGCCTGAACACGGACGTTGAGGCTGTAGAAAAAGTCCGAAGTCGATCGACACAAGAATTTGACGTGATATGAGCCGCTATTCGATAAGATTGGACATCAATGATCGACTGCACTTCAATCTCCTCGCATAACGCATCGTCGAGCGTGGCAGCGGTAACATTCTCAGGTACCAACAGAATCGAGGTCGCTTCGGTGGACCATCGATCATGGTTGTTTTAGGGGGGGTTTCTACACCCTCGTTAGGCCAGCGCCGGATGGCAGGAAAAACTACCGCGGTCATCCGGTAATCACGGCGCTGAAAGAGAACGGAACTGGCGACGACTTGATGTTTGGATAGTTGGCCTCGAACCCCGCCTATGTGGCGGGGTTCTTTTAGGTAACCCTCCATAGCCAGGCCCCTTTCTTCTCCTTGCTTCCCGCCTCTTCCTGCAAATCCGGCGGGTCGCCGTACGTGTTGAGGATGCGACGCACCATCACGCGAATTTTTGCGCGCGCTTTCGCGCAAAGTCCAGTCAATGCTGACACTCTTGCGCACTTGCGTGATGAGTTCAGCAGGGCCGTAGGGCGGATAAGCGAAGTGTAATCCGCCGAATGACTCATCAGCCCCTGGGCTGGGCAGAGCCGGGGGTCTCCCGCTGACGCCAGGAAGTCCCTTTAATTCGTTGGGGAATCTTTGATTTTCCTGCTCATAGCTAATTTCTGAGCAGAAGAATCAGAGGCTCCCGAAAACCTATGTCAGTAATTTGGTTAGGACCAATCTTCGATGTTAAGTCCCGGCACACGCTGAAACTCTCTGAGATTATTGGCAACCCGTGTTGCGCCACAGGCTAGCGCGTGGCCTTCGATAAGCGAATCCAAAGGCTCAATCGGGGTACCCAGTTCTTTTAAGGCCACTCGCACGTGGCCGGATGCTACAAGCACGTTTAACGTCCGTCGCGCCCCGGAATCCAGTTGGTCCCCGCCAGCGGCACGCCCGCCATGGCCGCCGCTTCGACGGTGAGCGCAACCAGGTCTTCACGCTCCAGGTGATGCACGTCGGTTTTGCCGCAGGCGCGCGCGACCGTGGAAAGTTCCATATTCATGGTCTTGAAATAATTCTTCAGCCGTCTGGCGCCGATCATCGGGTCGAGCCGCAATTCGAGTTCGGCATCTTGCGTGGTGACGCCGACCGGGCATTTGCCGGTGTGGCAGTGGTGGCAGAAACCGGCCTTGGTGCCGAGCTTGCGGTAATCCTCGCTGGCATCGACATGTGATCCATCCGGCCTGACCCACGACGGGCTGTTGCAGCCCAGTGCCATCAAAACGCCCTGGCCTATCGACACCGCATCCGCGCCAAGCGCTAACGCTTTGGCGACATCGGCACCGGTGCGGATGCCGCCGGAGACGATGAGTTGCACCATGCCCTTCATGTTCATGTCTTCGAGCGCATCGACAGCTTGGCGAACAGCGGCGAGCGTGGGAATGCCGACGTGTTCGATGAACACTTGCTGGGTCGCCGCCGTGCCACCCTGCATGCCGTCCACCACAATCACATCGGCACCCGCGTGAACGCAAAGCTTCACGTCATGGAATACCCGCGTGGCGCCGATCTTGACGTAGATCGGCACGCGCCAGTCGGTGACTTCGCGCAGTTCTTTGATCTTGATGGTGAGGTCATCCGGGCCGGTCCAGTCCGGATGGCGACAGGCGGAGCGCTGGTCGATGCCTGCTGGCAGGGTGCGCATGCCCGCGACACGCGCGTTTACTTTTTGTCCGAGCAGCATGCCGCCGCCGCCGGGTTTTGCGCCCTGGCCGATGACCACTTCGATCGCGTTTGCGCTGCGCAGGTGATCGGGATCGAAGCCATATCGCGAGGGCAGACACTGATAAACCAGCGTCTTCGACGAGCGGCGCTCTTCTTCGGTCATGCCACCATCGCCGGTGGTAGTGGAAGTGCCCAGTTCGGTCGCAGCCCGGCCCAACGCTTCCTTCACCCGTGCGGACAGCGAACCGAAGCTCATGCCGGCGATGGTGATGGGCATGTCGAGCACCACGGGATTCTTGGCAAAGCGGGTGCCGAGGATAGTTTTTGTCGAGCATTTTTCGCGATAGCCTTCCAGCGGATAACGCGAAATCGACGCGGCAAGAAAAAGCAGATCGTCGAAGTTGGGCAGCTTGCGCTTGGCGCCCAGTCCGCGGATGTCGTACAGGCCGGTGGCGGAGGCGTGCTGGATGTAGTGCAGCACGTCCTGGTTATAGGTGAAACTTTCTTCTTCGTGTGTGCCGGTTGTCATGTCAGTATTCCTGGTTGGCGTCCGCGTTCCAGTTGTATAGGGTGCGGGCGGAGGCGACGCGCTTAAACTCCTTCGGGTTGTGGGACAAGCCCGCCCGCTCCAGCAATGCCTTGACCCTGGCGCGGTCCGCGTCCGTCATCGGTTCTTCGCGCGCATCGGCGCCGAGGCTTTTGATCTTGCCGCGCACGTAGATCACCGCTTCATAGAGCGAATCGCCAAGCGCGTGGCCGGCATCGCCGCAAATCAGCAGCGTGCCGGCCTGGGCCATGAAGGCCGAGAAATTGCCGACGCTGCCGCCCACCACAATATCCAGCCCTTTGAGCGAAATGCCGCAGCGCAGGCTGGCATCGCCTTCGATGACCAGCAGCCCGCCATGGCCGGACGCACCGGCGGATTCCGAAGCGAAGCCCTTGACGCGCACCATGCCCGACATCATGTTCTCCGCCACGCCCCATCCGGCGTTGCCATGAATGGTCACGTTCGCATGTTTATTCATGCCTGCGGCGTAGTAACCGGCATGCCCGCGAATATCCAGCGCGACGTCGCGATCCATGCCCACCGCGATGTTGTGGGCGCCGTTGGGATTCTCCACTTCGACCTGCTTCACTGTGTTCCTGAGCAGATCGTGATGCAGATACTGGTTCAATTCGCGCACGCTTTGGCGCGCGAGATCGAAGCTCACACTTTCCATATGTAAAGCTCCTCCGGCATGGGTTCAAACAGATTGGCGTGCTTGATGCCCGGCAGATGGGCGAGCGAGCGGAACTCCGAGGATACGGCGACGTAATCGTCGGTTTCCGCCACCACCGCCGGCTTGCAGGCAAAGGGGTCGCGCACCAGCGCCATTTCGTCGTGCGTGCCCATGAGAAAGGTGAAAAATCCGTCCAGTTCTTCGAAGCCTTTTTTCAGCGCCCCTGCCAAGTCATCGCCTTCGCGCAGCCGCCATTCCAGGAAGCGGCACGCCGCCTCGGTATCGTTGTCGGTGTCGAAGTGAATGCCGAGCGGTTCGAGCTTGCGGCGGATCTGATGAGGATTGGACAGCGAGCCGTTATGCACCAGACAGAAATCCCGGCCCGCGGTAAACGGGTGGGCGCGATCCGGCGTAACCGCCGACTCGGTTGCCATGCGCGTGTGTCCGACCACATGCGTGCCGGCGAGTTTATCGAAATCGTAACGCTGCGCGACTTGCGCCGGGGTACCGATGTCTTTGTACAAGTCCATGGATTTGCCGACCGAGAGCAGATGCAGCTGCGGAAAATGTTCCTTGATCCAGGTTTTTACCGTCCCGGGTTCGAGGTGGGAGATGAGCACGGCGTGATTGCGCTTGACCGCCATCTTGACCGGCGAGCCCAGATGATGGGAGAAATCGTTCTGCAATTTCATCCAGTCGAAATCCATCGTCGGCGCAAACACGCTGTACTTGAGCTCGTTAGCGCCGGCTTCTTCGGTGTAAGCGGCAAGCCCGGCCGAATCCGGTCCGCGTTCGCTCATCCCTATCAGCATGGGCACCATCCATTCGCCCAGATGTCCGCGCAGCGCGGGTTTTTTAATCAGCAGTCCGACAATTCCACACATGATTCATCACCTTTCATCACAAATGCATCCCTCACCCTGACCCTCTCCCGGAGGGAGAGGGGATTTCTTGGGGCGTCTAGAAGAACTCTACGTACCGGTTCAGTTCCCAATCGGAAACATGGCGGCAATACTCAACCCATTCCATGCGCTTCAAGTCGATAAACTCCCTGGCGAATTCCGCGCCGAGTGCAGCACAGATCAGCTTGTCCTTTTCCAACGCATCCACGGCCTGTTTCAGATTCTGCGGCAGCAGCTCGATGCCGTGTTTTTTCAACTGCGCGTCAGAGTAGGTGTAGAGATTGTCGTTGTTGAGCTTTCCGGGATCGAGCTTGCGCTCGACGCCGTCCAATCCGGCGGCGATGATCGCCGTGGTCACCAGATAAGGATTGGAGCCGCCGTCGGGCAGGCGCAATTCGAGGCGGCCATAGGGAATGCGTACCATGGAAGTGCGATTGTTGTTGCCGTAGGAAATATAGGCCGGAGCCCAGGTCGCGCCCGACAAGGCGCGGCCCACCACCAGACGTTTGTAGGAATTGACGGTCGGCGCGGCGATCGCGCACAGCGCGTGCGCGTGGGCGAACAAACCACCGAGGAAATGGTAGGCGGTCTGAGACAGCCCGAGTCCGTTCTTGTCCTTGTCGTCGTGAAAAATGTTTTTGGTTTTCCCGGCGCCCATTGAGATGTGATAGTGCGCGCCGCTGCCGGTACGGTTGGAAAACGGTTTTGGCATGAAGGTGCAGACCATGCCGTGTTTTCTGGCGATTTCGGATGCCGCCATCTTGAAGAAAATGAACTGGTCGGCGGTGGTCAGGCAATCGCTGTAGGTGTAATTGATTTCGAACTGGCCGTTGGCGTCCTCGTGGTCGATCTGATACACGTCGAAGCCGACCTGCTGCAGGCTGCCCACCAGTTCCTCCAGAAATGGCGCGCTGCGCGACAAGCCCTTATAGTCGTAACAGGGTTTCTGCAAGGTGTCGGTGTCGTCGCTCGGAACGAGCTGGCCTTCGGCATTCTTCTTCAGCAGCATGAACTCCGGTTCGATGCCGGTGTACATGGTCCAGCCGCGCGCTTTAAGTTTCTCCAGTTGCCGCTTCAACACCACGCGCGAATCGAACGCATAAGGCTGGCCGTGCACATGGCCATCGCACACCAGGCGCGCGAAGCCCGGCATCCAGGGCATGGCCGACAGCGTGCCGATCTCGCCCACCGCCATGTAATCCGGCCCCTCCGGACCCATGCCGAATCCCCACATGGCGAAACCGGCAAAACCGGCGCCGGTGGTGAGCACGTCATCAAGGTGGGACGCGGGCACCGCCTTGGATTTGGCCGTGCCATGGATATCGACGAACTGCGCCAGGATGAATTTGATGTTGTTGTCCTTGAGCCACTTCTTCGCTTCAGCCAGTTTCACGGTTTATCCTCTCTGAAAGAAATTTGGAAACAAGGCGGCGATACCGACCGCGCCACCGCCCAACTCCTGTGCGATCTCCAGCAAATGCTTCCACAGATACGGGGAAAAAGTCGGGTCACACCAGATCTGAAACAGCGGTTTTCCGTTCCAGAGACCCGGGATCACCAGCACCGATACGCCGATCATGGTGGTCATGACCAGCGGCCTCTCATCGAGATTGAGCGCGGCGAAATTCACGCTGCATGTCTGCGCGCATACCTCGTGGGCGACAGGACCGGCCATCGCGATTTTCGCATCCTGGCGCAAGACCGGTGTGACGCCGGGCAAACCGCAGCCGAGTTTGTGCCTGATGTCGAAAGCGAAATTATCAGAGCCAGTGCCGTCCTCGATGAAAAACTCGCTGGTGGCGAGTCGCGCGATCAGGCTGCACTGCCCGATTTGCAGCCACTGATTGACGCCCGGCGGTACTGGAATACTTTGCTCGCGCAACCAGTTTTCCGCGGCGGGACCTTTTAATCCAAAGCGCCCGAGACAGGACAAATCCGTCAACGCAATACTGGTGATGTATTTTTGTTCGTCCACTTGTTCAGCGACCGTGACCGGAACGCGCATGCCGTTGTGCCGACCCCAACGCGGGCGCAGTGCGCTGAACGCCTCGTGCAAGGGACTCACGCGCAATGGCTCGCTCATGCGCGCACTGCCTCGATGCTCATTTTCTGGCGCAAGCCTTCGGGATCGTAGAACGGCGGCTTCACGATGGTCGCGTTCACCATCACACCGCCATCGGCACGAATGCCAAAGCGCGTTCCAGTCTGCGCGCGCTCGGGCGCCACAAACGCCAGCCCGATGACTTTCCCAACCGACTCGCTGTACGCGATGCTGGTGACCCGGCCGGCAATATGTCCGTCGTGAATAACCAGGTGGCACTCCTTCGGCATCGCACCGTGCAAGCCATCGGTGAGCGTAAAGGCCACCAGGGTCTGACGCAGCGGCTTGCCCTGAATAATCCTGAGACTGCGCTGACCGATGAAGAAAGGTTTATCCATCTTGACCGCGAACCCCGACGCCGCCTCGAAGGGCGTGGTCAGACCGTCGCTGTCCTGGCCGATGATGACGTGGGCTTTTTCCAGCCGCAGCAGCCGTTGCGCTTCCACGCCGAAGGGTTTGATGTCATAACGCGCCCCTTCTTTTAGCAGCACGTCCCAGAGCGTCGCGCCATATTGCGCGGGCACGTGAATTTCATAGCCCAGTTCGCCGACGAAGCCCACGCGCATCAGCCGCGCCGGCATGCCGGCCACGCTGCCTTCACGCGCGCCCAGATAGGCAAACGCGGCCTCGGACACATCGATATCGGCGAACGGTGCCAGCAGCGCGCGCGCTTGCGGACCGGCCAGGTTCAGCGCCGCGTAGTGGCCAGTGAGGTTGACGATGCCCACGTTCAGGCGCCAGATCGCGTTGAGCCGCGTCAGTTCCCGATACACCGTGGCGGAACCGGTGGTCGTGGTGGTGAAGTAGAACTGTTGCTCGGCCAGCCGCGCGACGACGCCGTCGTCGATCATCACGCCGGACTCGTCGCACATCAGGCAGTAGCGCGTGGCACCCACTTTCATATTGGCGAAGCGCCCGGTGTAGACGCGCTCCAGAAATTGCGCCGCATCGGGGCCATACACTTCCAGCTTGCCCAGTGTCCCCACGTCGATGATGCCCAGGCTCCGGCGCACCGCGAGCACCTCGGCACGCACAGCGTCTTCCTTGCTCATGCCGGGGACTGCGTAATACTCGGGCCGCAGCCATTGGCCGGCCTGCATGAATTTCGCGTTGGCCTGCTCATGCCGTGCATGCAGAGGCGTAACGCGCTCAGGCTGGAAGCTGCGCCCGGCAAGATGCGACAACGCGACTGGATGAAAAAATGGCCGCGCGGTGGTGGTACCGATCTGGTCTATCGGCTTGCCCTTGATCCTGGCCAGAATGCGGATCGCATTCATGTTGGAGTGCTTGCCCTGGCTCGGCCCCATGCCGACCGTGGTGTAACGCTTGAGCAGCTCGATGTTGTCGAAGCCCTCCTGAGCAGCGTCAAAGAAATCCCTGAGTTGCAGGTCTTCGTCAAAATCGACGAAGTTCTTGCCCTTGGGGTGAGCGAAAATCGGATACGGGTGGCTAGGGGATGCCTCCTGCCGCGCAACGGCGCGCGCTTGTTCCACGCTCGCCGCACCCAGGAAGCGCGCGGCTTCGAGGCCGGCGCGCGTGCCGTCTTTAAGCCTCGCGTCCAGCGTATAGATCCCGTTGACCCGGCCGGCAGCAAATACGCCTTCCGGCAAGTGCGATGGTACGAATTGCTGGATGTGATCGTCGAAGTCCACTTTCATTCCCGCCTGATAGAGCAGATTGAGCGCCGGCGCCCAGCCCACGCTCATGACGATGCCGTCACACGCCATGCGCTCGGCGCGTGCCAGCATCGGCTCGCCGGATTCATCCAACGGCGCAATTAGCGCAGCGGCCAATCCATCTTTTCCGGCATTGGCAATCGCTTCGACGATGCAGTAACGCGTGCGCAGCGCTATCCCGGCTTGTGACACGGCGACCGCCAGTTCCGATTGCTCGCCGTTGCGCAAATCCACCAAAGCCGCGATCTCGATACCGTGAGCGTGCAGATCCAGCGCGGCGCGGTAACCGTCCTGATTTGCCGCCAGTACCACCGCCCGGCGCATGGGCTTGACCGCGTAGCGGTAAATCAGCCGTTGCGCGGCGGAAGCCAGCATCACGCCTGGCAGGTCGTTGTTGCGAAACACCGCGGGTTGCTCGAATGCCCCGCTGGCGACGATCACGGCGCGGGCGCGCATCTTGATCATGCGATCTGCGTCCACCAGTGCAACCCAATGATCGGCGTAATAGCCACTGGCTTCGGTGGCAAGCAGGATTTCGATGTTGGCGTTTTCTTTCGCCGCATTTGTCAATTCAGCGCAGGTTCTGAATGTCTGCTCGTCCCCGCCGCGCTGGTACACGAGGCTGCCCCCCGCGCACGGGTTTTCATCCACTACGACGGTCTTGAGTCCGGCGCGCGCCGCAGCCAGCGCGGCGGACAAACCGGACGGTCCGGCGCCGATGATCAGCACATCGGTAAACGCGTAGCGCTTCGGCGTCTTGATCCGGGGCGCGTCGAATTTCACTTCGCCCAGGCCCGATGTCGCGCGAATGAGTTTTTCCCAGCGCGGAAACCAGGCCTTTGGCGTGTGGAAGGCCTTGTAATAGAAACCCACCGGCAAGAATACAGAGAGTTTGTCGAGCCACGCCATGCGGTCGTCGCGCAACCCGCCGCGCGTATTGACGCTGGCCAGCACCATGCCGTCTTGCAGCGGCGTAACATCGGCGCGCAGGTTCAGGCGCGCACCCCATTGCATCAAGGCGTTGATGTCGTGGTTCGCCATCGACAACACACCGCGCAGGCGGTGATATTTGAAACTGCGTCCCAGCGCGCGCACGCCCGCAGCGGCCAGCGCACTCGACACGGTATCGCCAGCGTAGCCGCTGAATGGCGCGTTTTCGAAGTGGAATGCGATCCGCCGGGACCGGTCGATCCATTCCCCGGCAACCGGCGGCAGACGCTCACTCATGGCGCGGCCTGTCCCGGAACACTGGCGCCGGGAAGGTAGGTGCGCCTGACTTCATCGCGCGCCGTATCGCGTTCGGCGATGAACCACACGCCGCTCGGCAGGTGATACCACCATTCTTTTTTCAGCCCCGCTGCGCCGTTGCGGTTGAATACGTAATCTGCCCAGGCCTCATCGCTCGCCGCATCCGGGTCGGGCATGTCGCGCAGCTCGCCCCAGTAAAAAAACTCCGATACCGGACGTGGGCCGTTGATGGGACAGCATAAGAGTTTCATTTCAGTGTCCCACCGAGGCAGCGCCTTTCTCGCCGGTCAGTTTGAAATCCCGGAAGCGAGACAGGCCGAAGCCTTTGATGAGATCGTGGTCGGCATCGTTAGCCACCGTGTAAGACATGGTTTTTCCGCATACCGGCGTGGCCTTGAAGCCCCAGGTGCCCCAGCCGGAGTCGAGATAGAAACCCTCAAGCGGTGTCTTGCCCATGATGGGCGCGAAATCCGGCGTCATGTCCGCCATGCCGGCCCATTGCCGGTTGATTTTGGCATTGGACAGGAAGGGAAACATGTCGAGCATATGCGCCGCCAGGCCTTCGGCGAAATCCAGCGTCGAGCGCGTGCTGTGCAATTCGTAAGGGTCGAGCGAAGCGCCCATCACCAGCTCGCCGCGCGCCGACTGGCTCACATAAACATGCAGACTGCCGGAGACGTAAATCTGGTCGAGCCAGGGCTTCATCGGCTCGGTGACCATGGCTTGCAGCGGATGAATGTAGATCGGTGTGCGCAGCCCGGCCATGTCCGTTATGCGCGGCGTCGAACCGGCGACCGCGCACAACACTTTGCGCGTGCTGATATAGCCGCGGCTGGTTTGCACGCCTTTGACACGATTGTTCTCGATATCGATGCCGAGTACTTCGGTCTTCTGATGAATCTCCACGCCACGCCGGTCGGCACCGCGGCCATAACCCCAGGCCACGGCATCGTGGCGTGCAATCGCTCCGGGCGCGTGATACAGGGCGCCCAGTATCGGCGCGTGACCGGCGCAAGTGATGTCCATCCGCGGACAGGCTTTTTGCAGATCATCGGCGTACACCACTTCGCTTTGCACGCCCAGATGCTTGTTCACTTCCGCGCGCCAGCGCATGGTGCGCATGGCCGAGTCCGTATGTGCGAGCGTGTAGTGGCCGCGATTGGAATAGAAAATATTAAGGTCGAAGTCCGCCGATAAGTCCTGCCAGAGCTTGACGCTCTGATCGTAGAAAGCCACGCCTTCCGAAGTCAGATAATTCGAGCGGATTATCGTCGTATTGCGCCCGGTGTTGCCCCCGCCCAGATAACTCTTTTCCAGCACCGCTACATTGGTGATGCCATGGTCGCGCGCCAGATAATAAGCGCTCGCCAGTCCGTGCCCGCCGGCGCCGATGATCACCACGTCGTAGCTCGGTTTGAGCTTGTCGGGCTCGCGAAACATGCGCGGCTCGGGATGCTTGGAACTCAGCGCGAAGCGCAGCAGGCGAAAAGGCATGGAGTAAAAGCAGGATTGAGGATCGAGAGATTCGGCTGCCGGAAACGCCGTGACACGCGAGGCTATTATCGTTGTGCGTTCAAATGCGTGTCAAGAACAACAGGCAACAATGATTCCTTTAAGGAAACTCGCGCGGAGGACCTCGCTGTCGACTTTCATGGCGCCTCTTTGCCGCGCGGACCAGCGATTGGAGAGACGAGGTCGGCGTGCGTGCGCAAGAAAAGCTCCCAGCGAAACCGCGCCCAGCGCCAGGCGTCCATGACCATCACGCCGTAGACAAAAATGCCGCCTGCGTGGCGACCGGCCCAGGAATGCTGCTCGCCCGTGAGGTGATAGCTCACCATGGCCAGAAACACGAGGAACAACACCATGGTCAGCGCCCGTTGCGGCATGTTGTTGAGCACCTGCCCCATTCCCGGCAGCAGCAAGGCGGCCACAAGCACCACCCAAGGCTTGAGCGGGGGCTTGAGCACGTCCGGAGAATCATGCGGCCCGGGCAACGTTGCTCCCCGTATTGGAGCCCGGCATCGCAATCGCGGAGTGGATGGATACGGCGCGATCGAGCAGCGCCCTGAGCACTTCCGGCTCCACGTCCAGTTGCTCAAATTTCGAGGCACGCAGTACTAAATAGTGCGCTCTCGCCCCTTGATGAAGCTGACAGACGATGCGCACGCCGCGCGGCGTGATCAGCATTTCCTTGGCCTTCGGATTGCCGAACAATTCCACGACCTGCGGGGTCAATGCCTCCAGAACCGCCTGCACGTCGGGACGGTCGGCGCGCAACACCGCAAATGCAGGCCAGCCTGCCGGCAGCGGCACGGTTTCCGGCAACTCGCTCGACGGCGAGAAAAATTCGATGTTCTGCGGGCGCACCAGCAAGTCAACGATTGCGTTCAGGCCTGTCGGTGTTTCGAGATCCAGTTGCAGCCACAGGCTGGGAACCTTGCGAAAACCCACGGCATCGACAATGGTGGTCAGTCTTACCCTGTTGCCGCGGTAGCGCCCGGTTAAAGCGGGAAAGCCTGCCTGATCCGGACTGGTCCGCGCTTCCTCGAACAGCGCCAGGCAGTTGTCGAACATGCGCGCGCGTTCTGCGCGAACCAGGGCCAACTCTTTGCGGTTGGCCCGCAAAAGCGCGATAAGCGCGACGAAACCAAGCAAGATGCCTAGTGCAACAACCCATGAGTTTGCGTACATGCCGAGACCTGTATCCGCGCGCCGAGTGCTAGGAGCGAACCGCAGCCATAGCCTTAGCTATGGCGAGGATGAGCGACAACGCAATCGGCCATGCGGAACGGGTCGAACATAGCGATACTTATGGGTTGTTGTACTGGGACATGCAAGACCGAAATCGCCATGGCGGATCAGCTAAACATCGACGGCCGGTGCGCTTTGCGCAGCGGCCGTTGGGTTCGTCGGGTTTCGATTGCTTCAGTATCCCTTCGGCCGCGGCCATGGCATGGTGAACTGATCGCCGCGTTTTACGAACTTGTAGCGGTGAAAAGCAAACCATATGGAGGCCAGGATGTAGAAGGCCATGATCGACAACAGCATGTCGCTATAGCCCAGGTAGGTCGCGAAATACACCGCCACACACAGCACCAGCAGAACGATGGCCGTCACCGGATGGAAAGGATGCACATAGCCGCGGTTGATGGAACCCAGCGGCCATTTATTACGGAACTTCATCATGTTTATCGAGATGAACGTGTAGCCCAGCAGGCCGGACATGATAGAGAACCCAATCACCAGATCGAGTTTGTCGACGAAGATGATGGCAAACACGACTGCGATCGGGATGAGAAAAATAATCGCCCGGTACGGTGTACGGTAACGCGGATGAACCGCACCGAACCACTGCGGCATGTAGCGGTCGCGCCCCATTGAGAACCAGGCGCGCGAAGCATCGTTGATGCAGCCATTGGCGGAAGCCAGCGCCGCGAACAAGGTGCCGATGAACATGATCGCCTGGAGCGTTCCACCGCCGGTTAACTTGGCCGCGTCATACAGCGGGGTATAGGCCTGGCCGAGGTACTGCCATGGCATCAGACCGGCCGCGATATACCAAGTCAGGGAGGCGGCGATCAGCAGCGTGATCATCCCACTCATGGTGCCCAGTGGAATGGATCGCCCCGCGGAACGCACTTCCTCCGCAGCCTGGGTGGTGCCTTCAATGCCCAGGTAGTACCACATGCCGAACTGCAACGCGCCAAGAGCACCGATCCAGCCATACGGCAGGTCGGTAAACAAATCCTTGTGCAGCAGCACCTTGCCCGGCGAGAACGGCGAAACGCTGAAAAACAGCACGATGATCGAAATAAAGGCGATGGCGGTGATGACGAAATTCACCGTGAGCGTGGCGTACACCCCTCGATAATTCAGCCAGGCCAGCAGCGCAATACTCAGCACAATGAATGGCCTGGTATCGAGATCGGCATGACCCATCTCGCCGGCAAGTGACTTGAGCAGGTCGCCCACCACGATCGCGTTGCTGGCCTCCAGCATCGTGTAAGCCATGACCAAGTACATGCCGACATTGAAGGCCATCAACGGGCCGACGATATGTTTGGCCTGGGTGTACTGGCCACCCGCCGCCGCCACGGTGGAAGTGACTTCGGAGTCGATCATGGCCACGCAGGTGTAGAGCAGCCCGATGTACCAGCATGCGATAAGCGCGCCCCAGGCGCCGCCTTTTGCGAGCGAGAAATTCCAGCCGGTGAATTCGCCAACCAGCACGATGCCCACGCCCAGCGCCCAGACATGGATTGGGCCGAGCACTTTCCTCAGAGCAATGCGTTGCTGTCCCGAGCCTGAAGCTGCTGTTGTAGCCATTGTCCTTATTCCTCCCTTAAGTTGCTGGTCGCACCGGACTATTCCTCGCCTTCGCGCGAACTCATAAGGTAGTCCTCTCCATACTTCTTACTTACCCCCACGGCATCGAAGACCATCCAGACAAACAGCAGGCCCGAGATGATCCAGGCCGCCCAACTCAACATGTCCCAAAGCGCCATGCTTGCTCTCCTCTGATGCGCGTTAGCGGGAGTTGCCGAATTTCTCTGCCACGACTTCCCGGTATTCCCGATCCGAGATGCGCAAGAGAAAGAAAAAGTAGCCGATGATGACAAGTATGGTCACCGGCAGTTTCCAGGAACGCAGGTCGGCATCGAAGTCGAATTTCGTTTCGATCAGCCCCTTGGCATCCGACGGTTTTTTGCCCAGCTTCTCCCATTGCCCGGCCTGGACCGCAGTCTGATTTAGTGCTTCCCAGGTTGGCTCGGCTTCCTGTACCGCCGCTGCCGCGGGGGCTTCGGCAGCAGTCGCGGCAGCCTGCTTCTTCCAGAGAAAAGGCACCAGCAGGCAGATAAAGAGCAGAACGAGAATGATCAGACTGTCGATCACCTGGCCGATGCCGGCCTGTTTCGGTGGGTTGTATGCCATGTTTCGCTCCTCCTCAGCCAAGCCGGTTTTCGTCGAGATGTTTGATATCGAGGCCGTAGATGTGGTCCTTGTCCTCCGCGTAGTGTCGGATCATCGCCAGCATCGAGGCGGTATTGAATATGAGCAGCAGCAAGGCACCGATACTGAGCACGACGCGCATGGCGCCGTCTTCGACAAACCCGATGATTGCGAAGTACACGAAGACGATGCTGACCCAGAGCAGTACGATGAACACCCAAGCCATCGCCTTATCGCGAGAAAACATGGCGTCAATGCGCGCGCGCACGTCCGTATTCATGTTTGATACTCCCCCTGCGTTATTGTCGGACTCGAAGCTTAGCCCGCTTTTTTGTACACACCGCCACGGGACGGCTGCTGAGAAACCCTATAATCAAGGTAAACAATGTTTCTCCACAGTCAATCTACGCCCGGCGCATTTCCGATGTCAAGAGAACGTTGTCAGTGGATGAGTTGAAGCGGTGCAAGGTTGTGCGTCGCGTCATGAAACTGGTCGATACGAGGAAGACGATTTGAAAACGAAGAAGCATCCCGAGGCCGAAGTTCGGCAAAGCAGCACGCTCGACAAACATCTGGGCGCAACGCTGCGCGAATTGCGACAGCGCCACAATCTGACGATAGCCGATGTTTCGGCGCGCGCCGACATCAGCCGGGGCATGCTGTCCAAGATCGAGAACGGGCAGTCGTCAACCAGCCTGGATACCCTCTCGCATATCGCGCAAGCGCTTGGCGTTACGCTGGCGAGTCTGTTTCGCGATTTCGATGCGCCCGCGGGCGGCGCTCAGTTGGTCAAGAAGGGCGAAGGCATGGAAGTCGTGCGGCGCGGCACCAAACGCGGACACACCTATCATCTGCTCGCCTACGATCACGGTCCGAAGAAAATATTCGAACCCTTCCTGGTCACCATGAACGACGAGAGCGAAGTGTTCCCGACCTTCGAGCATCCGGGCACGGAATTTATTTATCTTCTGGAAGGAAAACTAAAATACCGCCACGGCCGGCAAACCTATCTCATGTCGCCCGGCGATTCCCTGACCTTCAAGGGCAGTGTGGCGCACGGACCGATCCAGCTCATCAAGCTGCCGATTCGAATGCTGGCAATTATTCTTTACGACAGC
>JANLTJ010000209.1:0-3451 GCA_031362885.1 Betaproteobacteria bacterium
GCCTTCCCAAAAGCCATGAAATCGCCTTTGTGGGCACCGGCAGCAATACCTAACTGCAAGCGTCCTTGTGCGAGATGGTCAAGAAAGGCGACTCGATGCGCCAACTCAACAGGATGATGGTAGGGAAGCAAGTGGGCGCCCGGCGCCAGCTTGATGCGTTTGGTCTGCAACAGGGCCTGCGCGATGGTCAAATCCGGCGAAGGATTGGGCTCCCAGGCAACGGTAAAGTGTTCGCCGAGCCAAGCTTCGCTAACGCCGAGCTCGTCACCCCATCGCAGAGACTGCAAATCGTATTGATTGAATTCGTAAGGCTTTCTCTCCGGCGGATGCGCCGGCATCATGAAATAACCCAGATCCATCGCGTTCTCCTCCTGCTGAAAAATTTATGAGCGCTTTTTTCGCGCTTGCTGTGTCTTGTCGAATTGCGCGGTTACATTAAGCCAGCGAAATCCGCTTGTCAACAATATTAGGAACAGAGTTCCTATTTTTAAGAAAGAAATGTTTGTACTTGATATAAAACGAGAAATGGACTCAAAGAACGAGGCGGCAATAGTTCATTATTTATCTTGAATTCAGGGAATATAGCTGATAAAACGATATCGGGTCTTTTGAGAACTGAGTTTCCATTTGAAAATAGACAACTCTGGCGCTTCGGAATATTCGGAAAATTCCCCAATCAGCGCCGCCACCCTTCGCCAAGTCGCGGGAACTTTCGTCACCGGGGTGACGGTGGTGACTACCTTGGTGGATTCGGAGCCTCATGGCTGCGCTGCGAATGCGGTTTCCAGCCTTAGCCTGAATCCCCCCACCATGCTGGTATGCCTTGCACGTACCAGCAATACTCACTCGCAGCTTATTCGCTCGGGGAAGTTCGCGATCAACATACTGGGAGATTCCGCCGAATCGCGCGATATCTGCCGCATCTTCGCCAGCAAGATGGAAGACAAGTTCTCCAATATCGAATTCCGTGTGGGGCGCATGGGGGTTCCCATCCTCGCGCAAGCGATCGGTTGGCTTGAATGCCATCTCGCGGATGCCTACGACAGCGGCGACCACACGATCTTCATCGGGAAGGTGGTCGCCGCCGAGGCGACCGACGGAAAACCGCTCGCTTACTTCCGCGGGCAGTTCGCCACTCTTGATCGTTAGTAGCTTCCCGGCGAGGGTCAGCTAGGAGGAGACGTTCGTTTCAGTATCGCCTCGATCTCGTCCGCGGCGGCTTTCAGCGGCTTGGCCAGTTCGCGCAGTCTTTCCAGGGGCGCGCGTTGCAATGGAATGGTGAAACTGATGGCGATGGTTGGCCAGCCCATTATCGAAATGGAGACGCCAACGCCTCTCACACCAACGAAGGTTTCTTCCAGATCGATTCCATAACCCTTCTGCCTGGCGTCGGCGAGGCGCTGTTGAAGCTCCTCTCGTGTGCGCACCGTGTTACGCGTTGGCGCGGTGGGAAGCACCGCCGGGAACAGCGTCAAAATCGCCTCATCGTATAGGGACGCCAGAGCCGCCGTGCCTCCGGCCGTGGCATAGGCCGGGAGTCTGCGCCCGACCAGATTGCCCAATCGCACCATTTGATCCGGCGGGTCAACCCGGTCAAGATAGACCATCTCCCCGCCATCGAGAATGCCGAGGTTGCATGCTTCGTCGTATTCGCGCGACAGGTCACGCAAGATCGGATTGATCAAGGTTCGAATGTCACCTGGGGCCGATCCTCTCGCCGCGACTTCAAAAACCGCAAGTCCGATGGCATACCTCCCGGACTCCTCGTCGCGACGCAGAAAATTCCACTCCTCCAAGGTTGCCAAGAGTTTATGCAATGTCGCCTTGGGCAAACCCAAACCCTTTTGCAGATCCGCGAAGCTGGCGGACTTCTGGCTTTTGGCAACTTCGATCAAAATCTGAAGGGCGCGCTCGACACTGCGGCTGGCTTCGCGCTGTGGTGTCCGTACCTCGCCGCCGGAGCCGGCAGTCTTACGTGATTTCGGGCTTGAACCCATTACCCCAGAGGTTTTCTTGTTGGGCACCTGCTCTCCCTATTGCTGAAATTACCAGCATGTGTCGCTTGCCTGCCGCCGCCGGATCTTGGCGCGGCTGTATATTCCACTTCCTTAAACGACATTTAGCTCGGATATTTTATCAACGAAGGGGTGAAACCTCCGAAGCGTTAAGCCTTCCAAAGAGTTGCGATCAATTTGGAGGGAAGTTTCACCATGCCAGAGTGTACCGGAGAGCGGCTCGAGTTTGGGAAGTAGGGTCGGCGGCCGATAGAAGCTGATTTCAACGGTGGGGATCTATCGAGCGACGGGGGCATGATGCTGCTCAGGCCGGTTGATCAGCGCATTGGTTTGACGCGAGCCGCAGCCGCAGTTCTGAGCGATCCGTCCGATCCCGGACATATCGGGCACTCGCTGCTCAATCCTTATGGGTTGGGCCGCACGCTATAGATGCCTGATTTCGGTACCGCCCCAGTGCTCGCTGAGATACTCGGCGACCAGACGCCGGTGGCAATGATGCGGTGTTGGCTCGCTGCACAACAAACAGGCCCCATCGAGGAGGCTCTTGTCGAGTTTGGTCTCGATATGCCGTGACTGAATCAGTTCCTTGAACTTTTTTTCATAGGTGTCCCAGTCACCGCTCCCCTTCCTGTAGGCGTCAAGAATATCCTTCGTGGGAGCGAGTAAAGGCATATGGACGTATTCGATCCCAAGAATTTCCTTAAGAAAGAAGCGAAGATCTTCCTTCTTCGTAAATCCAGTCAACTGCGATACGTTGTTTAAGCGAGTGTCTACAACTCTCGTCAAGCCAGCCTGCTTTAGCTTTCTAAAGAATTGCTCGGCATTCTTCTTTGTAAATCCAATCGTGAATAGCTTCATGACGCGGCTGACTCTGCCTCGATTTGACGTACACCACTTTACCCAGCCATGAGGCTGGATTCGATAGCGGCCGGTGTCTGGTAGCCGATCGACGAATGCATGCGCCTGCGATTATAGAAGCCTTCGATCCAGTCAACGATATCGAGCTTCGCAACCACGCGAGTGTCGTAGCGAAGCCGATGGGTGCACTCGACCTTCAGCGTCTTGAAGAAGCTCTCCATCCCCATGGAGACACGATGGACAGATCTGGGCAGACGCCCCAAGACTTGGAATCTATCCGTAAATAATGTTTATCTTCAATTTCACTTTTCGGAACGCGATGATGGCGGCGGCGAGGTAATTGAGAGCGAGGAAACTGCGCTCCAGTTTCTCATAGCGCACCAGGAGCTTGCGAAATCGGTTCAACCAGCTATGGCAAACCTCCACCACCCAGCGCCGGGCCTTCTTCCCGGGCCGGAGCGTGTCAATGTTTTTGAGACACCAGGTTGCTTGAATTTAGTGTGGATGATTTTGTGTTTTTTGCGGTGGGTTTCTCCTGTTTTGGTGGGTTAATCGAGTCGGAAGTTGTCTAGTTTAGC
>JANLTJ010000225.1:0-3720 GCA_031362885.1 Betaproteobacteria bacterium
CACCGGCGCGACTTTGCCCGGTTCAGCGCCGAGCGTGCGCGCATAATCGCCCGCACCGGTATCCTCGATCTTGATGACATCGGCGCCGAGGTCCGCGAGATGCAGCGTACATACCGGGCCGGGCAGCAACCGGGTCAGATCGAGAATGCGAATGCCCGAGAGCGGTTTGGCGCGCACGAGCCTCTAGCTCTCCGGAGATTTTTTCGCGCCGGTATAAAACTCCGGGTAGCGCTTGGCGATCATCGGGCTGTCCGAAGCCCAGGCATGGCAGGAGTCAATCAACCCCGGGCGCTTGTGTACGCCCTGATCGCGCAGACGTTTCTCACGCAGCGAATAAACGGTCTGGAACGCGGTCGTCGCCATCGGCCCGAGCAGCTCGAGCAAATGCGTGCAGCCTTTGGTCCCGCCGAGCAATTCGCGCGTCTTCTGCGTCCAGCCAGCCTTGATCGCGAGGTCTTTCAACACCTGGAAGTTCGGCGTGATGTCGCCGCACATATGGTACGGCCCCCACACCGTGGTGGCTTCCACGGCGACGACCTTGAGATCGTCATCCACAGTGAGCCGCAGCCACATTTCATGCAGCGGTTGCCCGGCAGGTGCCGGGCCGCGATCGAGGTCATTGAGGTCGTAGCTCTTGGTATCGGTCAGATGGCCTTCGATATCCCACAAGCCGTCCTCGCGCCGGTAGCCGTTACATTCCACCTGGCGGCGATGCATGAGTTTGCGCGGTGCGGGTGCGGTCAATGCGCTGTTCAATGTGCGGTCTCCGTGCGCTGGCGCTCGTCGATACGTTTGAGCACCGCAAGTTTTTCAGTTGAGGAATATTCCAGCCAGCAGGCAATTTCGTCGAGCGTGCGCAGGCAGCCCAGGCACAGCCCGGTGTCCGGATTGATCTGGCAGATGTTGACGCAGGGCGAGGCAACGCTTGCCGGCGTGTTGCTCACGCGGCGGCCTTGTCGCGTTTCGTGGCCAAGGCGCGACCCGCGCGCGATACGGTTGCGCGGCCCAAGTGGGCGCAGATGAACTGCGCGGCATCAAGCAATTGTTCCATGTCGATGCCGGTTTCGATCTTCAGGCCGTTGAGCATATAGAGCAGGTCTTCGGTGGCGACATTGCCGGTTGCGCCTTTCGCATACGGGCAGCCGCCCAGACCGGCCACGGAGCTGTCGAATGTTGCCACGCCCAGTTCCATCACCGCCAGAATGTTGGCGAGCGCCTGGCCGTAGGTATCGTGAAAATGTCCGGCCAGTTTTGCCACCGGAATTTTTTTCGCCAGCATTTCGATCAGGCGCTGCGCCTTCGCGGGCGTGCCGGTGCCGATGGTATCGCCGAGAGAAATTTCATAGCAACCCATGTCAAGCAGTTGCTGCGCGACGTCCACCACGGCCTGCGGCCTGACCTCGCCTTCGTAAGGACAGCCGAGCACGACGGAAATGTAGCCGCGCACGCGCACCCCTGCGCCCAGCGCGGCTTTGCACACTTCGGCCTGGCGAATCATAGATTCGGCAATCGTGCAGTTGGTGTTGCGCTGGGAAAACGCTTCCGTGGCGGCGGCGAAACCAGCCACTTCCGTGGCCTGCGCCGCGATCGCCGCTTCCAGACCTTTCAGATTCGGTACCAGCACCGGATAGGCGACACCAGGCTTGCGCCGGATACGCGCCATCACCTCGGCGGTATCGGCCATGCGCGGCACCCATTTCGGCGACACGAAGCTGCCGGCTTCCACCGCTTGTAATCCGGCATCCGTCAGGCGGTCGATCAGTTCGACCCGGACCGCGGTGGGCACCGAACCGGCTTCGTTTTGCAAGCCGTCGCGCGGGCTGACATCGACTATTTTTACGCGTGCAGGGTATTTCATGTTTTAACGCTGTCCTCCGCTTCGAAGCCGAGCAATTGTGCGCCCTCGGCGACTTGCTCGCCCTTGCCGAAGTATATCTGCCCGACCGTGCCACGCTTCGGCGCACTGATGGTGTGCTCCATTTTCATGGCCTCGATAATCATCAGCGCCTGTCCCTTGGCCACGCTCTCGCCGCTTGCAACCAGCACCTCGATCACGCTGCCCGGCAGGGGTGAAATCAGGCGGCCCGTGGGGCCTTCTTCCTCGACCGCAGCCGCTTCCTCGTACGCAAGGCGATAACTCTCGCCCGCGGAAAACACCGTCAAGCCGCCGCCGTGGCGCACCACCGTGGCCCGGCTTTGCAGCTTGTCGATCTCAACCTCGAAATCATCGGTTGCGAGATCACGCGCGCACGCGCGCAGGCGCACGCCCGAGGGCAGTTCAAGCAGGTAACCGCCTGCGCGATAATGCGCGATGATTTCACGGCGCTGCCCTGCGTCCAGCAGTACCACGGTGAGGTGATTGTCCTCGTTCAAGCGCCAGCCGTGACGCAAATTCCATGGCGAAAAAGGATCGTTGGAACGCGCCGCACTCGCTGCCGCTTCGCGGTCCCTGCGCAGGGACTCGCTCAATACCGCCGTGGCCAGGATGGCATCGGGTACCGGCGCCAGCACCGGCAACAGCGCCGCGCGATGGCGCTCGATCAGTCCGGTATCGAGCGCTCCCGGATCGTGCTGCGCGCCGGCGAACGCCGGATGCGAGCACAGCGTGCGCAGGAAAGAAACATTCGTCACTACGCCGGCGATCTGGTACTCGCCTAGCGCGGCATGCAGTCGCCCCAGCGCGGAAGAACGATCACTGTCCCAGACAATCAGCTTGGCGATCATCGGATCATAGTGCACGCCGACTTCATCGCCGGCCTGCACACCGCTGTCGATGCGCACCTGCGCATCGGTCTTCGGTTCACGCAGGTGTTCGACGCGCCCGCCGGTAGGCATAAAACCGCGCGCCGGATCCTCGGCATAAATGCGCGCCTCGAAGGCATGACCGCTGATTTTGATTTGTTGCTGCGTGAGCGGGAGCGCCTCGCCGCACGCCACCCGCAACTGCCATTCCACCAGATCAAGGCCGGTAATCATCTCGGTAACCGGATGCTCGACTTGCAGCCGCGTATTCATTTCCATGAAATAAAACTGTCCGTCCGGCGCGGCGATAAATTCCACCGTTCCGGCGCCGACGTAGCCCACGGTTTTCGCCGCCGCCACTGCCGCCTCGCCCATAAGGCGGCGGCGCTCCTCGCTCATGCCCGGCGCCGGGGCCTCCTCGAGAATTTTCTGGTGGCGACGCTGTACCGAGCAATCGCGCTCGAACAAATGAATGCAATTGCCTTTCGAGTCGGCAAACACCTGCATTTCAATATGACGCGGGCGGGTGAGATACTTTTCAATCAGCACCCGATCATCGCCAAAGGATGACGCCGCCTCGCGCTGCGCCGAAGCCAGCGCCGCGGCAAACTCACCCGCCTCATTCACCACGCGCATGCCCTTGCCGCCACCGCCGGCGCTGGCCTTGATCAGCACCGGATAGCCGATGCGCGCGGCTTCCCTTGCCAGTGCCGCTGGCTCCTGTGAGTCGCCGTGATAACCGGGCACCAGCGGCACGCCGGCCTTGCCCATCAGCGTTTTCGCCGCTGACTTCGACCCCATTGCTTCGATCGCTGCCGGCGGCGGCCCGATGAACACCACGCCGGCCTGCGCGCAGGCGCGCGCGAAATCCGCGTTCTCGGACAAAAAGCCGTAGCCCGGATGAATCGCTTGCGCGCCGCATTCGCGCGCGGCCTCGATGATGCGATCCCCGCGCAGATAAGACTCACGCGGATGCGC
>JANLTJ010000226.1:0-15688 GCA_031362885.1 Betaproteobacteria bacterium
TGATGAACGAGTTTCAGTTTCCCGCCATCAATCGCAGGCGCCTGGAGACGCTTCAGGTCAATCTCGGCTACAAATGCAACCAGAGCTGCCTGCATTGCCACGTCAATGCCGGCCCTACGCGCAAGGAAATGATGGAGCGCGAAACCGTGGACACGGTGCTGCGCTTTCTTGACGCACGCCGGCCGCAGACGCTGGACCTGACCGGGGGAGCACCGGAGCTAAATGAACATTTCCGTTATCTGGTTACGGAAGCGCGCGGGCGTGGGATCCAGGTCATTGACCGCTGCAATCTGACCATTCTCGAAGAGCCCGGCTTCGAGGATCTCGCGGATTTTCTGTCAGATCATGGCGTAAAAATAGTGGCATCACTGCCGTGTTATCTGGAAGACAACGTCAATCGCCAGCGCGGTGACGGCGTGTTCGAGACCAGCATCCGCGCCCTGAAGCGCCTCAACACGCTGGGCTACGGCAAACCAGACAGCGGCAAGACGCTCGATCTGGTGTACAACCCGCAAGGCCCTTCGCTGCCGCCTGGACAGGCGAAACTCGAAGAAGACTTCCACCGCCATCTTGGCGAGAATTATGGCGTGCAGTTCAACCGGCTCTACACGCTCACCAATATGCCGATTCAGCGTTTCGGCAGCACGCTGGTTTCCAAGGGCCAGTTCGGGACTTATATGCACCTGCTCAAGGACGCCTACCAGGAGGCCAACCTCGATGCGGTGATGTGCCGCTCGCTGCTTTCGGTGGACTGGCAAGGCTATGTTTACGACTGCGACTTCAACCAGATGCTCGGTCTGCCGCTGCAAGTTGCGGGCAAGCCGAGCGTCCAACTGACCGATCTGATCGGTGAGGACCTGGAAGGCAACCCGATTGTCGTGCGCGACCATTGCTTCGGCTGCACGGCGGGGCAAGGCTCGTCCTGCGGCGGCGCGTTGAACGGCTGAGGGGAGATCCCGGGTATTCGCTGTGCTTCGAGCAGAAGCAAGGGTAAGTGTGAAGGGGCAGTTCCCTCATCCCGGCCTTCTGCTCCGCTTCAAGTGTGCCCTTGTCCCGGAGGCAAAAGGCGTTATGAAAACACTGAACAAGTGTCTTCCTCGCGTAAGCGGGGAGCCCGTTTCCCTTGAAAAACATGGATTCCCGTTTTCACGGGAATGACAAACGAAGACTTGTTCAGTGTTTCCTTACTTGAGTTTTTAGAGCTATCCCTGAATTCTGGCAATCGAAGGAGCGCATACGGTGACGAAAGGAAAATGGCTGTTGATTGGGCTGATCGCGGCACTGGTCGCCGCGTTCGTTGTCTTCGATCTAAAGAGCGTGTTCGATCTGGCCCATTTCAAATCGCGGCAAGCGGAAGTTGACGCGCTTTACCGTGGCAGCCCACTGATTGTCGCCGGTGCTTTCTTTCTAATGTATGTGGCGGTCACCGGGCTGTCACTCCCGGGCGCGACCATCATGACGCTCGCCGCAGGGGCGATCTTCGGCGTGCTCTGGGGCACGATCATGGTGTCCTTTGCGTCGAGCATCGGCGCAACGCTGGCGTTTCTGGTTTCGCGCTTCCTGCTGCGAGACTCGGTACAAGCGAAGTTTGGCGACAAACTCAAGGCGATCAATGCCGGCATTGAAAAGGACGGCGCATTCTATTTGTTCACCCTGCGCCTGGTGCCGGCGTTTCCGTTCTTTGTCATCAATCTGGTGATGGGGCTTACGCCCATCAAAACGCGGACTTTCTACTGGGTCAGCCAGCTTGGCATGTTCGCGGGCACCATCGTGTACGTGAACGCCGGCACCCAGCTTGCGCAAATCGAATCGGCGGCGGGCATTCTTTCGCCAGGACTGATCATCTCCTTCACACTGCTCGGCTTGTTTCCCCTGATCGCGAAGAAAATCGTGGCACTGGTGAAGGCGCGCAAGGTGTACGCGCGGTTTACCCGCCCGCGCCGATTTGATCGAAACGTCGTAGTGATCGGCGCGGGCTCGGCCGGGCTGGTTTCAGCTTACATCGCCGCCGCGGTAAAGGCCAAGGTCACGCTCATCGAAAAACACCGCATGGGCGGCGATTGCCTCAATACCGGCTGCGTGCCATCGAAAGCGCTGATCCGGTCGGCGAAATTTCTTTCACATGTCAAACGCGCCGGCGAGTTCGGGATACGCGAGGCCAAGGCCGACTTCGATTTTGCCGAGGTGATGGAGCGCGTGCAGAAAGTCATCACCGCAATTCATCCTCACGATTCAGTGGAACGCTATTCCAGTCTGGGCGTGGAGTGTATCGAGGGCGAAGCCAAAATAATTTCGCCCTGGGAAGTGCGGGTCAACGGCAAGGTGTTGACCACGCGCTCGATCGTCATCGCCGCTGGTGCGCGCCCTTTCGTGCCGCCGATTTCCGGCCTGGACAAGCTTGGGTACCTGACTTCCGATAACGTCTGGAATCTGCGCAAGCTGCCCGCGCGGCTGGTGGTATTGGGCGGCGGACCGATCGGCTGCGAGCTCACGCAGACCTTTTCCCGCCTCGGTTCAAAGGTTACGCAAGTGGAAATGCTGCCGCGGATCATGATCCGCGAAGACCCGGAAGTATCCGCGCTGGTGCTGGCGAAGTTCCGTGCGGAGGGAGTCGACGTGAAACTGGAACATAAGGCGAAGCAGTTTCTGGTCGAGAACGGCGAAAAGATCCTGATCTGCGAACATCAGGGCCGCGACATCCGCTTGCCATTTGACGAAGTGCTGGTCGCCGTAGGGCGTATTGCCAACACCGCAGGCTACGGCCTGGAGGAACTCGGCATTCCGGTCAGCAAACAGCGTACCGTGGAAACCAACGAATTTCTGCAAACAATTTATCCGAATATTTACGCCTGCGGCGACGTGGCGGGCCCTTACCAGTTCACGCACACCGCCGCGCACCAGGCGTGGTACGCGGCGGTCAATGCATTATTCGGCGGGGTAAAGAAATTCCGCACGGATTATTCCGTGATTCCCTGGGCCACCTTCACTGAACCGGAAGTCGCGCGTGTCGGTCTGAACGAAACCGAAGCAAGAGAGAGGAAGATCGCTTTTGAAGTCACCACCTATGGCATCGATGATCTGGATCGCGCGATTGCCGACTCGGAAGCGCACGGGCTGGTCAAGGTGCTGACTGTTCCGGGCAAGGACAAGATTCTGGGCGTAACCATCGTCGGCGAACATGCCGGCGACCTGATCGCGGAATACATTCTGGCCATGCGCCACGGCATCGGGTTGAACAAGATTCTCGGCACCATTCATATCTACCCCACCATGGCCGAGGCCAACAAGTACGTGGCCGGAAACTGGAAGCGCGCGCATGCGCCGCAGGGATTGCTGCGGTGGGTGGAACGCTATCACGGGTGGATGCGCGGATGAGTCTTTGGGCCAGGGGCTAAGTGCTAACAGCTAAGGGAAAATTCAGATGATGAGTCGCGCGATAGTATTGGGAACACTGGTTTCTCTGCTTCTTTCATTCTCTGCGATGGCATTCGATCATTCGCATGCGCGCTGGGATGTGCTCACAACGAAGCATGTGGTCTGGCTCGCGGGTGGGCATGCCTCGCAGGTGGACTACGCCGGAATCAAGGCCGAGCGCGCGCAACTGAAAGTCTATCTCGATGCGCTTTCCGCCGTGACGCAGCCGGAATTCGACGGCTGGAAGAAGCCGGAGCAGCTTGCCTTTCTGCTCAATGCCTACAATGCCTACACGGTCGAACTGATTCTGACCGAGTACCCCAATGTGAAGTCGATCAAGGATCTTGGTTCGCTGATTACCAGTCCGTGGAAAAAGAAGTTCTTCACGCTGCTGGGCAAACCTCATAGCCTCGACGACGTCGAGCATGGCACGATCCGCGCGCCGGGTGCCTTTGACGAACCGCGCATCCACATGGCGGCAAATTGCGCCTCCATTGGCTGTCCGGCACTGCGCAACGAAGCCTTCGTCGCGGATACGCTGGATGCGCAACTCGAAGACAGCGTGGTTCGCTTTCTATCCGACCGCTCGCGCAACCGCTTTAATGCCCAGACCAGCCGGCTCGAAGTCTCGAAGATCTTCGATTGGTACGGCAAGGACTTCAGTTCGCGTTCAGGATCCGTTGCAGCATGGCTGGCCCGGTATGCCGACAAACTCGCCGACGATGCGAAGACCGGCGCCTCGATTCGGGACGCGAAAGTGCGCCTCGCGTTCCTGGACTACGACTGGGCCTTGAATGGCAAAAATTAAAGGGACGAGGGGCGAGGGACGAGGGAAGAAGGAAAACCCGGATCCGAGCGCAACCCCGTGTTACCGGCTCTTGCTTCGGTCTTCATCCCTCACCCCTCAACCCTCGCCCCCCGACCCTTGTCCTTCGTCCCTCTCAATCATTGTTCCGGCGTTAAACGAGGCGCCGGGAATCGTAGCCTTTCTTCAGCCCTTGCAGCCGCTACGCACCCGCGGCGTAGAAGTTGTTCTTGCCGATGGCGGAAGCACCGACGCCACGGTGAAAGTCGCGGCGCCATTAGTTGATCGTGTCGTGGCGTCGCCCAGCGGGCGAGCATTGCAAATGAATGCGGGCGCGGCACTGGCCCGGGGTGACGTGCTGCTGTTTGTGCATGCCGACACCATACTTCCCCGGGATGCGCCGACGCTCATTCTCGAGGGCCTGCGCGAATCGGGCCGGCGCTGGGGGCGCTTCGACATCCGGCTTTCCGGTAAAGCGCCCATGTTTCGCGTGGTCGAGTGGATGATGAACCGGCGCTCACGTCTAACCGGTATCGCCACCGGTGACCAGGGTCTGTTCGTCGAGCACCAATTGTTCGATGAGGTCGGCGGGTTCCCGCGCATTGCACTGATGGAAGACGTGGCCCTGAGCGCCACACTTAAGCGTCACGGCCGGCCGCTGTGTCTCACGCCGTGCATCGTGGCTTCGTCACGGCGCTGGGAGAAGCACGGAATCTGGCGCACTATCATGCTGATGTGGCGGCTGCGACTCGCCTATTTCCTCGGCACCGAACCCCGGCGGCTTGCGAAAATCTACTATGGCGGATAAAACTGCGAACACCATTCTCGTGTTCACGCGTGCGCCCGATCCCGGCCGCGTCAAGACGCGGCTGATTCCGCTACTGGGCGCGCATGGCGCCGCAGCGCTGCACCGCCAACTGACCGAACACACGCTGGCGGTAGCCCGGGAATCGGACATCGGTCCGGTCGAACTCTGGTGCACGCCTTCATCCAGCGACTCTTTTCTGCAGGGCTGCCGTGAGCGTTTCCAGGTCGAGCTATATGTGCAATGCGAGGGCGACCTCGGGATGCGTATGCTCGATGCGTTTGACCGCGCGCTTGGCCGATCCCGGCACGTACTGTTAATCGGCAGTGACTGCCCCGGTTGGAACGCAACGGGCCTGCGAGCCGCGGCTCGCGCGCTGCACGATGGCCACGACGCGGTGTTCTGTCCGGCTGAAGATGGCGGCTATACTCTGGTCGGCCTCAGGCATGTGGTCCCCGCATTGTTCGAAGCAATGACCTGGAGCACGGACATCGTCATGGAAGAAACCCGCGAGCGCCTGCGCGATCTCGGCTGGCGCTGGCACGAACTGCCCATGCAATGGGACGTAGACCGCCCGGAAGACTATCACCGGCTGATGAGCGAGGGCGGGATTGCCGCCACGAATCCCGGCGGAACATCTTGAACCGGACCATCGCCGCACTGATGTTTGCCTTTGCCGGCCTTGCCTGCGCCAACCTTGCATTTGGCCAGGTCGCGATAACGCCGTTCTCTTCGGCAACACCGGGCGGTGAATTGCCGCAGCCCTGGAAGCTCGTCACCGTGCCGAAGATCCAGAAGCACACGCGCTACTCGCTGGTGCGCGATGCGGAAACGATCGTGCTGCGCGCGGATGCCGACGCATCTATGGCCAGCGTACTGCATGCTGTCAGCTTCGATCCGCGCCAGTACCCGATTATCGAGTGGCGCTGGAAGATCACCGGTCTGCTGCGAAAAGCGGACATGACCACCAAGGCCGGAGATGATTTTCCAGCGCGAATCTATGTGCTGTTCGACTACGACATCGCCAAACTGCCGTTTTCTCAGCGGGTCAAGTTCCGGCTGGCGCGGGCGCTCTACGGTGGCGACATTCCGCTCGCCGCATTGTGTTACGTTTGGGACGGGAAGTCTGCGCGCGACACCTCGGCCTGGAGCGTGTACACCGACCGGGTGCGCCTGATCGTCGCGGAAAGCGGCGCGGCGAATGTAGGTCGCTGGGTGGATATGCGGCGCAATGTGGCGGAAGATTTTCGAGCTGCATTCGGCGAAGAACCCCCGCCGGTCTCTGGAATCGTAATTGCCACCGACACCGACAACACCGGCGAATCGGTAGCCGCGTACTACGGCGATATTCGGTTTACGCGATGATAAGGACAAAGTGCATTTTAACGACAGAGGACACGGCGAAAGACATACGGAAATGACGGACGTGTCCGGCACTGACCGCACTTTCGAAAACAAACTCTCATTCAGGACCGCTGTTCTTTCAGTTCTTGCTCTTTCCCAGTCTTCTTCGTGTTCTGCGTGGTACCCGTTGCTTTTTCTTACCGATAGCCATCCCATCAATCAACCGGCAGCCTGAGCATGAAACGCCTGATCCTGATCGGCGGTGGCCACAGCCATGTGGAAGTGCTGCGCCGCTTTGGCATGAACCCGCCACCGGACACGGAACTGGTGCTGGTCAGCCCGCATGCGGATACGCCCTACTCCGGCATGCTGCCCGGATGGATTGCCGGACATTATTCACGCGCGCAATGCCACATCGACCTTGCGGCGCTTTGCCGCCGCAGCAATTTCCGGCTGATCTTGACCCGCTGTATCGGAATCAATCCGGAAGCCGGACTGGTGTTCTGCGAAAACGGAGCTGGCCTGAATTTCGACCGGGTCTCCATCGATACCGGCGGGCGCTCACCCGCTTTCGATACACCGGGCGCGCTGGACCATGCGCTCGCTGTAAAACCGGTGGAGAATTTTGTCGCGCGCTGGGAGGCGGTGTGTGAAAGTGCCACCGGCAAGGGTGCGCCTGATCACGTTGCCATGGTCGGCGCCGGCGCAGCCGGGGTCGAAGTGCTGCTTGCGATGCAGCACCGTCTGCGGCACCTGGCGCCGGAAAACAAGGTGCGCTTTGTTCTGGTGAGCGATACGCCGGAAATTCTCCCCGCGCACCCTGTGTCCGTGCAGCGTAAATTCAATGCCGTTCTCAGACAGCGCGGGGTGAGCGTTGAGCTAGGCTGCAAAGTCGAAAGCGTGCAAAGGGGTGTCTTGAGATGCGAAGGCGGAAAGAAGATTCATGCGGATCTGATGGTCTGGGCTACCGGGACTTCGGCGCCGTTGTGGCCACGCGCGGCGGGCCTTGCCACCGACGCAACCGGTTTTATCCTGGTCGATGAATGTCTGCAATCCGTATCGCATGCCGCCATATTTGCCGCTGGCGACATTGCCACGATTCGCGATCATCCGCGTCCGAAATCCGGCGTCTACGCGGTACGCGCCGGCCCACCTCTCGAGGAAAATCTGCGCCGCGCGCTGATCTCGCGCCCGCTGTTACGCTGGAAACCCCAGCCTCGGTCGCTGGCCCTGATCAGCACCGGCGATAAACATGCCATCGCCTCCCGTGGTTCCTTCTCGATGCAGGGAGATTGGGTGTGGCGGTGGAAGGACTGGATTGACCGGCAATTTATGAACAGGTATGCCCGCGAGGGCCCCGGCGCGTGAGCTGACTGTGATATTCGCGACTTGATCTGACAGTCAGCCTGCGCGTTCGGCGCGCGCAACCGGCGGTGACCGGCGCATGCTTTGGGGGAAACACAATAAGTGTCAGAATTCCCGTTCAAGGCCGTTTCCCTCATTCCCACCCTTCGGAGTTTTCACGCATGAAGTCCCTTGGAAAAGTATTTCTGACCGGCATGTTCACGGTGCTGCCCATCTTGGCCACGATCTATCTGATGGTCTGGTTTTTGTCCGCGATTGAACGCTTCCTCGGCAGGCAATTGATGCTGATTATTCCGGACGACTACTACCGCGCCGGCATGGGTATGACGGCGGCGGTGATTCTGATTTTCGCTGTGGGTCTGCTGACGCGAGCCTGGCTGTTTCGCCGCTTGCTGAAATGGGGCGAGCAACTGTTGCTGCGCGTTCCGGTGGTCAAGGCGGTTTTCAAGTCGATCAAGGACTTGTTCGGACTGTTTTCCGCGGATGAGAATAGTCAGGCTTTGCAAGTCGTTTCGGTTACCTACCCGGGTACGGAGATGCGTTTGATTGGATTTGTTACGCGGCATGATTTCGCCGGACTGCCCGATGGCATGGGTGGCGCCGAGGACATGGCGGTTTACCTGCCGATGAGTTACCAGGTGGGCGGTTACACGGTTATTTTGCCGCGCAAACTCGTCACGCCGATCGACATGCCACGCGATCAGGCCATGCGCTTTGTCCTGACTGCCGGACTCACGGCAGATTTGAAGATCAACACCTGACAAGTGCAATGAAATAATTACAATCAATGAGTTACCGCCTTCATCCTGGCAATCTGCTCCGCTTCATGCGCTTTCGTGCGCCAAAGGGAAAAGGAATGTCTTGGGGTTTCCCTGATTCATTTACCTGTTCACCGCCGGCAAATTAACCCGTAACATTAGTCAACCAACATTTGTGTAATTCGCGCCATGGCCCGTTTCGTCATCACCGTCGATTTTTATCTGCATGCGGGCACGCTCGAGCCATTCCTGATTCTGATCAAGGAGAACGCGCGCACGTCGCTCGCTGAGGAACCCGGCTGCGACCGCTTCGATGTCCTAATCGAAAAAAACTCGCCCAATCATATTGTTTTGTACGAAATCTACAAAGACCGGGCTGCCTTTGATTTTCATCTGAAATCGCGACACTACGCGGAGTTCAGCACGGCTTCGCAGCGTTACGTCATGGAAAAGAAGGTGTTGGAGTTCGAATACACCAACGACGAGGCAAACAACCGGGGTTAGGTCTGCTTGCGCAAGCTCAATCTGACTTCGGACTACCCATAGGCGCACTCGTGCAATAACCCATAAGTTTGCCTGGATGCTCGAGATTCGTATCCCTGCGGCGAGAGACTGGAGCGAGATGCGGCCACAGCTACGGCAAAAATAAACGGCAACGCAATCGGTGACGCAGGACGGGTCGAACTTGGCGAAATTTATGGATTGTTGTAGCAGCGGGCCGGTGATTTGCTCCGGGTTTTATTTTTCTTTCTTGATCGGCCCGCCATTCCCGGTACAATCATCCTGTCTGGTTCGGATTTGACGGAATTCGAGCTCGACGCGATACGTTACAAGTTAAAGGGGGGCGCTAATGTCTTTTCTCGATATCTGGATGATCGGCGGTGCGATTTTGCTTGTCGTTCTGATCGTTCTGCGCAAGCGCCTGTAATTTGTCGAAACCGTCAGCCTCGATTCAATAGCAATCTCACCGCTTCCGGTCGCGGCAAAGGCGCTACGGCGCCGTAACCGGTAGTAGCCAGGGCAGCCGCCGCGTTGGCGTAGCGCAGCGCCTGCCAGAAATCATCCTCCCCAGACATGCGCGCCAATAGCGCCCCGGCGAAGCAGTCCCCGGCGCCGGTTGCATCCACGCAATTGACCTGGTGACCGGTGATGCGCTCGCGCGCCGCGCCATCGCTGCCGACGACGCCATCGGCACCGAGTTTCAGGGCCACGTTTGCCGCGCCGGCGCGATGACACCAGTCAACTATCGCATCCGGGTCCGCAAGACCGCACAGGGATTGCGCGTCCTCCAGGCTAAGCAGGAAATAATCGGCTCGCGCCACCGTCGCGCCGATCACCGCCCGGGCGCGGGCAAGCGGCCACAACCGCAGGCGAAGATTGGAATCGTAGACAAAGGCCGCACCGGCATTTTTTGCCGCATCAATCGCGGCAAACACCGCGTCGCAGGCGCTGTCGCTGATCGCCTGGCTGATGCCGGAGGTATGGAAGTATCTCGCGCGAGCGATTAACTCCAGTGGCAAGTCGGCAGCACGCATGCGGCTTGCGGCCGAACCCTTGCGCAGGTAGGTGAACACATGCCCCGTCGGACCGTGGCTGATGAAGTAAACCGCCGTATGTGCATCCGGGTCGAGGGTCACTCCGGAAGCATCGATGCCTTCATCGCGCCACAGCTTCAGAAACTGACGTCCGAATTCGTCATCGCCAAGTTTGGTGACGTACGCAACGCGCGCGCCCTGGCGCGCAGCAGCGATCGCGCAATTCATGGTATCGCCGCCGAAACCTTGCAGGTATTTTCCGGGTGCGTCCGGAATCTGGCTGAATTCGTAGAGTGGTTCGCCGAAACAGACGACGTCTATATCGGGCGTGGTCACTCCGGCCCCGCCGCAAGTTCGAGAAATCCGCGTGCATGCTCCGTTACCGCGCCGTGATCGCCCGCAGCCAGCGCCTTCTGGTCTATGACGTTATTGCCAACGCCTACGACCGAAGCGCCGGCCATGAAGTAGTCGCGCATGTTCGCCAGGGATACGCCACCGGTCGGACACAGGGGAATGTCCGGATAGACCGCGTGCAATGCGCCAAGATGGGCGGGCCCGCCGGTGGAGGCGGGAAAGACTTTGACGATGGCCGCGCCTTCGCGCCATGCCGCCAGCACTTCCCCCGGCGTAAAGCCGCCCGCCAGCGCAGTCCGGCCCGCTTCCCGAGCCAGGGCGCACAAGCCCGGTATAAGACAGGGCGATACCAGATAATCGGCGCCGGCATCGATGCAGGCGCGCGCCGAATCGGTATCGAGCACAGTGCCGGCACCGACGAGGAAATCGGCTTTGCTGATGGCTTTGATCTCGGCGATGAGGTCCAGGGCGCCGGGAGTGGTCAGCGTCACTTCAACCGTTCCATACCCGGCCTCGATCAGACATTCGATGGCAATGCGCGCCTTTTCACGCGAGGATAAGCGCAACACCGGGATGATCCGCAATGCGACAAGGCGTTTGGCGATCGGATGCATTTCGATTCCCACTTCAGCGATGGAACCACATCATAGCGGAGACGCGTGCGAGCCGATGCCGGTGGCGCCGGACAGCAGGCGGTGATGGCACATCCCCGTTGCCGGGTGCAAAAAATAAACAGGGCCGCGTCGCGGCCCTGTCACTTCCTTACTGGTGATTGACGCTGGAAGCGTTACCGCCGTCTACCCCTGGTGGGAAATTCACGCGCTTCGTTCACGCGCAAAGGCTGGCCCTTGAAATCCTTGCCATCAAGGGCCGCAATCGCCGCCAGCGAGTGGGCTTTTCCAGGCATCTCGACGAATCCAAAGCCCTTGGTTACTCCGGAAAAAAGATCGCGCTTGATCTCGGTCGACTTGACCATCCCAAACGGCTTGAACAACTCCATCAAATCGGCTTCGGTAACTTCCTGCGATATGTTGCCGACGAAAATATTCATGAAAATACCCTCTGTAGATTACAAACTAACGGTTTCCGCCCAGCAATGATGAAAATGGACGGTTTCCATTTTGACTTGGCTTTGTCGTGCGTGGGCGCGCACTGCCTGCGCCGCGCGAGCGATCTCCGGCGCCTGGCGCATGGCGGTCATCGCCACGGCCCTGGCCGCGGACGCCACCCTGGTTGCGACGCCCTTCACCACCGCCGCCGCCGCGTGCACCCTGGCCCTGGCCGCGCGGCCTGCCCTGCTGCTGACGTTGTTGCGGACGGCGCGATGTGGTGCCGTTGCCATCGGTCCTCAGCGGGGCACCTGTGGGTTCAAATCCGGCGATCACGACACGCTCGATACTGTGCTTGAGCAGTCGCTCGATATCACGCAGGTATTCGCCTTCGTCGGCGCTGACCAGCGAAACTGCCTGGCCGGAACTGCCCGCGCGGCCGGTACGGCCGATGCGATGAATGTAATCTTCCGGCACATTGGGCAACTCAAAGTTCACCACATGGGGCAGTTGCTCGATGTCGAGCCCGCGCGCCGCGATATCGGTGGCAACCAGCACGCGCACTTTGCCCAACTTGAACTGGGCCAGCGCGCGCGTGCGCTGACCCTGGCTCTTGTTGCCATGAATCGCATCCGCGCTGATACCTTCCTTGTCGAGCTGTTCCGCGAGACGGTTGGCGCCATGCTTGGTGCGCATGAACACCAGCACTTGTCGCCAGTCGCCGGAATTAATGAGGTGCTCCAGTGCGGCGCGCTTGCGCTCCTTGTCCACCGGATGCACGACTTGCGATATCAGGTCGGCAGTCGCGGTGCTTTTTGCCACGGCAACTTCCACCGGCGATTGCAGGAAGGAATCCGCTAATCCGCGAATTTCCTCCGAGAAGGTCGCGGAAAAAAACAGGTTCTGGCGCTTGGCCGGCAGCGTCATCAGGATGCGGCGGATGTCGCGGATAAAGCCCATGTCGAGCATGCGATCGGCTTCATCGAGTACCAGAAACTCAACCCGCGACAAATCCACGGTGCGGCTTTGCAGGTGGTCGAGCAGGCGACCGGGTGTTGCCACCAGAATATCCACGCCGCGGCGCAGTGCGCTGATCTGCGCGCCCATGCTGACACCACCAAATACCGTGGTTGATTTCACGCGCATGTGACGCCCGTAACTGCGAACACTTTCTTCGATCTGGGCGGCGAGCTCGCGCGTGGGTGTCAGCACCAGCGCCCGGATCGGACGCCGTGCCGCATCGCCGCCTGAGTTTCCGGCGGCCAGCAATTGCAACAACGGCAGCGTGAAACCGGCGGTTTTGCCGGTTCCGGTTTGTGCGCCGGCGAGAATATCGCGGCCCTGGAGAATAACCGGAATGGCCTGAGCCTGAACCGGAGTGGGTTGCGTGTAGCCTTCGTCGGCGACAGCGCGGACTAGCTCGGCACGCAGGCCGAGCGCTTCAAATGCATTGCTAATGGAAATCTCCTGACACAGCCTGCGGGAACCCAAGAGGCATCCCGAACCGGTTCAGGCAGAATCGAACAGAGTTTAAATTTTTCGGGGAAGAGAACCGACCACGAATGGGCTGAAGCGCGGACCGATTGACGCGCCACCAAAATCCCAGGCGCGCACTATACAGAGGAAATAGCGCAAAGTCTTGCGCTATTTTCTGGGAAGAGGGGCGAGGGGCGAGAGAGGATCATCTGAAGGGTGAAGGCAAAAAAGTGCGCCGCTTCGCGGCGCTCCGTCCCTCGTCCGTCGCCCCCGTTTTTCTCTTCCCTCGCCCTTTATCACCCGCACGCCCCAATAGCGCCGCACGCGGTACAGAACTCGCAGCCGTCTTTTTTAATGACCGCCGTGTTGCCGCACTCGGTGCAGCGCTTGCCGGGCAGCAGACGCAGCGCTTCGCGTTCGCGCGCCGCTTCGGGCATTTCCAGAACGCCCATTTCATTGACCGGAAACCCGCGCTCGTCCAGCACGCCGAGCATCGCGTAACGATGGATGATGAGCCGCGCGACGTAGGCCACCGTGCTGGGCCAGTTCTGCTGGCGGTTTTCCCCCGGCACCTTGGCCATGAAGTCTCCCAGCGGCTCGGCGTAGTTCAGGAGCTTCCTGAGTTTCATGCCAATCCAGGCCGGATCAATGACGCGCATGTCCAGGGAGAGCAGTTTGCATAAACCGTCGAGCGCGCGCGGATAACTTCCCGCCATCCACATCGAGTAAGGGCGGCGCTGACCGGATGGCAGAACCAGTTCCTTGAGCATCAGCACGAAGTCATCGCCGGAGCTGGAGTTCATCACATCGACCGACCAGGACATGGTGCCGTCTGTGCCGGTCTTGGGTTCCTTTTTCGCGAACAGCGCATCGAGCACCGGGGAGCGCTCATCGCGCGCGGAAAGTGCGCCGAGCTGCTCGACGCGCCAGGCCACGATGCGGGCGAAGGCCGCCACCACGCTGGGCACGCGCACGAGGTGCCCCTGCGGCGGCAGCGCACAGTCGAAACCATCATCACCGGGGGTGCGCGACAGGATACCGAGCTTGGTGCGCAGCCATGCCCTGTCCTGCGCGCGCATGTCCATCGACAGCGTTTTGGCCACGGCGCCGAGACCGCGCGGTTGTTCGTTGCCGTTCACCCACACCTCGAAGGCATGCGCATCGGCGCTGTCCACATGCCCGACAAAAATCGCAAACTGACCGGAAGGCGATTCAACCATGTACGTCCAGGCTGGATTGCCGGCAGCGAGCTTCGGCCGTCCCGGCCAGCGCAGGCTGGACAGGGCCGGGGCAGGCGTGGCTTCGAGCCGGATGCGCCGGTCGGCATCCGAGGTGTCCAGGTCGTTCGGCGCTTCTTCGTGCGGCGTCACCGATAGCACGCTGCCCAGCACCTTGTTCGGGCGATAGGTGGCGATGCCCTTCAAGCCGGATTTCCACGCTTCGAGATACAAATCCTTGAACTGCTCGTAGGGATAATCCTCAGGCACGTTCACCGTCTTGCTGATCGCCGAATCCACAAACGGCGCCACCGCCGCCACCATGCGCATGTGATCGAGCGCGGAAATCTCGAGCGCGGTAACAAACTGTGGCGGCAATTTTCCGACATCGCCGCCCGCGTGCCGGTACAAACGCCAGGCGTGATCCTCCACGTCGTAGACCTTGTTCGTGCCATCGGCCTCGCGTTTCTTGCGCTGATAAGTCCAGGAATATGGCGGCTCGATGCCGTTGGCCGCGTTGTCGGCAAAAGCGAGGGAAATGGTGCCGGTGGGCGCAATCGACAACAAATGTGAATTGCGCAACCCGTGTTTGCGTATCGACTGCTTCAGCGCTTCCGGCAGGCGCGAAGCAAAGCGCGGCGCGGCGAGATATTGTTCTGCGTCGAACACCGGGAATGCGCCCTTCTCCCGCGCCAACTCCACCGATGCGGCATAAGAATCATCGCGCATCGACTGTGCGATGCGCGCGGCCATGTCGCGGGCGGGCTGCGTGTCGTAGCGCAGTCCGAGCATGATCAGCGCATCGCCCAGGCCGGTGAATCCCAGTCCGATGCGACGTTTGTCGCCCGCCTCTTTCTTCTGCTGCGGCAGGGGCCAGACCGTAACGTCGAGCACATTGTCCAGCATGCGCACCGCGACTTTTGTGGTCTTCGCAAAAGCATCGAAGTCGAAACGCGCCTTGGGCGTGAATGGCTGGATGACGAATGGCGCGAGGTTGACACTGCCAAGACAACAGCAACCGTAGGCAGGAAGTGGTTGCTCTCCGCAAGGATTGGTCGCCTCCACACTTTCACAATAGGAAAGATTGTTATCCGAGTTCACGCGGTCGATGAAAATCACGCCCGGCTCGGCGTGGTCATATGTGGAATCCATGATCTGCTTCCACAGATCGCGCGCCTTGACCGTGCGATAAACAAACATCCCGTTGGGGCGCTGGCGTTTTCTCCCCTCCCCCTCCGGGGGAGGGGCCGGGGGTGAGGGAGCGCAACGGAGCGCTTGCGTCAAGGGATCAGCTGGGGGGAAACCCGCCGGCGCTACCTTATGCACCAGTTCCCACTCGCCATCCGCCTCCACTGCCCGCATGAAGGCATCGGTAACTGCAACGCTCACATTGAAGTTGCTCAAGTCCCCTTCATCCTTGGCGTGAATGAAGCGCTCGATATCAGGATGATCACACCGCAAAATGCCCATCTGCGCACCGCGCCGCGAACCAGCAGACTCCACCGTCTCGCAGCTCTGGTCGAACACGCGCATGTAGGACACCGGCCCGCTGGCGCTGCTCTGGGT
>JANLTJ010000228.1:0-6598 GCA_031362885.1 Betaproteobacteria bacterium
CAGCGATGAGGCGCTCACGAAACTGTTCTACTTGGCCATTCGCAACATCGCCAAGAAATGGACGATGCCAATTCGAGACTGGAAAGCCGCCCTCACCCGGTTTACTATCCAGTTCGACGATAGGATGCCGCAACGTTAAACGAAAACCCGTTTACACAAAATCCAAAACACCCCCATCGGGTCACCGAGATTCCCGCCGCTACTCTCCCAATATAGCATTTACCCAGTGACCAACGGTTCCGCAATGGACGCAAGTGCCGCCTCCACCCTGTCAGAATTTTTCTCCCGGACGCAAAGCGCTACGACGAAGTTGGTATCGAGGTAGATCACTCAGAACTTCTCGACTCGCATTTTACGAACGAGTTTGTCTGCGGGGGTTCTGGCCTTGGGCATCGCAGCACGCAGCGCCCGCAGCCTGGCGAAATCGATAGCGGGTTTCGTGGTTCTGACCGGCGCCAATTGCGCTACGGGTTCGCCGCGACGGGTAATGACGACTTTCTCGCCTTTCACGGTAAGGTCAAGCAATTCGCTCAGACGGGCTTTGGCTTCGGCAACACTGAAAGTGCTCATGGAAGACTCCCCATATGGTCATCTGGATGGTCATATCCTAGCATTTCGAAGCGCGGAGGGTGAGTACAAACGTGGCGTGGGTATCCGCGGTTTTAATTCGCGGACGACGCCCATTGCATCGGCGTGCCGATCTGAAATTTCACTGATTTGAGTTGTCCGCGCCGTATCCCGAGCAGCGCCTTGTCCTTGGTGATCAGCCAGTCGGCCTGTGCGTCGCGCGCCAGTTCGAGGAATTTCTGGTCGTCCGGATCACTGCAATGGGGCAGGGCGAGGGTGCGGATGCTGGGGCGCTCATCTTTTCGGATCACACAGCGTTCGACGTCCGCGAGATGGTTTTTTATTTGTGCCTTGTCCAGTTCGAATTCCGGATAACTCAGCACTGCGCCGAGTTCGTCGAGGCATGCATTGTCAATCACAATTTCGATGCGTTCTTCGTGGTATGCCACTTTCAGGGCTGCGACGGACGGATCATCGAACACCAGCCAGTCGAGCCAGACGTTGGTGTCGAGCACCACGCGCATCTCAGAATTTTTCGTAAGAGTGCAGATAACGCCATTGTCCGGGTGGCAGATCGCCCAACGCGATGCGGCCGATGCGCACGCGTTTCAGGCTGGTGACATTCAGGCCGACCAATTCGCACATGCGCCGGATCTGGCGCTTCTTGCCTTCGCGCAGTACAAAGCGTAATTGGTCGTGGCCCTGCCGGGTGACTCTGGCCGGTTTGAGGGCGACGTCGTCCAGGCTCAGGCCATGATTGAGCAGGGCGAGACCCCGGTCGTCGAGTTCGCCTTCCGTGCGGACGTGATACTCCTTCTCAATGGGCGAGTCCTCGCCGATCAGCAGTTTGGCAATGCGTCCGTCCTGGGTAAAAACCAGAAGGCCGGTGGAGTCGATATCGAGCCGGCCGGCGGGGGCGAGTCCTTTCAGATGTTCGCGTTCAAAGCGCGTAGCGGGGTTATCGGCGGGGAAGCGGTTATCGGGGACGATCAGCGTGACGGCTGGTTTGTATCCGGGTTCCGGTTGACCGGATACATAGCCCACGGGCTTGTGCAACAGGATGGTGACGCGGGAGAGATTCTCAGCGCGCTTGTCGAGGGTGATGGTTTGCGCAGGATCAATACGGGTGCCGAGTTCTTCGACGCGCACGCCGTCCACGTAGACCCAGCCGCGTTCGATGTATTCATCGGCTTCTCGCCGCGAGCACAAGCCGCGCTCGGACATGAGCTTGGAGACGCGAATTTTTTCCGGCTTCGAGGGATCGGGAAGCGCTTGTGTCGCTGCGGCCTGCTCTGCCCGGTATCCCTTCGACCTTGCCCAAGGACTGGGGGGCAAATCTGCCTTGGGTGGGGGCGTGATTTCAGGCGCTGACGAAGGTTGCGGCGCAAGCGGCGGCATTTTCGTAACCGCATCCTTGGATGGCATGAACGCTCTGGGTGGCGCCGCCGTCACGGGGGGCACCGGCGGTATGGCGCGGACTACGCGCTCGGCACGTTTAATCGGCGTGACGCCGCGCGCCCGCTGCGCGCGCCGGGCGCGCGATGAGGATTCGGTTTCCGGCCGGCCGGGGGTGCTGGCCGGTTTATGCAGAATGCGGCGTTCGCTCAAGCGGCGGCGACCAGTTCACGCAACACGTAGGGCAGGATGCCGCCGTGCCGGTAGTAATCGACTTCAATCGGTGTGTCGATGCGCAGTAATACCGCAACTTCCTTGCGGCTGCCGTCATCGCGCTGGATAACCAGGGTCACATCCTGCTGCGGGCGGATCGTGCCGTCGAGGCCAATGATGTCGAATTCCTCGTCACCTTCGATGCCGAGTGATTTCGCGGTGTCGTTGCCCTTGAACTGCAAGGGCAGCACCCCCATGCCGACCAGGTTGGAGCGGTGAATGCGCTCGAAACTGCGCGCGATTACCGCCTTTACACCCAGCAACTGTGTGCCTTTCGCGGCCCAGTCGCGTGACGATCCGGTGCCATATTCCTCACCGCCGAACACCACGGTCGGAATGTCCTTGGCCACATAGCTCATGGCGGCGTCGTAAATGGACATGGGCTCGCCGGTGGGTTGCAACAGCGTCATGCCGCCTTCCACGCGCGTGCCGTCCGCCTTGGGCGGCATCATCAGGTTTTTGATGCGTACGTTGGCAAAGGTGCCGCGCATCATGACTTCGTGATTGCCACGGCGCGCGCCGTAGCTGTTGAAGTCGGCCTTGGCGACATTGTTGGCCAGCAGATATTGGCCGGCGGGCGACGTGTCCTTAATGGAACCGGCGGGGCTGATGTGATCGGTGGTGACTGAATCGCCGAAAATGCCCAGCGCGCGCGCACCACTGATGTTGCTGACCGCGCCCGGCTTCATGCCGAAGCCCTGGAAGAATGGCGGCTGGGCAATGTAAGTGGACTTGGGCCAGTTATAGACCTGACCCGCCGCCGAGGGCACGTTATTCCACAGCGGATGATCCTTGGTGAGATTGCCATACAGGCGCTGAAAGGTTTTCGCGTTGGTTGCGTGTTTCATCAGCGCGTGGACTTCCTTCGACGTCGGCCAGATGTCGCCGATGTACACCGGCTTGCCGTCCTTGCCGGTGCCAAGCGCTTCGGTCATGAGGTCTTTCAGCATGGTGCCGGCAATGGCGTAGGCCACCACCAGCGGCGGGCTGGCGAGGAAGTTGGCGCGCAGATTGGGATGGATGCGCGCCTCGAAGTTGCGGTTGCCCGACAGCACGGCAGCGCAGATTAGATCGTTCTGCACGATGGCTTCTTCGATTGGCTCGGCCAGCGGGCCGGCATTGCCGATGCATGTGGTGCAGCCATAGGCCGCCACCGTGAAGCCGAGCTGTTCCAGATAAGGCAGCAGCCCCGAGGCGGTGAGATATTCGGTCACCACGCGCGAACCGGGGGCGAGCGAAGTCTTGATGTGTTTCTTGACCGTGAGACCTTTCTCAACGGCTTTTTTCGCCAGCAGACCGGCGGCGATCAGCACGCCTGGATTCGAGGTATTGGTACAGGAGGTAATGGCGGCGATCAGCACGTCTGCCGAACCGATACTGACGCCGTCTTTGGTGGTCACGCGCTTGCCCAGATCTTCCGGCTTCTTGGCGAATCCGTTTTCGGTGGATGGTTTGGAAAACAACTGCGTGAAGTTCTTTTTGACATTGCCGATTTCGATGCGATCCTGCGGACGCTTCGGACCGGCAAGAGACGGTGCCACCGTGGTGAGATCGAGTTCCACGACTTTCGAGTAATCGATGTCGCCCTTGCGTGGAATGCCATACAACTTTTGCGCTTTGAAATAAGCGGCGAAGGCATCGATTTCCGCCCTGGTGCGGCCGGTGCCTTCGAAATACTCGATGGTGGCGTCATCCACCGGGAAAAATCCCATGGTCGCGCCATATTCCGGCGCCATGTTGGCGATGGTGGCGCGGTCAGGCAGCGCCAGACTTTCCGTGCCTTCGCCGAAGAATTCGACGAACTTGCCGACCACTTTTTCCTTGCGCAACATTTCAGTGATGGTCAGCACCAGATCGGTCGCCGTTACACCTTCGCGCAGACGGCCGGTCAGATTCACGCCGACCACGTCGGGCGTCAGGAAATACACCGGTTGACCGAGCATGCCGGCTTCGGCTTCGATGCCGCCCACGCCCCAGCCGACCACGCCGATGCCGTTAATCATGGTGGTATGCGAATCGGTGCCGACCAGGGTGTCGGGATAGTACACGCCGTTTTTCTGATGCACGCCGCGCGCCAGATATTCGAGATTGACCTGATGCACGATGCCCACGCCGGGCGGCACGACCTTGAACGTATCGAAGGCCTGCATACCCCATTTCATGAATTGGTAGCGCTCCTGATTGCGCTGAAATTCCAGTTTCATATTGAGATCAAGCGCGTCGGGCGTGCCGTAGTGGTCGATCTGCACTGAGTGATCTACGACCAGATCGACCGGCACCAGCGGTTCGATCACCTTGGGATCCTTGAACATGACTTCGGCCACGTTGCGCATTGCCGCCAGATCGGCGAGCAGTGGCACGCCGGTGAAATCCTGCAATACGATGCGCGCAACGACGAAGGGAATTTCCGCGGTGCGCTGGGCATTGGGTTTCCATGCCGCCAGCTCACGCACATGCTCTTCGGTGACTTTCTTGCCATCGCAGTTTCTCAACACCGCTTCGAGCACAATGCGAATCGATACCGGCAGGCGGGAGATTTTTCCGAGACCGGCTTTTTCCAGTGCGGGCAGAGAATAGAACTTCGCTTTCTTGCTGGTGGCGGGAGAAAATTCTTGCAGGGTGCTGAACAGGTTGTGGCTCATGGCGGAATCCTCGTTGAAGAATGAGTCAGTTGGCGCATGGCCCCAGACGCAGGCCGTTGATGATGTCCAGTATCGGCAATATTTCGGCGCGCTCGCCGTCTTTCTTTACATCCTGCATGTCCGAGTACGTTCCGGCGGCGGCCACGATGCGCCCGCTGACGCGTGCTGGCTTGCCGCCGAGCACGCAAGCGCCCGAATACAGTCCTCGTTCGCCCTGCCATGTGATTGTCCAGTCCGCGCAGCGCGCCTTGTCTTCGCGCGCCAGAAAACCGTTGACCGGCGACATCGGGTCGGAAATATCAGCCGCCGTAATGCAGAAGCGCCCGATGAGATTCGCCGCCATACCCCCCGAACGGGTGAATTCCCAGGTGCCCGGCTGCATGGGATTGGCGTCCGCCCAGGCGCCGGGCGCAATCGACAATCCGAGCAGTATCACGACGGCAGGGCGCATCGCGGGATTTAGATGACCATCATGTCCACGAACTCATGTACCGGAGTCGCGGCGAGTTTCCTGGCATCCAGACACAAGTCCAGGATCGTCTGCTGCTGTTTGACCGGAAAGCGCCGCGCCAGATTGGTCTTGAATTTTTCCACCAGCACCGGCCTGCCTTCCTTGCGCCGGCGCTTGTGCCCGATGGGATATTCGACCACGATTTCCTTGAGCTTCCTGCCGTCGTTGAATTCGACCGTGAGCGCGTTGGCGATGGAGCGCTTCGCGGGATCGTGATAGTCGCGGGTGAAGTTTTTATCCTCTACACAGGCGATTTTGTCGCGCAGCTTGTCGATGCGCGCATCTTTGGCGATGGCGTCTTCGTAGTCGCCCGCGGTCAGGCGGCCAAACAGAATCGGCACCGCCACCATGTACTGGATGCAATGGTCGCGGTCGGCCGGGTTGTTGAGCGGGCCCTTCTTGTCGATGATGCGGATGCAGGCTTCGTGGGTGCGAATGGTGATTTTTTTGATGTCCTCCGGCTTCCTGCCGAGCTTTTTCAATTCCTGATGAATCTGCATGGCGGCCTCGACCGCGGTTTGCGAGTGGAATTCGGCCGGGAAGGAAATCTTGAACAACACGTTTTCCATCACATAGCTGCCGTAGCGGCGCTGAAATTTGAAGGCATTGCCTTTGAACAGCACGTCGTAAAAACCCCAGGTTTTTGCGCTCAACACCGACGGATAACCCATTTCGCCGGTTTTGGCGATCAGCGCCAGACGCACGGCACGGCTGGTGGCATCGCCCGCGGCCCAGCTCTTGCGCGAACCGGTATTCGGCGTGTGGCGGTAAGTGCGCAGGCTCTGGCCGTCCACCCAGGCGAGCGACACGGCATTGATGATTTCCTCGCGTGTGAGGCCCAGCATCTCGGCGACCACGGCAGTAGAGGCCACTTTCACCAGCACCACATGATCCAGGCCGACTTTGTTGAAACTGTTTTCCAGCGCAATGCAGCCCTGAATCTCATGCGCCTTAATCATGGCGGTGAGCACATCCTGCACGGTGAGCGGTTTTTTCCCCGCGGCAATCGCGGTGCGCGAGAGCCAATCCGCGGTGGCGAGAATGCCGCCGAGATTGTCGGACGGATGCCCCCATTCAGCGGCGAGCCAGGTGTCGTTGAAATCCAGCCAGCGGATCATGGTGCCGATGTTGAATGCAGCTTGCACCGGATCAAGTTGGAACGCAGTCCCCGGCACTTTCGCGCCATTGGGCACCACCGTTCCTTGCACCA
>JANLTJ010000245.1:0-2522 GCA_031362885.1 Betaproteobacteria bacterium
GGCTGGCTAGACCGCCTCAGGGGTGACACCGCGCTTCGCCCCGGGCTTGGGGCCGGTGGCGCGCGGTGGGATGAAAGCAGACAAGCGGCAGCTCACCCCCTCCACTGGTTTTCCGCCATGGTAGCGCGTCACCCGGCAGCAAATTACTTCACCGGCCGATGAAAGCTGGGCAATATGGCTTAAAACCAATGCCTTGGGAATATGAAGCGCCTTGGCGATCTCGGCGTCCAGTTGTTCGCCGTTCGCTCTCAGGTGGATAAGAATTGCCTTCTGCATGGAGATATTCCTGACCAGTTTTCAAGTAAGGCCGCGTAGTGTGCGCTACCAAGGGCATTGGATCAAGTCCGAAGTTGCAGTTTGCGGGCAGTTGAATCGAAGTTTTCTTCATCAGAATATGCACTTAAGTCCGGGTTCTGGAATTTGTCTGCCCTCGCCTGATCGGATCGTCAGGGAGGGTTTTCGGATCGCGGCCTACGACTGGTTCGTACAGTTGACAGCGGTCACCGCCGCGCCTTAAGTTGCTCACTGGCATTGCGCAGCTTCCGGAAGCGAGAATGGACATCTACCCCGTTACAGAGAATTTTGCCGCGGAAATCGGTGATCTCGATCTCGCTCAACCCCTGTCGGGCGACATCCATGCCGAGCTCGAGGCGGCTTTCAGCCGCTACTCGGTCCTGATCTTCCCCGACCAGCACCTGAGCATGGACCGGCACCTCGATTTCGCGCGGCATTTTGGCCCGCTGGAGACCTCCATCCACGCCGTGCGCAGTGATGCGAAGTTGCGCGTGCGCGCTGAAATCGCGGACGTCTCCAATCTCGATGCCGACCAATCCATCTGGGGCGAAAATAGCCGCAAACGCATGTTCGAGATGGGCAACCGCATGTGGCACACGGACAGTTCATTCAAGCGCTTGCCCGCGAAAGCCTCGCTGCTCTACGCGCGCAGCATCCCGCCCGTCGGTGGCCAGACCGAATTTGCCGACATGCGTGCCGCCTACGATGCGCTGCCGGATGACATGAAGCGACGCCTGAAGGGACTGGTTGCCGAGCACGCCATCATGTACTCGCGCATGAAGCTGGGCTTTACCGACTTCTCCGACGAAGAGAACCAGGCGCTGCCGCCGGTTCCGCAGGCGCTCGTGCGCCGCCACGCCGGTTCCGCACGCATGGGTTTGTATCTGGCCTCCCACGCCGGGCGCATCATCGGTATGAGCGAAAAAGAAGGCAAGGCGCTGCTGCAGCAACTCACCGATCACGCCACCCGGCGCCAATTCGTCTATACGCATCGCTGGCGCCTGCACGATCTGGTGATGTGGGACAACCGCTGCACCATGCATCGCGGCAAGGGCTACGACGATTTGCGCTGGCCGCGCGACATGCAGCGCGCCACCGTGTCGGATGTGGCGCCGACCTGCGAACAGGAAGGGATCGCGGTTCCGGCTGTCGCTTAAGTTCCCGTAGTTCGCCTGCTCCGTCAAACATGCAGTTGGCGGGTTCGCATATCCCCAATCGCCGGTCCTGCGGCTGAGCGGAGCGAACCTCGCAGATGAATCGAATTGTCCTACTTATTACTTGCGCAGCGTACCAAGGCTGGTCGTGCCGTCTAATGCATGCTTGGCGAAAGCATTCCCCGGTTTTCAATCAGGCTACGGAATCCTGACCAGGCGATCGCCCAGGTTCTTTGCGTCTTTCAAGCCATCGAAGTGCGCGCCCATGGCTTCGCCCAGACGCGCCAGGCGATCATCCGGATGCGGATGGGTCTTGAACAGCAACGCCACCTGGCCGCTGTTGACCGCGGCGTCGCTGATTTCCTGCAGCACGGCGGGCAGACCGAACGGGTCGTAACCGGCGCGGGCCGCCAGCACTACGCCCACCCGATCCGCCTCGAATTCGGCGTCTTTGTCCAGGCCGCGCGCCATGATTTCGGCGCCATTGCCGATCAGGCTCCTGGCGATCTTCTTGTCGCCGAAGCGCTTCTTGAGCAAGTCGCTGCCGGCGCCGATGGCCTGGCTCTTTTGCAATACCTTGAGGTGATGTTTCTTGACCACATGGGCGATCTCATGCCCCAGCACTCCGGCCAGCTCGGCTTCTTCGCGAAACAACTGGTAGAGACCGCGCGTGATGAAGACAAATCCACCGGGCGCGGCGAACGCGTTGAGATCATTCGACTCGATCACGCCGAAGGTCCAGTTCAAATCCGGCCGTTCGCTTGAACTGGCCACCCAGCGCCCGACACGATTGACGTAGGCCTGCAGTGCCGGATCCTTCACCAGCGGCGCTGCTCCCAGCAAATTGCCGGCGATGTGCCGCCCGATTAAAACCTCATCGGCCTCCGGGACATTGCCGATCGGCGGAATCGAGGGAAGTTGCGGCTCGGAGGCCTCGGGTGTGGCCGCCTGTTGAGGTGCCGGCTTCGATTGCTCAGCGGGTTTCTTGATCAGGTCGCGGAGGTTCTTCAACTTGTCGAAATCGACAGCATGCGATGACGTGCTCAACGCGGCGAGGATCGAGATCAGAATGAG
>JANLTJ010000269.1:0-1908 GCA_031362885.1 Betaproteobacteria bacterium
CGTCAACCGGGCGCAGGCGGCGACTCAGGTACGCAACTGAAGCAAACGATTAAAGTGAATTGACACTTCGCGATGCGTGTCTTTGTGCAACTGCCACATAAGGTTTCAGACCGCGTAATCTCAACTGGACGAAATCATTAATCAGTCGTCAAACTGGCCCAGGCGATCCACCCAGTCGATGTTTCATCTCCCGAAATTCAGATGCGAACCGTAAAGTCCCGTTCCCGTTTCGCGTTGATCGCGATTCTGATCGCTGTAACAGCGCAGTTGGCGTGTGCCGATCCGCTCATTACCTATCCCCTGCGGATAAAGAAGCATGAAATTCGCGTGGAAGTCGCCAATTCCGGGCAAACCCGTCTGCGGGGATTGATGTTCCGCGACAAGCTTGCTCAAAATAGCGGCATGCTGTTTTTGTACCCGCGCGCCGAGGCGTCTGCGATGTGGATGAAGAACACCAGAATTGCGCTTGCGGTCGCATTCATCGATGCGAGCGGGCACATTCTCAACATCGCCGAAATGGAACCTTTTTCGGAGGAAGGGCACGCATCGTCCGGCGCGGCAGCCTATGCGTTGGAAATGAACCGGGGTTGGTTCAGCAAGCGCGGCATCAAGGCTGGCGATCGCATCGAAGGATTGAAAGACCTCCCGCCGGCGCAATAAATAAGAAACGCCCGGGTCATTGCCCGGGCGTTGCGACGGACTACGATCGGGCCTACATCGGCATATGCGTCTGCGCCACCATGAAGTAAAGCATTGGTATGGATAACATGGTGTTGGTGCGCGAAGCCAGGAAGGCCAATCGTCGGGCCTTGTTCTTTTGCTCGTCCGTCGCCGGCACCAGCCCAAGAATCTTCTTCTGGTTTGGCCAGATCAACCCCCAGACGTTGAGCAGCATGATGGTGCCAAGCCAGGCGCCAATGCCGATCTTCTGAAATCCGGCCTGGAGCATGAATGCCGCGACAAAATTGGAACCCAGCAACGCGGCGCCGGCCAGCCAGGTCGCCAACGCTGCCCAGCGGAAGAAGAACAGCGCGCGTGGCGCCACATGCTTGGTAATGCCGGCCGCTGTGTTATCGGCCTGCGCCGCTTTCACAGCCGCCACCTGAACGAAGTTGAAGTAATACAACAGGCCGATCCACATCACGCCTGCCATGATATGAATCCAGCGGTAAATTCCCGGAAGCATTTCCATGGCTTATCCCCCTATCACGGATTTGACGACGTAGTACAAGATAACAGTGAGCACGAAGCCTGCTATTACCGTACCCCACAGGGAATCCAGCGGGTTTTTCATTTTGCCCTCCTCCTGTAATCGAACGCGGACAGTGTAGATAACGCGGACCGGCACCGCAACGGCCAATTGTCACGGCCAATTGTCATGGTCCAGTCTCAGGCTTCCGGCGGCGGCCGGCAGGCCGAATACTCGTCGACGGCGATCACAACCGCCGACGCATCGTTGCGTCCCATGTACCGGACCTGATTTTTTATCGATCGATCCACCAACTCGTCGGCAATGGACTGGGCTGACCCCGCCTTGACCATCACTTCGCGGACAATGCGTTCGCCCAGCACTTCCCAGATGCCATCGCTCGCCATCAGGAAAATATCCCCGGGGATCAATTCGCCATCGGCGTAGTCCACCACGAGATGGCTGTCGAGCCCGACTGCTCGCTTGAGAACGTGACGCATGTCGCCGCGCTCCCAGGTGTGATCGACAGTCAGTTGTTTGAATACATCGCCGCGCCGGCGATAGACACGCGTGTCGCCGACGTGCGCCATGTGGTAGCAGCTGCCCTTGAATACGATCATGGTCAGGGTCGTCACCATGCCGCCATATTCGGGATGGCGCGCATTCTCGGAAAGCAGCCAGTCATTGATCGACCGCAGCAGCTGGTCCAGCGCCTGCGC
>JANLTJ010000016.1:0-44817 GCA_031362885.1 Betaproteobacteria bacterium
TTCGGGTTGAGCTACTGTGTCGTCGTCGCACGGAACAAATGTGGCGCCGATGCGCCGGGGAGTTGCACGCATGGAGCAGGACCATCAACAAATGCCGGAGATCCACGCGCAGGGCGCTTTGCGCACTGACGACGCGTTGGCAGGAGCAATCAATGTACTCGCAGGCAAGCTTGACCTGCGCTCACTGGAACGCATGTTTATCCTGCAAACCCTGGCCGCGCTCAACGGCTCGCGCCGCGCTACGGTTAAGCGCCTGGGCATCAGCGAACGCACACTGCGTAACAAACTGCAGCAATACAGATTGGATTGAGCCCATACCCGGCGTTGCCGGAAATCCCTTAATTGAATGGCCCGGCCTTCGATACGCCGGAAATAACTGCAAAGAGGAGCAGTCACCATGGAGCGCATGTCAGTGGAAAGCGTACTGAGTCAGATCCGGGCGATGCAGGACATGGTCGCCGGCACGCAGAAAGCCCCCGCACCGGAAGCGGGTGGCAAGGCAGACTTCGCACAACTGCTGCGCGGTTCGCTCGATCAGGTGAGCAACGCCGAGCACCAGGCCAGCAGGCTGTCCCGGGCATTCGAGAAGGGCGATCCGGATGTGAACTTGCAGGACGTCATGATTTCGATGCAAAAGGCAAATATTTCCTTCCAGACCGCGGTTCAGGTGCGCAATCGCGTCGTGGCGGCGTATCAGGACATGATGAATATGCAGATCTGAGGACAGAGGACAGAAGACAGAAGACAGAGGACAGATCGCGCGAAAGAAGGCGGCATCGCAGTGCTCGCTGTCCCGGCGATCAGGGCCTGAACTTTCTAGATCGCTCCAGAGTCAGGATGTAGCGCTGCACCAGACTTTCGGTCGAAGGCGCGATTTGCAGGAACTGGCAACCGCAGCGGCGAAAGCTGCGCCCGTTGCGCAACGGCGTGTCAAAACAGTTGCGCACGATCAACGATACGCTCAGTGTGCCGACTTGCGGCAGTCCGATGCGGCAGTTTTCAAAGACGTCGCCGATCTGGAAACTGGGCGCGCCCTGATTGTCCATTAACGCGATGCCGCCGATGCTGATATCCAGAACGATGGTTTCGGCCTGCGAGCCGGGACCGCGCTGCGGCAGCGGCAGGGTGCAGATCAGCGGTTTCGTAATCGGTGTGGAAATACGGTAGTAGTCGCGGCGCTGAATGCGAATCACGGACCTGGGCAGTGCCGCGCGCAAGGCCGGGTTGCCTTTGTACTCGATCGCAGCGAGGTCCTCGGCCGTGAACTTGAGTTTGACCTGGTCGTGCGATGTCACCAGCACCACCTTCCTCGCGGCCAGCAGCCGTCTGTTGGCGGACGCATCGGGAGAGCGCTCAATCACCATTTCCCCGGTGTCAGGCATCAGTGCCAGCAGGGCGGTCAGGGCAAAGTCATCGCCGCCGTCCAGATAGGCGGTTATCAGTTGCCCGTTGTCCCTGACTTTCTTCAGCATGAACGCGATCTCCGCCGGGTCGTTCACGGCATAGCGTTCATCGTCGCCGGCGTCGTGGTCGTCGCTGAGCGGATCAGGCAGGGTTGCGATGTGCGGTTTCATGCGGCGGTGGAAACGATTACCAGGGGAAATGGGCTAACTGTCTTCAGGTGGCACGGCGGCAAGCCCGTGTTCGACGCGATATAGCCAGGCCAATAATTGCGCCACCGCCAGATAGAGCTGCGGGGGTATGCGTTGATCGAGATCCAAGCGTATCAGTAGATTGACCAGGTCCGGCGACTCGTGCACATAGACGCCGGCTTCTCTGGCCCGCGCAATGATGGCATCGGCGATCAGGCCCTTGCCTGTGGCCACGACTTGCGGGGCCGGTTGGCCTTCGCGATAGGCGAGGGCAACCGCGCGGCGCTCAGGCAGTGGCCGCGCCATGACCGACTTCGAGTGCATGCAGCGCTATGCCGCGGGCGGCGAAATCCGCAGCCAGGTCCGGTGTGTGTTCGCGCAACTGACCGGCATGATGACCCGAGTCCGCCAGCAGCCGCAGCTGCGCTCCGTCGGCGTCCAACACCAGGGTCGCGACTACTTCTCCGAGGTTGGGCAGCGTGATTCTGATCCCGGTGCGCCAACTCGATGCAACGCCATGCTGTTCTGGCGCTCGATCGTCCGCGTGTTCGCGCGCCGGCTCCTCTTCCAGCGTCCACTCCATCGCCTGGCCGGGCCAGATGAAGCCGCGCCAGACGAGTTGACCGGATTCGAGCGCGCTCAATTGCTGGCGCACAATCGGAAATGTGTCCGGATGCACCGGCGAGCGTTCCAATGGTGCGGGTGCAGGCGCGTCCACCTCTGCTGAATCCGGCCGCCTATCGGGCAGGGATGTTTCGGGAATGGCGCAAGCCTGGAGTTCCATGGGTGCGTGAGCCGCGCTTGCCGGCGTTGGTACGATCCTGCCTTGAGGTTCGAGCTTCAACTGCGCGGTTGAGCGCGTGCCCAGCACCCATTGTGCCTGATGGGATTCATAGAACAGTCCGCTCACGGCCAGGGTCTGGCGCAGCAGAAGGGCTGCCTGTTCTGCCTGCGCAACGCGCGCGGGAAATACCGGTACGGCGGCATCTGCGTCCGGCGCAGCAGCAACCCCCAGCGCGGCGGCATCCCCCGGTGGGAAGTTCCGAAGCATTGCCAGAAGCTTTCCGGTCTCGCTGATGCCGGATCCTCGCGCGCTTGCGGCGGGTTCGATGTTGAGCAGGGCAAAAGTGGGCCGGGGACTTTCGCTGACGAAAACCAGCCGCAGCGTATCGCCGGGACGTGCTTCGGCGGGAAGTTTGATTTCAAATCTGCGTTCGCGCACGGAAACGATGTAAGCGTCGCGCACGCGTTGTTCGACACGCCCGTCAATCGCCTGGCCGCGCGACAACGGGGGCAGTTCGCGTTCGGAATCGCCCGCCACCGGCGCGGCGTGTGGCGTGGCGACCAGCAGGCGAAGCCGGGTCAGCGTTTGCATTCGGGCGGGGGATTCTGGCGTAATCATGCTGGGTGTAATGCTGGCGTTCCGGCGGCTGCGCGACCCGGTGCCGAGCGTTTCAGTCCGCCAGTCCGGCGCGGTACGCGGCATGCGCTCTGCGCTCGTGACCTGCGCTGGTCAGAAGGTGCTGGAGATTCTGCATCCAGGGCTCGGTGAGATTGCGAATGGCCGCATCGTCGGCGAGCACCTTGCGGAGGATTTCGACCTTGCGCTTTTGCACCGGGGGTTCAAGCACGTCAGGGGCATCAGCGCGCAAGTCCATCAGCCGTTCCACCAGGGTGCGGCATTGCCGTTCCCGGGCGATCAGCCCATCCCAATCGGCGACGCGCGCCGCCTCGAGCATTTGCGCCGTGACAGCGAGAATCTGCTCGTATATCCCGATCATTTCAGCACTGTTCATGTCGGGTCCTTGCGCGCGCCGGGGGCGGACTGGGCCGGGGTGCTCTGGCCGATCGCCTGCCATGCGCCGCTGAGCTCGGCGAGCAGCCGTCCCACTTCTTCCAATGGTTCGGCACGATGGCTGATGTTGGCGTCGATAAGTCTGAGCACCATGTATTCGTAAAGTGAGAACAATCGCCCGGCAAGCTCGCCACCGCTTTCGCGATCAAGGCTCGCCATCAGGCCGTCCTGAATAATGGCAACCGATTTGGAAATGGCCTGGGCTTTTAGTGCCGTATGGCCATCCTGAAGGTGCATGCGAGCGGCTGCGACGCTGAGCATCGCGCCCTCGAACAGCATCAGTACGAGACCGTGCGCATTGGCGGTCATGACGCCGGTGGTGACGCCCACGGACGCGTATTTCCTGGTGGCGCTAAGGTTGGTGGAGAACATGAATCGATTGGTTGACCGGTGTCTAGGATGAAGTCTTGGGCAGATTGGCGAGCTGCTGCGTCAGGAAATTGCTGGTCTGCTGCATGCTGCTCATCAGCACGTCGAGCGCGGTGAATTGCGCGCGATAGCGTTTTTCCACCGCTTCCAGACGCTGCGCGATGGCATCGCCGCGGCGCGTGATCTCGGCGGTGGAGCGGTTGATGCCGTCGGTGCGCGCTTGCAGCGCACCGCCCGATCCGGTCAGACGATCGGCGAGGGTCGATAGCGAACCGCCAAACAAGGTGGCAGCCGTCCGTACCGAGCTTGCATCCGCTTCGATCGCGCCTTGCACTTTTGTGCTGTCGAATACGAGGGAGCCGTCTTTCTGGAACGCCACGCCAAGCTGCGACAGCGAGCGGATGGAGCCGGCGCCCTCGTCGAGAACCGCTCCAAGCCCCGAGCGCAGGCGGCTTAGCATGCTGACGGTCGCGGTGTCGCCCTGCAGGACTGCCTCCAGGGCGGTCGCTCTCTTGATGGCCTTGTTGGTTTCGTTGTACGCATCGACAAGGCCCTTGAGCGCAGAAGTGAGGCTTGTGCTGTCGCGCGCCACGCTGACCCTGACATCGCTGACGAGATTCGACAACCTGAGCGTGACCCCCTGGATGGCGTCGGCGATATTGTTGGTCGGCCGGCTGATGGCGATGCCGCTGACGGACAATTGTGCGTCACGCGCTGCGCTGGTCTGACGCAGATTCTGGGTCCCGCCGGGGTCGTTCGCAAGCAGTGCGGCGATGGCGGCGTTGCCGGCAACGTCGATTTTCAGACTGTTTGTCGCGCCGCTTGCGTTCGATGTGACGGTGAGGCGATGCGGTGTGGCACTGCCGTCGTTGACGATGGCCGCGGTGACGCCGGCATTGGCGGCGTTGATCGCATCGCGGATGCCCTCGAGCGTGTTGTTGGATGCGCCGATCACGACCTGGACCGGGGTTCGCGCGGGATCCGCGGTGAAAATTGCGCCGCTGTAAGTGCCCGTGAGGTCGCTGAACGTGCCTCCCGCAATGCTGCCGAAGCTGAACGCGAGGGTCGTCGGCGTGCCGTCGCCGATGGCGGCGCCTGGCGCGGTCTGACCGGCGGCCACCAGCCGCTGCGCCTGGGCCAGTTGCGTGACCGTTATGCTGTAAGTGCCTGCCGCTGCCGAGGAACCGGCCGAACCGCTGACCGAGTTTGCATCGGAAGAGCTGAAACCGTAGGTGATGCTGCTGCCTGCGGTTTTCAGCGCGGCTGCGGCGGTCTGGAAACCGGACAGCGCGCCCTTGATGGTGCCCAGCGTCGAAAGCTGTGAGGTAAATCGGGCTTCACGTTGCGCCAGCGCCAGAAGCGGCTGCTGCTCGACCTGCATCAGCCGGGCGACGATGCCATCGACGTCCAGACCCGAACCGATCCCGCTCGACGATAGGGGCATAAGATTCCCTTCAGGCCTTCTGCCTGATCAGCAAACCGTGAAACCGGTCCAGCGCACGCCCGATCGCCAGTATTTCCTCGGACGGAAACTGACGCAGGATCTGCCGGGTGCCGGCGTCGATGACGCGCAGCACCGTTTTGCCGGTAGCGGAATCCAACGCGAATTCGAGATCGCTGGTCACCTGCTTCAGCGACGCGTTGGCGGCGTCAATGGCCTGCCTGATTTCGACGGCACTGGATTCAAGCGGTTCTGAAGGTGTGGAAACGGCCACGGACGCAACAGCGTCTGTTGTTTTCGATCGCACAGCCGCCTTGACCTGGCCCTCGACTTGCGGGGTGGGTTGGGATATCGATGCGGTAGCTTGCATGGTGCCTCCTGCCACTATTCAAATGTCAATGGACCCGGCCGGTATTGCCGGCCGGGCCTTTAACATCAATCCCGGCCGGCTTAACCGCGCAACAGGGCCAGCACGTTGTTTGGCAACGCGTTGGCCTGCGCGAGAATCGCCACACCGGCCTGTTGCAGGATCTGCCCGCGCGTGAGCGAGGCGGTTTCCTGCGCGAAGTCCGCGTCGCGGATGCGGCTGCGGGCGGACGACAGGTTTTCCGACGTGGTTTGCAGACTTGAAATGGTGTTCTCGAAACGCGACTGCAAGGCGCCGAATTTCGCACGCTGACCATTGATGCCGGCAAGCGCCGAGTCGACGATCGACAAGGACCGGTTCGCGGCGGCCACACTGCCCACGTCGAGGTCGCTGACCTTCTGCAACTGGCCCGAAGCCGTGACGGCGGTAAAGAAGTCGGTCGTGTTGGCGGCGGCTACGTTAAATGACTTGTCCGAATCCAGCACGATCTGACCGGTACCCACCGCGGATGCTGCGGCGGCGACGACGGTTCCGCCGACCGTGACTGCGGCGGTCGAGGCGGCATTGTTGGCCACCGTGATGTTTTCGCCGGACTGGTTGAGCAGGGTGATCCCGGTACCCGCGGTGTTGACTTTGGCGGTAACGCCGGTCCGCGAAGACGAATCATTGAGCGCGCTGACGGCTGCCGACAGGCCGTCGGCGTTCACCGTCGCGCCAACCGTGAAGGCCAGGGTTACGGCAGTGGTGTTGTTGGAGGTGATGTTGAGCGAGTAGCTCGCGTTTGCGGTCAACGCGGTCAGATCGAATTGCGTGAGCGCGCTGGCGGTGACGCCGGTATTCGCGGTTTGCGCGTTGATCTGGGTGGCGACGGTTTTCGCACTCGCGGCAGCGGCGGCGGTAACGGTTGCGCTGCCTACCGCGCCATTGATGGTGATAGCGCCACCGGCTACGCGGCTGGCGAGCGCGGCACTGGAGGCGATCGCGTTCGCGGTGCTGCCGGCGGTCAGATCGCCTTCCGGATTGGTCGCGGTCGCGGCCAGCGCACCGATGCGGTAGTTGCCGTACTGGTTGGTGCGGAAGTTGCCGGCGGTTGCCGTGATGGTCTGATTGGCATTCGCGCCCACTTGGAAAGTCGCGGAACCGAAGCTGCCGTCGAGCAATTTGAGGCCGTTGAACTCCGATGTTTGCGCAACCCGGTCCAGTTCCGCCGTGAGCTGCGTTACTTCCGAGTTGATGGCCTGGCGGTCGCCGGCCGAGTTCGAGGCATTGACCGATTGCACCGCCAGTTCGCGCACACGCTGCAAGATGTCGCCTGCGGTCTGCAATGCGCCTTCGGCGGTTTGGGCCAGGGACACACCGTCGTTCGCATTGCGCCGGGCTTGATCCAAACCACGGATTTGCGCGGTGAAACGTTCCGAAATGGCCAGTCCGGCGGCATCGTCCTTGGCGCTGTTAATGCGCAGGCCGGAGGACAAACGCTGCAGCGACGTGGCGAGCGCGCTTTGGGAAACGTTGAGGTTGCGCTGTGCATTGAGCGAGGCAACGTTCGTATTGATGATCTGGGGCATTGCTATCTCCTTGGCAAGATGTGACTTCCGGTGGTGCAGGTCGGGCCTGACGCGCCCGGCCGCTGACGTTGGCCGGCCCCGGATCGAGGCACATAACCATCGTGCAACTGATATCGGACAAGCCCTGCAAAAGCTTTAGCCGCGAGCGCAGGATGATCGGGAGAAAACGGCCCGGTGCGATACTTTCGCCGCCGGGCCGGCGCTACGCGCCCAAGGGAGGGGAGGGCGGCTGGCGTAAAGAGTGCTAGACCATGCAGAACATGACCTGGTTTTTGCCGGCGGTCTTGGCCGCGACCAGGCATTCATCCATGCGCGCATTAAGCCGCGGCAGTATCTCGCCGAAGCCTCGCAACGCGACGCTCGCCGTGAAAGTGATCGAAACGCGTTCCTTGCCACAGGCAACCGGATGTGACGAGACCGCTTTGAGCAGGCGGTTCAGAGCGGCAAAAGCGGCCTGTTCATTGCTGTCGGGGAGCAACACCAGAAATTCCTCGCCCCCGACACGGGCCATGATGTCATTCGGACGCAAGCTCGCGCGCATGATCGCGCAGACATGGGTCAAGGCGGCATCTCCGGCGGGATGGCCGTGTGTGTCGTTGATGCGTTTGAAGTCGTCGATGTCGAGCAGCGCCGCGCATAGCGGCGTTCCGTGCCGGTCGCTGCGCGAAGCTTCCGCATTGAAACTCAGATCCAGGCCGCGGCGATTCAGCAGACCGGTCAGGGGGTCAACATTGGTCAGTGCAACCGTGCGTTCAAGTTCGGCCTTTAGCGTCTCGATCTGGCTCTCGGCCTGGCGCAGACGCTGTTCGGTGGCGCTGTCCCCAATGCTGCCGTGCAATGCCCGGGTGTCGCTGAGCGCCTCGTCCAGAATGGTGACGATTTGATGCACATCCGGTGTCGAGCGAATGCGTCTGGCGTATTCCTCGATGCGGCGATAATAGTCATCAGAGTCCGCGAGCGAGTTCGGACGGGCCAGGAATGGCATTTTGGCGGCGCCTTGCCGGTCCCGCACTGTTAATTGCATCATGTCCTCCAGTGTCACTGCCATGGCAATGTCCTCTTTGGATTTGTGTCGGCTGTAACTTTAGTCTTCGGGAGTCAACGGCCAAACATGGAAAAGAGGGGGGAAAAGGGGTCAAATCCCGGTGCTGGGAGGGCAGAATCAGCCCGGCCAAGGGTGAAAATATTGCGTGCCGGCTGCGCGGTGCTCCATGCCTCGCCCCCTAGCCCCTCGCCGCGGCCACCGGCCCCGCATCCTCCTCGGCCACCACCACCCGGTTCTTGCCGGCGCGTTTGGCCTGATAGAGGGCGCGGTCGGCGCGCGCGATCGGCAGATCGAGTTCTTCGCCCGGTTGGCGCTCAGTGAGGCCGCAACTAAAGGTGACCAGCAAGCGCTTGTTGGCGTGCAGAAAGAATCGCTTGGTCAGCTCGCGTTGCAGCCGGGTGAGCACTTGGGTTGCGATAGCGATGTCCGAGTCAGGCAACAAGACCACAAATTCTTCGCCGCCATAACGCGCCAATTGATCGCTGGGGCGCAGGTGTTCCTTGATGACGCCGACAATGTATTGCAGCGCTTCATCGCCGGCCTGGTGACCGAGGCTGTCGTTAAGCGCCTTGAAATTATCTATGTCGAGCAGCGCCACGCTCATCGCCGAGTTCTGGCGATCGGCACGCCCCGCTTCGCTCTTGAACGCTTCGTCCAACCCGCCGCGATTGAGGGTGCCGGTCAGAGGATCCTGGCGCACGCGGGCCGTCATTTGTTCGAGATCGCGCTCCATCTGCTGGATGCGCAGTTCCGCATGCTTGACGTGCTCGCGGGCGGTGGCAAGCGCGCTGCGCGATTGCTCGGCGGTGTCTTTCATGGCCCGGGTGTCGCGGACCAGCTCGCGGATGATCTCGTTGATCGAATCAAGATCCTGGGTATGCTCCAGCTTGTCCGAGTAGGCCCCCAGTTTTTCCTGATAGGTGCCGGTGTGATCGGACATTTCTCCGAGGCGTTCGATAAAATTTTGCAACAGTGACTTCAGGCTGGCCCTGGCTTCTTCGACGCCACGCTTGAGCGCGCTCTGCTTGGCCATCAGGTCCTTGATGGCCTGCTCCGCCTGATCGATCACCTCCGGTGTCAGCGGGCGACTCAGTACCGCCTTGACGATGGACACCTGGCCCTGAATCCAGTGATCGCCTTCCACCAGTTGCTCAACGTTGTCGATCAACAAACGCAGAAGGCCCAGCAGCGCTTCACGCATGCGGCCGTCGCCACCACCTTGCAGCTCGATGCGCCGGGTGAATGCGCGCAAATCGCCACCGAACTTTTCGAGCAATGCCGGGCTGGATGCCTGGCGTGCGCGAGTGGCGAGCGTGTGCGCTTCCCAGGCCAGGTCGGGCATGTGGCGCAGCAGGCCGGGCAGTGTCGTTTCCAGCGTCGCGGCAAGGCACTCGCGCAGCAAGTCAACGCTGGCGGGTAAAGTGCCGGTTATGCTGGGTTGTTCTGGTGCCTGACCTTTATCGTCCGTGGCATCGGCATCGCTGACGATCTGGGCCCCGTCCGTCTGCTCGCCCTCAATCAGCGGTTTCGATGGTTCGCTTTCTTTCCACGCCAAAACCAGTGCTTCCAGCCGGGTTAGCAAGGTTTCGTTATCCGCGGTTCCGGACATCAAAGTATCGAGCGCCCCTCGCTTGCGTGCCTTGGTCCAGCTGGCATGGCCGTAGTCGAAACCATGGATGAGTTCCTTGAGCAGGCGTGCCCACGATTGGGACGAGACCGGGGTCCGGGCTGTCGCGTCATTGATATTGGCCAGCGCAAGGATGGCGCTACGGGAACTTTGCCAGTCGCGTTGCGCAAGTGCCTGCTCCACCGCCTTGCGGGCGGCCTGTCCGCCATTGGCGTCCGAAAGGGATTTGACGCATTCGGCCAGCTTGAGATCGAGCGGTTGGTTTTGGCCATCATCGGGTCGACCGCTGATGCCCTGATAGATCGCGCGGAAATTGTCCGGAGTCGGGGCCATGCGCCGCGATGCCAGCTGGGTCAAGGTTTCGCGTGCAATTTCGGCGGGACTCAAGGGAGCATTCATGGTCGATCCGGGCGTGGCCGCAACTTCTTCCACGCTTTTACTGGGTTGTGGCCTGCGCGGCATCGGAGGTTTGCGAGAGCGCAAACCGGCTGCTCCGTGCCGGGCCGGTGCGGGCAGCTACCGGCAGTATCGGCGTTAAGGCAGGCCTACTTTAACCGCCCAGGCCGCAACCGCGTTCACCGCCCGCGAAGCAAGGGCAACCCCGGATGCAGGGCAATGCTCCGACGACTAGTCGACGAGGCCGTTCCTGGCCGCGTATTGCGCGATTTCGACGTTGTTTTTCAATTGCATTTTTTCCAGCAGCCGGGTTCGATACACGCTGACCGTCTTCGGACTGATCGACATCGTCTCGCCGATTTCGATCAGGGTCTTTCCGCGTGCCAGCATGCGCAGCGTGTCGAACTCCCGGTCGGAGAGCATCTCGTGCGGAAGCTTCTCGCTGTTGTCGCCCAGCGAGCGCGCCAGCTCTTCGGCAAGCTCCGGGCTCACATAGCGCCGGCCGCCGGCCACCTGGCGGATGGCCGCCACCAATTGCAGATGTGCACTTTTCTTGTTCAGGTAACCCGATGCGCCGGCCTTGATCGCCCGCACCCCGAATTCGTCCTCCGCATGCATGGTCAGCATGATGACCGGCAGGGCGGGCTTGTCGCGCTTGATCTGCTTGAGCATCTCGATGCCGTTCTTGTCCGGTAGCGAGATGTCGAGCAGCACCAGGTCGAATTCATGTTCACGCAGCAGGCGCGCGGCCTCCGCGCTGGAACCGGCTTCCGCAGCGACCGCGATATCGGTGGTTTCAGAGACGATCTGGCGCAGGCCGTGGCGCACGATGGCGTGATCGTCGACGATGAGCAGGCGGATTGCGTTCAAACTGACCATAAGTCTCCCGTATTTTGTTCTCGTGCCCGGCCGCGAAAACTAGGGCTGCCCAGCCTGAGCCGGTCGTTTGGCGGGCAGGAGTACGCGGACTTGAGTGCCGGCTCCGGGCGACCCCGATATATCGATGGTACCACCGAGGAACTCGGCGCGTTCGCGCATGCCGCGTATGCCGTAGGAGCCGAGCTTCTTCGCGTCCTCCATATGCATGCCTTTGCCATCATCGATCACACTGAGCAACACCGCGCTGCCATCGTCTTCGATTGAAATGGCCACATGCGAAGCGGCGGCATGCTTGGCGATATTGGTCAGCGTTTCCTGAAAAATCCGAAACAAGGCCGTGGAAAACTCCGGGTCGAGCTCGATATCGTCCGGCGAACAGACGAAATCGCAGGTAATGCCCATGCGCTTCCTGAATTCCTTGACTTGCCACTCGATCGCGGCGGTTACGCCGTAGTCGAGCACCGACGGGCGCAGGCTGCGCGATACGCGTCCGGTTGTTTCGATGGCCGAATCCAGCAGTGATTGCATCCCAACCGCTTTTTCCGCGAGCTCTGGCTGGTCCGGGCGCAGACGGTTGTGGATCCAGGCCAGGTCTATCTTTGCCGCGGTCAAGGTGCCGCCCAGATCATCATGAATCTCGCGGGCAATGTGGGTGCGCTCTTCTTCTTTTACCCGCTCGACATGCGAAGCCAATTGCCGCAGTTGCTGCCGCTGGTTTTCAATCGCCTGCTGCGCAAGTTTGCTGTCATTGATGTTGGAGATGATGCCATCGGAAATGACGGCGCCGGAAGGCAGTTTGCGCACGCGCGCGCGCAGGTTGATCCATTTGCTGTCTCGGGCATTTGTCCCGAATCGGATGCGGCCTTCCCAGTTGCCTGGCACCATTTGCTTGGCGGAGCGCTGGCGCGACGCGATGAAGCCCGGGCGATCTTCGGGCACGATCATGGCGATCATCGTTTCCGGGCGCGCCATCAACGTTTCCGCGCTCACACCCAGAACCATTTGGCAGCCCTCGCTGACATAGGCATAGTCGGCACTGCCGTCTGCATGCAGCAAGGCCTGAAACACCACGCCGGGCAGATTGTCGGTGATGGCCTGGAAGCGTGCCTCGCTTTCGCTGAGTGCGGCGATGGCCAGTTCGTATTGCCGTCTGGCTTCCTGTTCCCGCAGGTTGCGCACAATGACCGGGACCAGGCGATGTATGCTTTGCTTGGTGACCAGATCGGAGGCTCCAGCCCTGATCACAGCGGCTGCGGACTCCTCGCCGATCGCCCCCGAGACCACGATCATCGGCGCGTGCTGGCCCGCGTTCGCCAGTATTTCAAGGGCCTCAACGGCGCTGAAACGAGGTAGATTGAAATCCGAGAGAATCAAATCCCAGCTGGTGAATTCGAGCGCGTCGCGCAACTGTTCCTCGGTTTCCACGCGCAGGCTCTCGATCGCCAATCCTCCATCAGTGAGATTGGCGAGAATGAAGTCGGCGTCGTCCGCCGAGTCTTCTATGAGCAGGGTCTTGAGTACGATGTCGCGGTTCATCGGGCAATCACCCGGAAAGTCGCGCCCTTTCCGGTTTCACCGGTGGCGTTGATTTCCCACCCGTGGAGGTTGACGATGCGCTGCGCAATCGCAAGCCCGATGCCCGATCCCGAGAATTCGGACTGGCTGTGCAGCCGCTGGAAAGCGCCGAATAGTTTGTACGCAAAACGCATGTCGAATCCGGCGCCGTTGTCGCGTACCAGGAATCCCGGACCTTCCTCAACAGCAAGCGCGCGAACTTCGATGCGGCCGCGCGGCGCGGGCAGGCTGAATTTCCATGCGTTGGCGAGCAGACTCTCCAGCAAATTACGCAGCAGGGCCGGGTCAGCCTCAATCCGAATGTCCGGCTCGATGTCGATTTCGATCTCCCGCCGCGGGTGTACCGTCGCCGCCAATTCGGCGAGTACCACTGTCGCCAGTTCGGAAATCGCGACCGTGCGCACATTCAGGGTGACGCGCGCGATCCCGGCCAGCTTCTTCAGATCGGCGAGCATTTGGTTGGTTTGCAGCACCGCGCGCCGGATGCCATCGAGCATGTCGCGCCCGCGATTGTCCAAGGCACCGTCGCCATCCTGGCACAGCAGCTCGGCGTAGCGGTCGATGCGGCGCAGCGGCGCCTGCAGGTCGTGCGAAACGGCGTAACTGAAGGACTCCAGTTCTTTGTTCAGGGCGGCAAGTCGCCGTGAATTCTCTTTGGCCTGTAATTGCAGCCCGGCGTTGAGTGCCAGACTCTGGTCCCGCGCTTCCCGGTCATGGGTAATATCGGTGAGCACAGCGCAGCAGCCCGGAGCATTCGCGCGGTCGGGCGCATCGGGCACAAGATCCATCCGGAAATACCGGCGCCGGCCGCCATGCAGGCTGAGGTGGCATTCGAGATGAATATCTTCGCCGGCCATGGCGCGACGCATAAGGCCGACGGCGTCTTCGAGCTCCGTTGCGCGGAAAATCTCGTCCACATGAAGTCCGGTCAACCGGTTGCCCGGACCGCGAAAGGCCCGATGAAATTCACCGCTGGCAGACCGGCAACGCATACCGGCTTCGAAAAACGCGATCATATTGAAGTATGACGGGGAATCGGAGTCCTCCAAGAGTATATTAGAGTGACCCGGTTTGTCTCGGGTGCAAGCCGGAACCGACCGGCCATGCCAGGAGCGTATTCCATGGATAAACGCGCGACCGTAATGGTGGTGGATGACGATGAGTACGAGAGGTCGCTCTTTCGTATTCTCCTCGAACCGTGCGGCTACGAAATCCTGGAAGCACAGGACGGCCCTGCCTGCCTCGGCGCCTGCGCGAACCGCTTACCTGATCTGGCGATCATCGATATTGGATTGCCAGGCATGAGCGGTTTCGAGTTGGTGGCCGAGCTGCGCAAGCACTACAACCGGGCCAGCTTGCCGCTGCTGATGATGAGCGGCGAAGGCGATGCGGCCGCGTACGCCAAAGCGAGCGCGTTGGGTGCCGACGATTTCCTGCTCAAAGGCACGGATGCCAGCGTGCTGTTCGAGCGCATCGCTGCCTTGCTCGCCCGTCGCTCTGCGACGTGACGCCTGGCGGCGTTGCGGACGATGCCATGGTGCAAGACACACTTTCATCCCATCTCTGAACGCAGATAGGTGGCCAGACGGTCAATTTCCGATGCCAGCGGTTTGCGCAAGGCCCTTGCCGCGCGCGCATTGCCTTTGCGCGCTGCCATGGTAATGCGTACGCAAATGGCCGCCAGAGATGTCGCACCCACGGTCAGCGCCGCTCCACCCAGGCGATGGGACAGCGCGGCGGTCAGCTCCAGATCGGCGTGATCGAGCGCGGCCTGGAGTGATCGGCCCTCTTCAATTTTGGCGTCCCTGAATTTCATCAACACGCTCTGCTGCATGGCAGCGTCGGGCCCGATGACACGCGCCAGCGCGGCATGATCGATTGGCGCGGACTTGCTTCCGGACGGCGTGCGCCGGTGTGCCGGCGTAGTGGCGTCGGTGGCCGGTTGCGCAGACCGGGGCTTAGTCGCGTTTTTCGCCGGATTTTTTCCGTTCGCGGGCAGCCACTTCGCGAGCTTGCGCGCCAGCACCGCCATTTCCACCGGTTTGGCCAGGAAATCGTCCATCCCCGCCGCCGTGCAACGTTCGGCATCTTCGCGCATGGCGTTCGCGGTGCAGGCCACGATCGGGATCCGCGAGCCTGCGCCGCGCCTGGATTCCTCGGTTCGGATCCGGCGCGCGAGCTCGTAGCCGTCCACGAGCGGCATCTGGCAGTCGGCCAGCACCAGCGCAAAATCGCCCTGCGACCATTTCTCCAGGGCCTCCACGCCGCCGCTGGCTCCTTCGGCGGCGTAACCGAGGTGGATCAACTGGCGTAGCATTACATCCAGGTTGACCGGGTGGTCGTCCACGGCCAGCACGCGCGGCCTGCCGGTATTGCCCGCGCTGGCGTCTGTCGCGGCACTCCAGGCAATGGCCAGCTCGGTCGTCGTATCCGCCATGGGAAACGGCTCGTTTGTTACCGGCAGTGGCAGCCGCAGGCGGCAGATCGTTCCCTGGCCCGGCACGCTGTCGAGTGTCAGATCGCCACCCATCATGCGCGCGAGCCGGCGCGAAATCGCCAGCCCGAGTCCGGAGCCGCCGTAGCTCCGGGTAGTACTCGAATTGGCCTGCACGAACGGTTCAAACAAGTGCTGCGCCACCTCCGGATCAATGCCCTCACCGGTGTCTTCCACCACGAGCAGGATATGCTGGACGCCGTCAGTGGTCGTGTGTTCGAGCTGCGCGCGCAGTTCGATGCGTCCGCGCCTGGTGAACTTCAGGGCGTTGCCTATCAGGTTGAACAGGATCTGCCGGATGCGCAGCGGATCCGCCCTGAGTACCGGAGCGATGACCGGATCGATATGCCAGGTGAGGAACAGTCCCTTGGCACCGGCCTCGCCTGCAAAGGCGAGTACCACCGATGGCAGCAGATGGGTTAGAGAAACCGGTTCACGGGAAATTGTGAATTGATTGGCTTCGATCTTGGAAATATCGAGCACGTCGTTGATGATGCCGAGCAGGATCTTCGACGACTCGCGCACGGTACCGAGCAGAGCTTTTTCATCGGGCTTGAGGTCCGCGTCGGCCATCAGATCAATGATGCCGATGATGGCGTTCATCGGGGTGCGGATTTCATGGCTCATGGCGGCGAGGAAGCTGCTCTTGGCGCGATTCGCCGCATCGGCCGCCTCTTTGGCCTCGCTCAATTGGTGTTCGAAGGCCCGTCCCTCGCTGATGTCGCACCAGTAGCCGTTCCACACGGTTTGGTGAGCGTGTTCGAAACGGTTTGCCACCGCGCGCGTCCACAGTACCGTCGCGTCCGCTCTGCGCACGCGAAACTCGTGCGACCAGATGCTGTGCCCCTCCGTCGTCGCGGTTTCGATGCTGCGGACCAATGGTTCGCGGTCCTCCGCCATAACCGTATCGAACAGTTGTTCGGCGTCGCTTTCCGCCGTTTCCCGGCTGATTCCGGTCAATTCACGTACGCCCGCGCTGATGAAGTTGATGCTCAGTTGCCCGCCCGGTGGCCAGCAGAACTGATAGACCGCACCGGGCAGCCCGTCGGTCATCTGCCGCAGTTGCTGCCCGGCCGCGGTGAGTGCGGCGGTGCGCTCGGTCACCTGCTGTTCCAGCGTCGCGTTGAGGGATTGCAGTTTTTCCTCGAATTCCTTGCGCGCACTCATGTCGCGTACCGCGGCCAGCACGAAACGTTGTCCGGAGGATCCGATCGGACTCAAGCGGACTTCCACCGGTATGGCGTGTCCTTCGCGATCCAGCGCCGAGAGGCTGGCTGCCACGGGAGCCTCCTTGCGCTGGCCCGCGTCAGGCGAGTTTTCCGCGCGCAGGAGGTCGTGTGTGATAGCGGCGACTGTGGGCAGGAGCAATTCGACGGGCCGGCCGATCAGTTCGTTTCTGACGTAACCGAAGCGCGATTGCGCAAGCTGGTTGGCGAGCAGAATAATGCCGTTGGCGTCGACCATGAACATGGGGTCGGGGGCGAGCTCGAAGAGCTCCCTGAACTGCCGGTCGCTTATCTGGCGTTCGATTTCCGTGCCTACCGGCAGCGCGAGCAGCGCCAACGCCTTGACGGTCTCTCCGCCGGTGCGCATCGGTGCAAGGCGCATGACGCCCATCACGCCCAGCACTTTTCCGCCCACGCCGAACAGCGGAACCGCAGCATAGGCGCGCTCTGTCTTTGAGCCCGGCGTTGCCTCGCAGGGGAAATGCCGCGCCGTCTGGTCGGTGAATACGGCGTCTTGTCCCCTGGCAATCGGCTCGTATACAGCCGCGGTAAGAGTGTGTTCCACGTTTTCCACCAGCGCCCTGTCACGGCAGATGGCCAGGGTGCGAAGCTGTTTTGAGCCGTCCTCGGCCAGCAGGCCGATAAACGTGTAGTCCGCTTCGAACATTGCCGCCAGATTCGAGGCAACGTGCTCGAAGTAACCTTCGGCGGCGATCCTTGCGCCGGTGATCATGCGCAACAGCTTTTCCGAGCGTTTCTGCATGTTGATGTTGGTAACGGTGCCCACAAAACCGGCTGCTTCGCCGTTGCCCGGCGACAACTCCATGGTCTGCGCGGCGACCCAGACGATCGTGCGGTCGTCGCGCCGGAAACGGTACTCGGCAATTGCGGGCGCTCCGGTTTCGATGCCCTCTTGCCAGGCCGCCTTGATGCGGGCGCGGTCTTCCGGGTGAACCGCCTCCAGCCAGCCTTGGCCGAGCGCGCGCGACGGTGAGAGCCCGGCGATCTCGCACCAGCGGCGGTTGACAAAAGTGCAGGCGCCGGCGGCGTCGGTGCGAAAGATTCCGACCGGCGAAACCTCCGCCAGTGACTGGAACAGATCGTTGCTGGAGGCGAGTTGCGCGGTGCGCTCGCGCACGCGAGCTTCGAGTTCGGCATTGAGCTCGACGATCTGCTGCTCAGCACGCCGGTGCTCGCTCATGTCGGTAATCGCGAACAACGCACTCTCGGCATCGGGATGCCCGGGATCAATCAGCACGCCCTGCACGTATCCCCAGAACGTCGTGCCGTCTTTGCGCAGAAGCTCGAATTCGGCTTCCAGCAGGCCGCGTTCGCGCATCGCCACGCAGCCTTCGCGCACCATCCATTGCCAGTCGGCGGGGCGAGCATAGAAACGGCTCACCGGCAGGCCGACTAATTCATCCGTGCCGCAGCCGTGCAATTTCTCAAGCGCGCGGTTGGCCCGTACCACGGAACGCCCGCGCACCAGGCAGATACCGGCCGGCGAAGCCGAGAGCATGGCGTCTTGTTCCAGCGCCAGCGCGCGCAGGGATGCTTCCTGCGCCTGGCGCGCGCTGATATCGGCGTTGGTGCCGGTCATGCGCGTGGCGCGGCCCTGCGGGTCGCGCGCCGTCACCAAGCCGTGACTGTAAATCCACTTCCAGTCTGCGCCAGCCTTGATGCGGTGATCCACCGAGTACTCCGGCTGCCGGCCGGTCACGGCTTCCCGGAATCGTTCGAGCATCGTGGCGGCATCGTCCGGATGCACCAGCGCCTGCAGTTGCGAGATGGGTATGTGGTACTCGGCTTCGGCTGGAACACCCGCCATCTTCGCCCAGGATGGATCCAGATACGCCATGCCGGTTTCGATATCGAAATCCCACAAAGTCAGGTCGGAGCCGCGCAGCGCCAGGTCGAGCCTTTCCCTGGCGGCTGTCAGCGCCAGTTCGGCGTTCTTTCGCGCGGTTATATCGTGAGCAACGCCGAAATAGCCCAGAAAATTGCCCTTCGGGTCGTACCGGGGATTGCCGTCGATCGACATCCAGAAGCGGGCGCCGTTTTCGCGCACGCGCCCGTACTCGAAGTTTCGAATCGGAAGCTGCTCCCGCATGCGCTTTTCGTGTTCCCGCCACTGCGCGGCGGAGGTGCCGAAGGTTTCCAGATCCCAGCGGTATCGCCCGAGCGCGGGCGGATATGGCGATAGTTTGCCAACGTCCGTGGCGACGAAGCGCAACCCGGCGTCCGTCTCCCAGCACCAGTCGGAGGACATCTCGGCCAGGGCGCGGAAGCGTTCTTCACTGTCCGCGAGCCGCTCCGCGGCCAGTTTTTCTTCGGTGATATCGAACAGCACGCCGTCAAAAATCATGCCGGCGGCGCTTTCCGATGTCATCCGCGACATCGCCCGCCACCGGCGCACCGAAGCATCCCTGGGGTCAACGTAGCGCGCATCGAACACCCATGGCGTGCGTGTGAGCTTGACCTCCTCGATCGAGGCGCGGAACCGCGGCGCGTCCTCCGGGTCCAGCAACGCCAGCAGTTTTTCCGGTTCGTCCGCGGATACCCCGAAATAATCCGCCGTGCGCGGGCTCAGATAGGTAAATCCGTAACTGCCGTCGGGCCGCTCGATCCATTGGTAAATGACGCCGGGAATGTTGAGTGCCATGTCCCGGAACCGGATTTCGCTCGCGCGCAGTTGCGCCTCTGTCTGCGCACGCGCGTCGAGCATGGCGTCGAAGGCCTCACCGAGATCCTGGAACTCATCCCCGGTGCTCAGGCGGGTGCGAAGCGATGCATCGCCGCGCGAGATCGCGCGCGCGACGGTGATCAAGCGGTCAAGCGGCCTCGTGATCCTGCGGATGGTGACCGCTGCCGTCACCGCGCCAATGCCCAAGCCGGCCAGCAGCAGGACTATGAACGCAGTCTGTACCCTCTGCGCCGTCGCTTCCATGGAGTGCGCGGCGGCTGCGATACCCGTGTTCGACCTGAGTTGAATCTCATCGTCGAGGATATTGTCCAGGGCTTTCTGGGTCTGTAAATATTGCGCCAGTCCCAGCCTGGTCTGCGCAGCCAGGGCGTTGACGTTATCGGCGTACACGGCGCAGCGGGCAAACAGCCGGTCCATCTCCGATGCCCATGCGCTCTCTTGCCCGGAAAGAGGGAAGGAGCGATAAACGGCCAGATGCCGCCGGAACTGCGTTGCTTCTTCGCGCAACCGCGCCACATCCCCGGGGCTCGCCAGATTCAAGGTACTCATCGCGAAGCGGGTCATCCCGCTCGCGCCGCTTGCCAACTGCGCCGCGGCATGCAGTTTTCGAAAGGCATCCGGCGTACGCGCATCGATCGACGCCAGCACCTTGTCCTCGATGAGACGCTCCAGCCGGTTTAGGTTCCCGAACAAGGCGTTCATCTTCGCGGTTTTTTCGTCCTCAAGGGCGATCAGGCGCGCGCCCAGTGTTGTGAAGGCTTTGTGGTCTTGTGCCACTTTTTCGGAAAGCCCGCGCGATCCCGCCGAATCCGGCAGCGACCGGTATTGGGTCTGATAGCGTTGGAAATCTTCGGCATCCTTGCGGATGCGTTCGAGGTGCCGGCTGCCTCGGTCATGGAGATAACCGAGCACGGCGAATCCGGTACCCAGCACATTGATTTTCATCTCCATGGTGGCATGGGCGGCTGGTGTCTCCAGTTCGGTAATCGCGCGGGCTTTGCCGAGCAGGGCCTGGGCTCCCGAGTAGGTGACGGCGGCGGCGGCCACGAGCAGTCCGAACAACACAATCGTGCCCACTGCCAGGTTCGTCCGAATGGATTTTCGATTCATTGTGTCACTCCCCCCGTAACCGCGATGCACCAGGCGCCGCGCTTATGTTCACACCAATATAAGAGACCGGCGCCCGCGCGACAAAGAGCTTGCACCCGCGCTGCCGGTCCGCAATACGCCCCACTATTAGCGCGCCATTATCAGCGTGCCGGGCTTCGCCGACAACCGGGATTCACACGCCGGTCCGCGCCGGCAGCAGGACGGCGGTGAATAGCGAAGCCGCGCTCGACCGACCTGATTCCATCGCACTCAAGTTTCCGTCACCGCTGCCGAAACAGCTTGTCAAGGTGCCCTTGGTTGATCGGGCGCGGGGCGCCGTCCGCAGTGGATGGGACGCCAGTCGAACAGGCGAGGAAATGGGCGAAAGCGCCAATCAGAGTCCGGGTACGCGGCCGGTGGTGGTCGAATTCGACCGCCAATGCGGCTTGATCGTCGAGGATATCGATCATGTACGCGGCATTCTGGACCGGGCCGTGGAAGAACTGATCACCAAGTTCACGCTCATCGTCGAATTAAATGCGGGACAGGCGCAGGGCAGCACGATCAACGGCGAAGAATCCGCCGGCTGCCAATGCAAGGCGATGGCGGGCGCCATCGAGCGTCAGGCGCGGGCCGCCGTGGAGCATTTGCAGTTCCATGATCTGGTGACCCAAATGCTGGGTAATGTTTCGAGCCGGGTCGGCGCCTTGTCGCGGCTGGCAGGCGCCGATCGGCAGCCGGGAACATGGAACACGCAAGCAACGGCCGGGGCGATCGACGAGGCGGCGGCATTGCAGCGCCGGTGGCCGGTCTCGGATCGCGGCAAGCAGGGCGATATCGAATTGTTTTAGAAGCCGGCCGGACCATCCGGGGAAAAACGCAGGAGAAGGAGCAGCGGGCATGAACAAGAAAATTCTCGTCGTGGATGACTCGACGACCATCCGGCAAATGGTGTCGTTCACGTTGCGCGGGGCGGGCTACGACGTCGTGCTGGCCTCGGATGGCAACGAAGGCCTGGCCAAGGCGAAAGCCGAAGCCATGCACCTGGTGCTGACCGATCAGAACATGCCGGGTATGGACGGACTGTCGCTGATACGCGCGCTGCGCGCGATGCCCGGCTACAAGACCGCGCCCGTGCTGGTGCTGACCACCGAGTCGGGCGACGAGATGAAAGCGCAGGGCCGCGCGGCGGGCGCCACCGGCTGGATGGTCAAACCGTTTGATCCGCAGCGGCTGGTGGCCATTGTAAAAAAGGTTCTTGGGTGAAAAAACTTCCCAGGTGAAAAACCTCTCAGGTGAAGAAAATTCTCTATTGACCATGGATGCCAGTCAAGCGCGGCTTGAAATCCGGTCGCCATGGCACGGCCCACTTCGCCGCGAAGCCTTCGGGAATGTAGCGCTATTGCACGCTGCGGGGACGCAAACGTAGCCGGACCCGCGACGATGCGGCCGCCGCGTTCTGAAGTTTTATTCGTCTTTGTTGTTAATCAATCTGTGAGATCAAGACGACTTAAGTAATCGAGCCGACGCAGGAGAGAACCATGAGCATGGATATGAGCCAGTTTTATCAGGTCTTCTTCGAGGAGAGCGCTGAGTTGCTGGCGGAAATGGAAAACCTGCTGCTCAAGATCGACATGGAATCGCCGGACATCGAGGAACTGAACGCCATCTTCCGCGTCGCGCATTCCATCAAAGGCGGCGCCAGCACCTTCGGCTTCACCGATATGACCGACGTGACCCATGTGCTCGAATCCCTGCTCGATCGCGTGCGCAAGGGCCAACTCGCACTCACCGCGGACATGGTCGATACCTTTCTCAAAGCGGGCGATGTTCTGAAGGGTCAGCTTGCCGGTCATCGCGGCGATGGCGCGGCGGATGCGGCGGCGGTCGAGTTCGTGTGCGCCGCGTTGAAGCGTCTGGCCGGCGGCAACGCAACGGCAACGCCTTCGCCGGCCGCCGCTCCGGTCGTGGCGCCCGTTGCCGTGACGGTTCAGAGCACAACCAGTCCGGCGCCAGTCCGCGAAGCTGCGGAATCCGCGCCGGCCCTGGATTGCTACGCCATAGAATTCACGCTGTCCGCGACCGCCACCGCTGCCACGGTTGTCAACTTGCGCACCAATCTTGGCGCGCTGGGTGGGCTGGAGGCGCTTTCCGGGCCGCCCGCCGGCGCGCTCGCCGGTGTTTACCGCTGGCGGCTCGCTGGCTCAGCTTCGGAGGATGATGTTTGGGAGGTGCTCGCCTTCGTCGCGGATCCGGCGCTGATCAAGATCGAGCGTGAAGCCGTCGCTGCGCAATCTGCCGTCGTAATCGGAGACGCAGTGCCGGCCAGTACCGATCACGGTTTCTTCGAACCACTCTATGAGGCTTTGGTGCCTCAGACCGTATCTGAAACCAAAGCGCCGCCGCCGGCTGCCATAGCTCTGGTGGCGTGCGCTGCGCAGCAGGATCACAAGCGTCGCGCCGGTGACGAAACCGGGAACAATCCGGCACCGGTCAAGGCCGCTGCGCCGAATGCCGACGCAACCTCGATTCGGGTGGGAGTTGAACGGGTGGATCAATTGATCAACCTGGTGGGCGAACTGGTCATCACGCACGCGATGCTGGCGCAGACCACTTCAAGAGTCGATCCCGTCGCCCACGAAGGCCTGCTCAAAGGCATGAGCATGCTGGCGCATAACACGCGCGCTTTGCAGGAAGCGGTGATGTCGATCCGCATGATGCCGATCAGCTTTGTATTCAGCCGATTCCCGCGCGTGGTGCGCGATCTGGCCGGCAAGCTCAATAAAGAGGTGGAACTCAAGACCGTGGGCGAGAACACCGAACTCGACAAGGGTCTGGTGGAAAAGATCGCCGATCCGCTCAATCATCTGGTGCGTAACTCCATCGACCACGGCATCGAGACACCCGAGAAGCGCCTTGCCGCCGGAAAACCGGCCAAGGGCACGATCACGCTGCGCGCCTTCCATCAGGGCGGAAACATCGTCATCGAGGTGTCCGATGACGGTGCGGGACTCAACCGGGAAAAAATTCTGGCCAAGGCGCGCAGCCAGGGCATGCCGGTGCCGGACACCATGCCCGATCAGGAAGTCTGGCAGCTCATTTTTGCAGCCGGTTTCTCCACCGCCGAGATCGTGACCGACGTATCCGGTCGCGGTGTGGGTATGGACGTGGTCCGCCGCAATATCCAGGGCATCGGCGGCAGCATCGAGATCGATTCCACGCTCGGCGTGGGCACGCGCATGTCGATCCGCCTGCCGCTGACGCTGGCGATTCTCGACGGCATGTCGGTGTCCGTTGGCAACGAAGTGTTCATCATTCCGCTGACTTACATCGTCGAATCGTTTCAGCCCAAGGCGGGCGAGGTAAAGTCGGTCAACAACCAGGGCACGGTGATTCATGTGCGCGGCGAGTACCTGCCGGTGGTGCGTGCGCACGAGGTATTCAAGATTGCGCCGCGTTGTGCCGATGTCAATGCAGGGATATTTGTAATTCTGGAAGCCGAGGGCTGCAAGAAGGCGCTGGTGGTGGACGAGCTGCTTGGGCAGCACCAGGTGGTCATCAAGAGCCTGGAGTCGAACTACCGCAAGGTCCACGGCATATCCGGCGCGACCATCATGGGCGACGGGCGTGTAGCCCTGATCCTGGATGTGGGCGAAGTGGTGCGCGGACAAAAACGCGGGCTGCGCGTAGCAGCGTAAGAAACACCGTGGGAGTGACTATGACTGATCTAACGCATGCAGGAGAAACGACATGATCCAGGCAACATCAGCAGCGGGGGCCACGAACGGCGCGAGCGCGCCTGGCCAGGGCAGCAACGAAATTCTGACCTTTACGCTGGGCAGCGAGGAGTACGGCATCGAGATCCTGAAGGTGCAGGAGATCCGCGGCTACGACGCGGTGACTCGCATCGCCAATGCGCCGGACTTTATCAAAGGCGTGATGAACCTGCGCGGCATTATCGTGCCGATCGTGGACATGCGCATCAAGTTCAATCTGCCGGTCGTGGAGTACAACACGCTCACGGTGGTGATTATTCTGAACGTGGCGGGCCGTGTGGTGGGCATGGTGGTGGATGGCGTGTCGGACGTGATTGCGCTGAGCGCCGACCAGGTCAAGCCGGCGCCCGAGTTCAACGGCTCATTCGACACCGCGTTTTTGCAGGGCATGGGCACGGTCAACGAACGCATGCTGATTCTGCTCGATATCGAGAAGCTGATGGGCAGCGCCGACATGGCGCTGGTCAACGAGATGGTGCACTGAATCGCAAACCGGGAAGAAATACCACTATGAAACTCAAGGTCTATCAACAAAATGGGCGTGATCGCTGCTGCAGGTTTTCTGGCCAACGTGGTCGTCGGCACCAGCGACGACGCATGGCAGGGCTTCTGAGCGGCGCCGCCGCGAGGACCGGAGGGCGTTTGGCCCGTATGGCTTCCCGTCCGCCCAAAACCTGGTGAGCACTTTGAACCCTTCGCGGACACGCGGATGAGCGCCGAGAAGATTGCGCGAATGATGGATGTTCGCGCGTCTTCCGGAATTAGCGATAACGCAAGCGTCGTTCCGGAAGAATGTGGACGGTACGCGCCCGGGCACGCGCGACAACTGGATTTCTGGAGACTTACATGCCGATGCTTTTCGATTTATCCCATCTGAAACTGGTGCATCGATTTGCGCTTCTGATCGCGCTGATTGCCGCGGGCTTCCTGGTTTTTGGCGTCTGGACCTACCGGACGTTGAGCGAGGTCAAGGTGAATGGCCCGCTTTACGGGCACATCATTCAGAACAAGGATCTGATCGCCGACATTCTGCCTCCGCCGGTTTACGTCATCGAGTCGTATCTGGTCACGCTTCAGATGCTGCGCAGCACTGGAAAAGCCGAGCTGGACGCACTGGTCAGACGCCTTGAGACGTTGCGAACGGAGCACGTCGCGCGCGATAACTACTGGCAGGCAGAAGCACTGGAACCCGAATTGGCTGGCATTCTTTCCGGGGATGCGCGGGTGTCAGCGCTGGAATTTTACGACATCGCGTTTGGCGTGCTGATTCCGGCAGCGCGTGGCCAGGATGGGCCAGCCGTGTCGGCCGCCATGCTACGCATCAACGCGGTTTACGAAAAGCATCGCCTGGCCATTGATCGCCTCGTTCAATTGGCCGGGACACGCGCTGCCGCCGCGGAGGCGCAAGCCGAATCACGCATTCGTTCGTCGGGTTTCATTCTGGGCCTGGTTTTCCTGGGAATGCTCGGCCTGGCAACCGTGTCGATCATGCGGATGAAACGCAGCATCCTGCGGCCGCTTGAACTCGCGTTAGCGGTGGCTAGAGGTATCAAGGATGGCGATCTGTCGCAAGAAATCGATGTCACCGGCCGGGACGAATTTGCGCTGCTGCTCGGTTCGCTCAAGGATATGCAGTCCAGCCTGGCCTCGATCGTGGGCGAGGTGCGTAGCGCCACCGACACCATCAATACCGCCGCGGGCGAGATTGCCGCGGGCAACACCGACTTGTCGCAACGCACCGAAGAGCAGGCGAGTTCGCTGGAAGAAACCGCCAGCTCGATGGAAGAGTTGACCAGCACGGTGAAGCAAAATGCCGAGAACGCGCGGCAGGCTAATCAACTGGCCATTAGCGCCTCCGACATTGCCGTCAAGGGCGGCGGCGTGGTGCGCAGTGTGGTGGACACCATGACCGGCATATCGGAGTCCTCGCGCAAGATTGCCGACATCATATCGGTGATCGACGGCATTGCGTTTCAGACCAATATCCTGGCGTTGAACGCGGCGGTGGAAGCCGCGCGCGCGGGCGAACAGGGACGCGGCTTTGCAGTCGTGGCCGGAGAAGTGCGAAATCTCGCGCAAAGAAGTGCGGCGGCGGCCAAGGACATCAAGACCTTGATCGAGAATTCGGTGGGCAAGGTGGATGCGGGTACCAAGCTCGCCGATCAGGCCGGCCAGACCATGGAAGAAGTCGTCGGCGCGGTCAAACGCGTGACCGACATCATGGGCGAGATCACGGCGGCGTCCCAGGAGCAGTCCACGGGCATCGAGCAGGTCAATCAGGCGGTCACGCAGATGGACCAGGTGACGCAGCAGAACGCGGCGCTGGTCGAAGAGGCTGCGGCCGCGGCGGAATCCCTGAACGAGGAGGCGCAGAACCTGGCCCGCGCGGTATCGGTGTTCAAGCTCGCCCAGGGCGGGCAGGCGCGCGCAGTGCTCCAGGCCGAGGTGCCCAAGCCGGTCATGGCGCCAGCGGCAGAGCGGCGCGGATCCGGCCGGCCCGGCAACGTGGCGCGTCTGCCGGGCAAGCCTGCCGCGCACAAGCCCACGGCCCCGGCGCGCAAGACCGGCACTGATGACGGCGAGTGGCGGGAGTTTTGACAGAACGCGCGTTCCCGCCATTTCGGAATCATTCACGCGCGCACAGTCTCGGGCAGGGATGAAGATCAGTTGGGCCTGAAGGTCAGTGTGGCGCGCAACGGGGCCAAGTACCTGTAATCGGTTGCGAATGCAGGCGAGACCGCCGGGCTCGACGAAACCGCCAAGCGCGACGAAACTCGCCTGGGCGATAACCTGCCGCATGCCGGTTGGCGCCCGGCTTGCGCTGCAGCCGGTTGCGCAATCCGTGGTCAATCCGGGGACCAATCCGCGGGTTGGGCATGCGGCGCTCATCGGCGTGCGGTTCGAACTTTTCCTGTTGATGTGAAGACCGGCCACTTCATTTTCCGGGGAAATCGCCGTTCTCCTGTTCGGCGCCGCGAAGTACCGTACGGCAGCCTTTTTGACCTGCATTGCGACAGGCACAAATCATGGAAACACTGAACTCCGCTACACAGCAGGCTGACCGCAAGGCGCCGGATCAATCCAGGGGCGTGACTGCGGAGCAAGGCATTTTCCTGGGCCGACAGCCGATTCTGGATCGCGACGGCGCGGTCGTGGCCTATGAACTGTTATTCCGCTCCGGCACGCACAACGGCGCGTCGGGCATGCCCGACGCGCGCAAGGCCACCGCTATGGTGATTCAGCGCGCATTGGTCGAAATGGACATCGAGTCGGTGCTCGGCGCGTGCCTGGGTTACATCAACTTCGACGAGCAGATGCTCATGAGCGACCTGGTGGAATGTCTGCCCAGGGACCGCGTGGTCATTGAGGTGCTGGAATCGGTAACCATCACCGAGGCGATAGCCGTCCGCGTGCGTACTTTGCGCGCGCTCGGCTTCAGGATCGCGCTCGACGATTACACCGGCACCGAGACGGCCCGCGAATCGCTGCTGCCCGATGTGGACGTCATCAAAGTCGATCTCGCTGCCCTGGGTGGCGAGAATCTCGAAGTGCTGGCGGCACGGCTGCGCCGCTACGGCAAGATGCTGCTGGCGGAAAAAGTGGAAACGCGGGAGATGGCCCAACGTTGCCGCGATTGTGGTTTCGAGCTTTTCCAGGGTTATTTCTTTGCGCGGCCCGCGATCATCCAAGGCCGTCGCGCCTCGCCGGATGAACAGGCCGTATTTCGCCTGATCGGCCTGATCGCCTCGGACGCCGACAACTCAGCCATCGCGGCGGTATTGCGCGAAACGCCGCAGTTGTCGATCAACCTCATGCGCATCGTCAATTCGGCCGCGGTTGGCGCCCGGCAACGGCTGACCACCATGAACCAGGCGCTGACGGTGATCGGCCGCAGGGACTTGAATCGCTGGTTGCAGATTCTCCTATTCTCGACCGCAGGGGATGGCCGGAAAGGTTTTCCGAACGCGCTGGCAAGCATGGCCGCGACGCGTGGCATGATGCTGGAAACTTGTGCACGATCCTTGCGCGGGCGCGCGCCGGACTTTGCCGACCGGGCGTTCATGACCGGAATGTTCTCGCTCGCCGGAGCGTTGTTGGGCGGCACTGCCGAGGAAATTCTCGGCCCGCTGCCGATTGCGGACGATGTCAAGAGAGCGATACTGGAGCGCGAAGGCGATCTGGGCCGCCTGCTTGATCTGGTGGAAGTCTACGAAAACGGCGCGGCGCAGGCGCTATCGGCAAAGCTCGCCGTCCTGCCGGAACTGGACGAGCGTCGTGTCAATGCCAACTACACAGTAGCGCTGGCCTGGGCGGATTCGCTGGGTGCCGAGGGAAACAATTGATGAGAGCCGAGCAAGCCTGGACCGAGCAAGCCCGGATCGAGCAAGCCCCGATCGAGCAAGGCGATTTCGATATGGACGATCGCGATTTTGCCAGAGTCTGCCAGCTCATCTACGCGCGCGCTGGCATTGCCTTGAACGATACCAAGCGCAAGATGGTCTACGGCCGCCTCGGAAGGCGCCTGCGCGTGCTCGGTCTGACGCATTTCGGTGATTATCTCGACGCGCTGGAAGCAAAAAACGACCCTCTGGAGTGGGACGAATTCACCAACGCGCTGACCACCAACCTCACGTCGTTTTTTCGCGAACAGCATCATTTTCCGGTGCTCGCCGCGCTGATCCGGCGTGCCGCCGCGCGCGGCAGCATTACTTTGTGGTGTAGTGCCAGTTCCACCGGCGAAGAGCCGTATTCGATAGCCATGACGGCGATCGATGCGCTTGGCAAGCAGGCCTCGAAAGTGCGCATCCTGGCCACCGATATTGATACCAAAGTGCTGGAAGCGGCGCAGTCGGGCATTTATCCGATGGAACGTTTGGAGCGCCTGCCACCGGAATTCGAAAAGCGTTTCTTTCTGAAAGGCAGTGGCGCGCAGTCGGGCATGGCCCGCGTGCGGCCCGAAGTGCGCGACATGATCACCTTCCGGCAGCTTAATCTGCTGCACGACAAGTGGCCGGTGCGCGGTCCGCTCGATGCGCTGTTCTGCCGCAATGTCATGATCTATTTCGACAAGCCGACCCAGCGCAGGATACTGGAGCGATTTCACCCGCTGCTGCGCCCGGACGCGCTGCTGTTCATGGGGCATTCGGAAAGCCTGCACCATGTCGCTGACTTGTTTCAACTCAACGGCAAGACGGTGTACCAGCCGATTGCCGGTACAGGTCATGGCTGAAAAAGCATCACTGGACGGACTGGCGCGCAACACCTATTTCGATCCGACCCTGCAACGCGCGGCAGTGAAGTTGCTGCCGGGCGAGTACCACGTGACCGACAAGGATCTGGTACAGGTGACGGTGCTGGGCTCCTGCGTATCGGCCTGCATTCGCGATACGAACAGCGGCATCGGCGGCATGAACCATTTCATGCTGCCGGATGCGGGCAGCGGCGAGGCCGATCAGTATGGCAGCACCGCGCGTTACGGAGTGAACGCCATGGAACTGCTGATCAACAGTCTGCTCAAGCTGGGTGCCAGGCGCCATAATCTCGAGGCCAAGGTTTTCGGCGGCGGCAATGTCATGCGCACGCTCAATCATTCCAGCGTCGGGACGCGCAACTCTAAGTTTGTCATTGAGTATCTCGACAACGAAAAAATCCGGGTGGTGGCGCGCGACCTCGAGGACATCTATCCGCGCAAGATTTATTTCTTTCCGCACGACGGAAAAGTACGGGTCAGAAAACTGCTGACCATGCACAACCGGACCATTATCGATCGGGAGGCGGACTACACAACCCGGTTGCGTAAAACCGCCGATACCGGCGCTGGCGGCGACATCGAACTTTTCGCATAGGAGAAAACATGCTCAGCAACTTGCAGATCGCGGTGGCGGTTCCGGCGGCGAGCCGGCGTATTCGTGTGGTGGTGGTGGACGATTCGGCGCTGGTGCGCAAACTGCTCACTGAAATCATCAACGCGGAAACGGACATGGAGTGCGTCGGCGCGGCGGCCGATCCGATCGCGGCGCGCGAGATGATTCGCGCACTCAACCCGGATGTGCTGACGCTCGACGTTGAAATGCCGAAGATGGATGGCCTGGATTTTCTAGAGCGGCTGATGCGGCTGCGGCCGATGCCGGTGGTAATGGTTTCCACATTGACGGAAAAAGGGTCGGATATCACCCTGCGGGCGCTGGAGTTGGGCGCGATCGACTTCGTGTCGAAGCCGAAAATCGACATCGCCAATACGCTGCGCGATTACAGCATCAGCATCACCGACAAGATACGCACCGCGGCAGTGGCCCGCATCCGGCAACCGGCAGTGAAAGCCGCTGCGGCCGGACCGATGCTTCAGTCACTGGGCAACCGCTCGGCCTCAACCGAGAAACTCATTATCGTCGGCGCTTCCACCGGAGGTACCGAAGCCATCAAGGAGTTTCTGGTGCAATTGCCGCCGGACAGCCCCGGTATTCTCATCGCGCAACACATGCCGGAAGGGTTCACCAAATCCTTCGCCGACCGGCTCGACAAAATCTGCCGTGTACGCGTCAAGGAAGCCGTGGATGGCGAACGCGTTCTGCCCGGTCATGCCTTCATCGCACCGGGACATTCGCATCTGCTGCTCAAGCGCAGCGGCGCGAACTATATGACCGAACTATCGCAGGCGCCCCCGGTGGGCCGGCACCGCCCGGCGGTGGACGTGCTGTTTCGCTCTGCTGCGAAGTTCGCCGGCAAGAATGCGATCGGCGTCATTCTGACCGGTATGGGAAAGGATGGCGCGGCGGGCATGCGTGAAATGCACGAAGCCGGTGCCTACACGTTTGCCCAGGACGAGCAAAGCTGCGTGGTCTTCGGCATGCCCAAGGAGGCCATCGCGGCGGGTGGCGTTGACGAGGTGTTGCCGCTGACCGATATCGCCCGTCGCGTGCTCGGCAGGATCGGCGCGATGGGCTCGGCCGGGGTGCGCGTTTAGAGTCCCCGATAGGGGATCCGTAAACCCCTCGCCTTTAGGCGACGGGAAGGGAATTTCCCCTCTCCCTCCGGGAGAGACGTCACGACGTGTGCGTCGCGAATTGCGGCCATGAACCTGTCGTGGCGTCTCTTCCCTCATCCCCGACCCTTCTCCCGGGGGGAGAAGGGAGTGTTGTGCTCCCCGTCCGAACGGGGAGGTTCATGGGTAGGGTGCAGGGTGAGGGAAGGATGTTGACTCGATGAGTGCGTGAGTGAGGGAAGTTAAAATCGTCTCCCTCATCCCCGGCCCTTCTGCCCCGCTTCAAGTGTGCCCTTGTCCCGGCGGGACAAGGGGGGCCGCGAGTCGGCCGTCAGGCCGACCTGCACCGGCTTGAGCCGTCATTTGAAGCCCTCGCCTTTAGGCGAGGGTAGTTCACCCTGCGGACCTCGCCACGCCGGCTTGGGGGACAACCGGCAGATCAATGCAGCGATAGAAAATCCACCGCCAGCGCGGCCAGCGAGCGTGCCCCTTGCAGCAGCCCCGATTCGTCGATGAAAAAACGCGGCGAGTGGTTTGGCGCCGCCTTGGCCATGTCCTGATCCTTGGGCGTGATGCCGACGAAGTAAAACAGGCCGGGAATTTTTTCCTGGAAGTAAGAGAAATCCTCGGCCACCATCACGCGTTGCTGCGGTCTCGACCCGCCCGCGCCGCCGATGCGTTTCAAGGTTGGCAGCATTTTTTCTGTCAGCGCCGGATCGTTTACCGTCACCGGTACCGCCTTGTCCACCCTGACTTCGGCATGCGCGTGGTTGGCCCCGGCAATGGCCTCGGCGATGTGCTTGATGCGGGCATGCACATCCTGGCGCATGTCTTCGTCGAAGGTGCGGATGGTGCCGGACATCTCGACCTGATCGGGAATGATGTTCTTGCGCGTGCCGCCATGGATCGTGGCCACGGTCACCACCGCCGGTTCTTTCGACACGTCGATCTGCCGCGCCACGATGTTTTGCAGGCCGGTGATGATCTGGGCGGAAGTCACCACCGGATCGATGCCCGACCACGGAAACGCGCCATGAGTCTGCCGGCCTTTGACCGTGATATAGAGCCAGTCCGCGCTGGCCATCAAAGGCCCGGCGCGATAGGTAATCATGCCCGCCGGCACGCCGGCGATGACGTGCAGCCCGAAAATCGCGGCCGGCTTCGGATTTTCCAGCACACCTTCCGCGACCATCAGCGGTGCGCCTCCGGTTTCCCCGGGAGGCGGCCCTTCTTCTGCCGGCTGGAAAATGAATTTCACGGTGCCCGGAATCTGCTCGCGCACGCTGGCCAGCGCCTCGGCGACACCAAGCAGAATGGCCACATGCGCATCGTGCCCGCAGGCGTGCATGACGCCGACCTGCTGACCGAGATACTCGGTTTTTGCCGTGGACTTGAAGGCGAGGTCGGATTCCTCGATCACCGGCAATGCGTCCATGTCAGCGCGCAGCGCCACCACCGGCCCGGGCTTGCCGCCTTTGAGCAGCCCGACCACGCCGGTTTTCGCCACGCCGGTCTTCACCTCGATGCCGAGTTTTCGCAGTTGATCGGCCACCAACTTCGCCGTTCTCACCTCGCGATTGGATAGTTCCGGGTTCTGATGGATGTCGCGGCGCCACTCGATGATTTTCGCTTCCAGCGCACGCACCTTTTGATCGACGGCGCCGGCCAGATCCTGCGCCAGTGCGGGCAGGGCACACAATAACAATAACGATCCCAGCAATGCTGAACCATGCATGGTCGGACTCCTTAAGATCACGGTTGGCGCATACTTGCGCTTAAGCTAACCTCAATAGGCCTTGCAGGCGCCATGATAACTGGCCCCTTCCCTGCCTGGCATTCCTCCCGGTGCAACGCCATAATCGCGCCGTCTTGAGTTTGTAATCGTAAAGGCCAGTGATGACTTACCTTAAACCCACCATCGCATTTTCCGCCGCAATGGCGCTCATCGTGGTGAGCTCGAACATCCTGGTGCAGTACCCGCTGGGCAACTGGCTGACCTGGGGCGCGATCACCTATCCATTCGGGTTTCTGGTCGTCGATCTCGCCAATCGCTACTACGGACCGGGCGTCGCCCGCCGCATCGTCTATATCGGCTTCGTGATCGCGCTGCTGCTCTCCGCGTGGCTCGCCACGCCGCGCATTGCGTTGGCCTCGGGCACGGCTTTCCTGTGCGCGGAACTGCTGGACGTGACCATCTTCAACCGGCTGCGCCGTCTGGTTTGGTGGAAGCCGCCGCTGGTATCCACCCTGTTTGCTTCGGTTGTGGATACCGCAATCTTTTTCACGCTCGCCTTCGCCGGCACCGATATGCCGTGGGTCACGCTGGCACTGGGCGATTTTGGCGTGAAGCTGGTGATTGCCTTGTTTGCGCTGTTGCCGTTCCGGATGGCGCTTGCAATCTTTCGCCCTCCAGCGCCGGCGTGAGTGCGCGTGCATTGCGCCTGATTGGAATGTGGGCTCTCTGACTATTCAGGGGGACCCTGGACATGCCTCCATCGGCCTGTCCCGCGGAAGCGGCCAATCCAGAATTGGCCCGAAACAACCGCTTCCCCACTTGCGTGGGGAAGTCATCCCGTGCAGCGCTTCTCTAACCGAGCTTGACGAGCTGCTTGCCCAGATTCTGCCCCTTGAGCAATCCGATGAACGCCTTTGGCGCGGCCTGAATGCCATCAGCGACAGTCTCGTGGTACTTGAGTTTGCCCTGGGAAACCCATTTGGCCAGTTGCGACACCGCTCTGACATATAAATCCGTGCGGTCGAAAACGATGAAGCCTTGCAGTTTTACGCGGTTCACCAGCAGCGAACGGATCATCTTCGTGCCGTAAGCCTCGGTCGAGTTGTAGTCGGAGATGAGGCCGCACAGCGCCACGCGCGAGAACGGATTGAGCACCCGGAATGCAGCATCCATCACTTCGCCGCCGACATTCTCGAAATAGTTGTCCACGCCATTCGGGCAGGCGGCTTTCAGATCGTCGATCAATGTGCCGGCCTTGTAGTCCACGCAGGCATCGAACCCCAGCTCCTTGACCGCGTACTCGCACTTCTTCGCTCCGCCGGCAATGCCCACCGCGCGGCAACCCTGCAATTTCGCAAGTTGACCGACCACGCCGCCGACCGCGCCGGTGGCCGCTGACACCAGAACGGTTTCGCCAGTTTTGGGCGCGCAATGTTCCAGCAGACCGATCCAGGCCGTCGCGCCGGGCATGCCGCACACGCCCAGGTAAGCTGACAGCGGCACGAGTTTCGGGTCCACCACGCTCAGACCGTCGCCGTTGGAGACGGCATGGGTCTGCCATCCCAGCGAACCCACCACATGGTCGCCGGCCTTGAATTTCGGATTCTGCGATTCCACGACCTGGCCGACGGTGCCGCCGATCATGACTTCGCCGATCTCCACATACTTGCTGTAGGACTTCACCGCGTTCATGCGCCCGCGCATGTACGGGTCGAGCGACAGCCACAGGTTTTTCACCAGCACTTCTCCGGCAGCGGGCTTGGGTATGTCGGTCTCGACAATTCTGAAATTCGATTCCTCGACCGCGCCGCTGGGCCGGCTGGCGAGCACGACCTGGATGTTCTTTGCCATGGAGTTCTCCTGTGAAAGAATGATGAATTGCGCGCCATTCTACCGGAGCGCTCCCCGGTCAACTCTTGCGAAAGTTTGTGATGATCTATGCACTGAACGTTTTTAACCTGATTCCCGGAAGGGAAGATGAATACCGGGACTACAGCGTCAAAGCCGGTAAGATCATTTATAGCCTGGGCGGCAAAGTGGTCAGCGCCGGGACCGGGCCGTTGCGCGAACTACATGGCGATCGCACACGCCGGCAGATGGTCGTGGTCGAGTTTCCGAGCATGGAAATCTTCGAACAGTTCATCGACGAAGCAGAGACCCAGAACCTCCACCCGCTGCGCGAGAACTCGACGACGGATTACATCTGGACGCTGTATGAACCGTGGGATCTGCGTGGATGGGTCAGATCACGCAGCCAGGAGTGAAGTGAACCCGTCCGCAATGCTCATCCGAAGCGGTGCGGGCTCGCCAGCCTCGTGCCGGGCCTGCGCATGACTCGGAAATGACCGACAATTCGCACGCCAGTCCTCACCAGGTGCCTTATGCCCACGCTGCTTTTCTATGACAAACCCACGCTTCTCAACCGGGAAGCCCATCGCTATCTCAAGGTTCGCGATGTCGCATCGTTCGCATTTGCGGCAAAGACCAATTCCGTGCTGCTGACGGGAAGCGAGTTTGCCGCCGCTGCCCGGCATCTGCCGATACTTTTTATTCCCGACGCCGGCCAGCAACCCACTCCGATCTCCTTGCTGGGATTGCGCCGCGACGAGAACCTGTTTGTCGAAGCGGACGGACGCTGGTCGGGCAACTACATACCCGCCTTTGTGCGCCGCTATCCATTCGTGTTGTTCGAGAATCCCGCTCCGAACGGCTTCATGGTCGGTATCGACGAGGCCTATTCCGGTTTCAATGCCACTGAAGGTATCGCGCTATTTGCCGACGACGGCACCGACGGCCCGGCCCTGAAGCGCGTCATGGAATTCCTCAACGCCTATCACACAGAAGCCACCCGGACGCAGGAGTTTTCCGCGCATCTGAAACGTCTCGACCTGCTGGTTGCGCAAGTGATCAATGTGACAAACAAGGATGGCTCCAAACATACGCTCGACGGATTCAGCGTGGTTGATGAGGCGCGTCTGACCAAACTCGACGAAAAGGAAGCCGGCACCCTGCTGCGCAGCGGCTACCTTGGCTGGATTTACATGCACCTGGTCTCCCTGCACAATCTCGGCGATCTCAATACCCGGCTCGATGCCAGAATCAATCCCAAGAAATCGGCGTGAGCACGCCGGTTTGCCACGGATCGCGGTCAGCCTTGTCACGATTTGGCAAAGAGGCTGACTTGCCGGTTTGTGTCGAAGAGGATCGCGGCATCTGTGGGGACGCAGCCGGCTTGAAGGTGCCTCTATATGTTTAACCGGTTACAACGTGACGCTGCAAAAAATTAAGCGGCAGACCGGGACAATGCCATTGCATCGAATAGAGCCGTCCCAGGCCCGATGATGTGATGTATGCCGTGCGTAGATCCGGACCGCCGAAACAGACGTTGGTGACCATAAGGTCGAATTCCGGAACGGGCACGACCGCGCGCACGACACCTGAGGGTGAGATAGCCGTAATGCAGCCGGTGCCCAGCGTGGCAACGACAACGTTGCCCTCGGAATCAACTGCCAGCGAATCCAGCCGCTCGTAACCGGTGAACTTGTGCAGCAATCGACCCGGCCAGAACGGATGCGCGGGCGGGCCAAGTTTGCCGGGACCTTGAATATCAAAAACCCACACCCGCGCGCCACTGGTTTCCGCCACATAAAGGGTGGATTCGTCGGCTGAAAGTCCGATGCCGTTTGGCGTGTCAATCGGGTGAACAATCTCGGTGATGGCGCTGCCGTCCGGCTGTGCGTAATACACCGACCCCCGGTCAATGGATCGACCGCGACGTTTGCCAAGGTCGGTAAAGTAAAAACCGCCAGTTTTATCGAAAACAATATCGTTCGGGCCTTTCAGTTTCTCGCCTTCGCACTGGGTGTACAGGGTTTCGACTGCGCCCGATTCGAGATCAACCGCCTGAATGCTGCCGCCCTGGTAGTCGGGCGCCAGCCCCTCACCGGGACGCCGGAAAGGGCCTTGCGTGGTCCACTGAAAACCGCCGTTGTTGCATACGTACACCCGGCCATCAGGCCCGATGGCGGCGCCGTTCGGACCGCCGCCACAGTCGGCAATGACGCTGATCTGGCCATCGGGATTCACGCGACTGAGGGTCCTGCGCTCGATCTCGACCAAAATGACCGAGCCGTCCGCCATTGCAATTGGGCCTTCCGGAAACTTCAGTCCTCGACAGATTTCTTTCATTTTTCACTTTTTCCCGATGATCAGAAACAGCTCAGTGCAGGCGTGCCGCACGCGCTCTGGCGTTACCCGCTGGAACGCACCGAGTTTGCCGTTGAGTTTCTCGATGCGCTGCAAGTACTGCTCAGCCAGCGCGGTGGGACTGGTTGAACCGTCGCGCAAAGCGCGCCCAAGCTCAACGATGGCGGCATACGGTGCGAACGAACTCATGGGCGGCTCCTGATCATTCCGGTTCAAACAATCCAAATCCGATCACTGCATTGCCGGGCGAAATCTTGAACAGCTTGTTCCCGCCCGCCGCAACCACGACGTACTGCTTGCCGCCGGTTTCGTAGGTCACGGACGGGGCGTTGACGCCGGCTCCGGTCTGAAAGCGCCACAGTAGTTTGCCCGTGCGCGTATCGCGCGCCGTGAAGTGGCCGTCCGATTCACCGATGAAAACCAGTCCACCCGCCGTGGTCGTGATGCCGCCACTGAACGGCTCGCGCATACGCTCCTGCCAGACGATCTTGCCGGTCGCGGGATCGATCGCGTTTACCGTGCCGAAAGTTTCCACGCCTTCCGGGAAGCCCAGCACGTTAACCAGGTTGCCTTTCGCATCCGCCTCCCGTGTGTAGACACTCGGGTAATGACTGCCCGCGACATACGTCCATCCCGTCTCCGGGCTGAAGGACACCGGCGGCCAGTTTGCGCCACCCCCGCCGCCGGGCGCCACGATGACCCCCTTTGCATCCTTCGCGCGCTGGAACAAATTCGACTGCGGCACGAATGGTTCCGACCGGCGGATCACTTCGCCGGTAACGCGATTGAAAAAATACATCCAGCCCGATTTTGTCGCCTGGGCAATACCAGGCACCATTTTCCCGTCGGCCGGCACATCAATCAGTACCGGCGGCGTGGCCAGATCGTAGCCCCAGATATCGTGCGGCGTAATCTGATGGTGCCAGCGCATCTTTCCGGTCTTGACGTCCAGCGCGATCAGCGACGCGGTATAGAGATTGTCACCCGGCCGGTAGAGATCGGCGTAAGGCGCGGCGTTACCCGTGCCGAAGTAAAGCAGCCCGCGCTCGGTGTCGAGTGCGGGCGAGGAGTAAATTGAACCGCCCCCGCCTTTCCATGCGTCGCGGTATTTTTCCGCGTTGGCGCGTTCGGCGGTGAAATCGCGTTCCAGCGCATCACCCATTGATGTCTTGCCGACGTATTCGCCTTCCCAACCGCTATCGCTGGTTGCGTACCAGCGCCACACCAGCCGGCCGGAGTCGGCTTCATAGGCAGAGATAAACGCACGCAGTCCGTCCCGCGTGCCGGATCGGCCAATGGTCGCTGCCGAGCTTTCCTCCTCGTCCCCGAAAAAACTCGTGTATCCCGCGCCGGTCGTGCCAACGATCACCATTGCGTCGTAGACCAGAGGCGCCATGTTGCCCATGAAGCGCGTCCATTTCTCGATTTCCTGTTTGGAAAGATCGTGCATGTTTCGCACCTGCTGCGGTGCGTCCGGCGCACCCGTGGCGGGGTCGAGCACCGGTACGTCCCACACCAGCTTGCCGGTATTGCGATCCACTGCTATCAGTCGCGCATCGGCGGTGATTTCGTAGACCTTGCCGTATCCGATCGCCGCACCCCGATTGTGCGTTCCGCAGCACGTCTTCTTTGTTTCCATCTTGTGGATGTACTTCCAGCGCACTTCACCGGTTGCGCCATCCAGGGCAACAATGTGGTTGCCCGGCGTCGTCAAATACACCACACCATCGAGCACCAGCGGATTGGTCTGAAATGTACCGTCCACGCCGGTCTGATAGATCCACTTCGGAACCAGCCGCGACACGTTTCCGCGATGGATCTGTTTCAATCCGGAATGACGCTGGTTCGCGTAGCCATGGCTGTAGGTAAGCCAATCGGCGTCGTTGGCGGCCGCGCCGCGCAACTTCGCTTCTGTATCCGCCAGCAGCGGGCAGGGAATCGCGAACACCGCAAACACCCAGCACATCAGCAATAACCGCGACCGGCGGATGACTAAAGAGTTGCGCGAGGCATCAGGAATCATAGGGTTCTTTTCTCCATGGGTTGGTGTGGACAAAGGCTCCGGCTTCAATTCAGGCGTGTTACATCGAATCGAATCGCCCTCCTTCGCATAGCTCAGCGCGATTGCGGCGCCAATGCCGCGGCCCGCGCCGGTTACAAGGGCGATACACCCGCCCAGTCTGTTCACCTTACAGGCTTTCGGTACTTGATCACAAACTGGTCGACTGGAACGCTCGCCTCGCGAAAACTCTTGTCACCCGGATCGTCCGGGTTACGCAGGAACTGCGCTTCCCCGACCAGTTCAAATCCCGCCGCTTCGAGTTCGCTTCGCACGACGCTCTCTTCGATCCGGTGCAGGGTCTGCGACTGCGAAGCGCCGCTGCCAAGATTTCCGGCGTGGTCGACGATGACGATATGACCGCCGGGCTTCAGCGAATTGAAGTACTTCTTGTTCATTTCCTGGCGATCTCGGCCAAGCCATTCGGTGTCGTGATAGACAAAGATGCTCGTGATCAGATCGAATGGACCGGCGCCGGGTGGAATCGGGTCATCGTAGGGCCGCGCCACATGCTTGACGTTCTTCATGACGCTGGTGCTGAAACGCGGGTCGGGCGTTCCCTTGAGATACTTCTCGAAGATGAATGTATCGTTTTGCGCCACGACGGAACCGCGCGAACCCACCGCGCGCGCCAGTAGCTCCGTTGTGTAGCCGCCCCCGGTACCCATGTCGAGGACGGCCATTCACGGCTTCACGCCAAAAAACGCGAGCAATTTCACGGGTTGGCGGCGTTGGTCGGTCTCGCGATCCGCGTCGCTGCGATCCGGGCTGTCGACGATGGACTGAATCGCGCGCGGCACGACAACGTCGGCAGCCTGCAATGCTGAATGCGCGAGCGCAAGCCACCAGATGGCCGCAAGCAGGGCAAGGAGTTTTGGCGCAGTGATAACCGCCGGTGCAAAAAACCGATCCGCGGTCGCAGGCGACAGATGTCTGGTTCGCATGGTTTTCTCTCTTTTCCAAGGCAAGAGGTTTTTAAGGCAACAGGAAGTTCGGTACGAAACTTTACACGCTGCGCGAAATTCCGGAAATCGGCCGGTTTTCAGAAAATCAAACGTCATGACCGACCATGCGGACTCCCGAATCAGCGAACACTACCACCGATGCGGGGAGCAGGTTACTTGGCCCGCTTTGCAGCGCGTAATGTGTCCGGTTTTTGGGTGAAACAGGGATCGACCCTGCCCGGGTTTCACGTACATCGGAAATCTGTTGAATTTTCTGATGAATGCAGAACGATAAAGGCAGTTCGGCAACCATGAGCCTTCTGACAGGCGCTCATGTCCCTTCTGACTTGCGCACAGCAGCATCACGCCAGCAGGAAACCGTTTGCGGCATAATTGCGATGACTTGCACGTCCACTCAATCGGATTCCACTCGCTCCTCATCATGAGCACTTCCCGCCCCCAGGCTGTTCCCACCACATTCATCGATAACGATCGCGTCAAGGTCACCGAATGGCGCTTCGCACCCCAGGCCGAAACCGGCTGGCATGTCCATCAGATGGACTACGTCGTAGTGCCGCAAACAAACGGCAGACTGCTGCTTGAAGAAAAGGAGGGCAAGCGCTTCGCGGAACTCAAAGTAGGCATCCCTTATGCGCGCAATGCGGGTGTGGATCACAACGTGATCAATGCCAACGATCATGAATTTGTATTTGTGGAAGTGGAGATCAAGCAGCTGTCTTGACAAGCCCGGCAGACCGGTTCACTCTCGCCCGTGCTGTTCGTCCACTTCAGGAGGAGAAAATGGCTAACTTGCAAATGTCAGGATCGAAGAAATGCGCCATCGCAGCGATGGCCGTTGTGTTCGCCTTTTTTGGCGCGACGGAATTCGCGCAAGCACAGATTGCCAAGAACGTGGCTGCAAAGAGCCCGTGGGGTCCCAACGACGAAATCGGCACGCTGAACATGATGACCGATGCCACCCGGCTCGAAGTGCTCACGCAGGTCACCGGCGGAAAAATCTACGATTTGGGAGTGGAGTTGTTCGTCGGTATGCCGACCTGCTGCGCGCCTTTCGGTGATCCCACCTATCAGATCTGGATGACGCATACGCCCGCGCGCGGCAAGAACAATGAGTTGCTGTCCTATTCCGGCGATGGCGTCTCGATGTACACCCATACCGGCACTCATATCGACACGCTGAATCACTTCGGGTTGAGCGGAAAGATCTGGAACCAGGTCAGCGCCGATGATGCCCTCGGCGTGCGCGGTTGGACCAAATCGGGGGCCGACAAGTATCCGCCCATCGTAGCCCGTGGCGTGCTTATCGACGTGGCCAGTGCGAAGGGCCTGGTGCATTTGCCAAACTCTTATTCCATCACGGTGGCCGACTTGAAAGAGGCCTTGAAAAAGCAGGGCACGATGCTTCGCCCGGGCGACGTGGTGCTCACACGCACCGGTGTCATGGTCCTGTGGCCCGATGTGGCCAAGTACCGCCTGGCAGATCAGGCAGGCCTGGGCCTGGAGGCAGCACAATGGCTGGTGGAAGGGCAAAAGGCGATGCTGCTGGGCGCGGACAATTTCGGCGTCGAGAGTTTTCCTTCCACGGATCCCGCGAACTTTGTTCCGGTGCACACTTATCTTCAGGCCGAGCGCGGCGTCTCGCTGCTTGAAGCCCTGTGGCTGGAAGAACTCGCCAAGGACAAGGTGTACGAATTCCTGTTCATTGCCTCGCCCTTGAAGATGCGTGGTGCGACCGCCTCACCCATTCGCCCGCTGGCAATCCCCATTCAGCGCAGGTAGGCGAGAGGATTCGGCCGCGGAATATTTTTCGCGTCACGGGTAAATACGGCCGCATGCCCTGAGTGCGTTTGTAAATTGCGAGAACTGCGACGCACTCGGGCTCGCTGGTCTGGTGCGGCGTACGCAGGTCACCCCCGGCGATTTTCTCGATGCCGCCATCGAGCGCGTACAGGCGCGCAATCGTGTGTTCGGTCGGCGCGTTTGCGAGGCGTTTGTCTGCGGACAAGCTCCCAAAACCAGACCAACCGGATGCTCGAACCATGACGACAAAAACCATCGATCTGTATATCGATCATAAAAGCCCCTATGCCTACCTGGCAGTCGCACCAGCGTGGGAGCTTGAACGCGATTTCGACGTGACGCTGGACTGGTTACCGTACACACTCGACATTCCTGCTTTCCTCGGTAGCGCCGAAGTCGACAATGACGGCGCGGTGATTGCGGAGAATCGCACGGCGCACCAGTGGCGACGGGTGAAATATTTTTATATGGACGCGCGCCGTTATGCCAACCTGTGCGGTCTCGCGATTCGTGGCCCACAAAAAATATGGGATTCGTCGTTGTCTGGAATTGGCCTGCTGTGGGCCAAGGTGCGGGGCGGCGTGCGCACTTACAACGACATCGTCTATGAGCGCTTTTGGCAACGCGCTCTGGATATCGAGGACCCTGATGTCATCGAAAGCGTGCTCAACGAATCGGGTGTCGATACTACCGACTTCGCGACTTGGGCTGCGCGCGAGGGCCGCGCGTTACATGACCGCGTGCGAGCGCAGGCGGAAGCCCGCGGGGTGTTCGGTGTGCCTACGTTCGTACTTGACGGTGAGCTGTTCTGGGGCCGCGAACATCTTGCACTGATCCGTTTGCGTCTGTTCGAGCTCGGGCTGGCAAAAGCAGATGCGCTAAATCCGCTGGAGGCCAGCCATGCCTGGCGGCCGCGCAGCGCTCAGACGTAGACGCGCAGCCATTTCCCCGGCGCCAGGCGCCGCTTCGGGCATGCCGGTTCGTGTGAACATGAACCTTATTGCCTTCGGGCGGCGTCCGCAGTGCGCGCCTGCCGGGACTTTGTCCAACGATCGAGCTGATCTTTCGCGCCATTGGTGACGGGATTCATTGCAGCGTCGTGGCCCGCTCTCGCAGGCTTAACCGCGAGGTCCTTGAACTCCGCGGTGTATTCCTCCCTGGGTATATTCAGTTGCGTTTTCCCTTTCGGTTCGTCCAAATCAAGCCATTACGCCTGGATGACGAATTTGCGTGGGCAGGACTGGATCGGCGCTGACCGACAATTCGTTGCACAATTCCGATTCTTCGAAGCCGAACCACCGGCAGTCGCGGCAGTCCAGGGATGAAATTGACGGATCCGGTACCGCAATGGACTTCACCTGCAAATCGAGATTCTGGAATTTCGCTGTGGCAGGGCGCTGCTGAGGTCAAGAAAATTCGCGGACGATTTCGATCAACCGGCCGTGCAAGCACAGTCGCGCCAACCGCGTATGACCGGGCAATCTCCGACGGCGTTGGCAACCAAACGATCGCTTGACGATGTTCAACATGAAACAATCCACTCGCTGAAATGGCACCCGAGGCAAGCATGTCGCCGCTGCTGACACTGAAAGTTCACCAGGACCTGCGCGCGGCCGCCGGCGCCGGGCTCGTTACGGCTCAATGTTCCCTCGATCTCGATCGTTCCATGACTACCGTCTCGCTGGATGCCGCGGGATGGCGATGGCAGGGCCGGAAGTTTCCCTGGCTGGACAAATGCAAGGACCGAAGCATTTACTATTGGACCGGGGAAGCCTTTGAACCAGTGGCGCGATTCAGCGCGTCGCTCATCAAGCTGGTGCCGACGCAGTGGGGCGCGCCGACCTTCGAGATCGACGGCATCAAGATGTTGCCCACGGCGCAAGTTTCGCCGTATGAGGATGCGCAGCGCAAAGTGGCTTTGATCCGGCCGTCGGGCAGGGTGATTCTGGATACCTGTGGCGGGCTGGGTTATTTCGCCGCCTGGTGTCTTGCCGGGCAGGCGCACAAGGTGCTCTCTTATGAGAAGAATTCCGACGTGATCTGGCTGCGCAGTCTCAACCCCTGGTCGCCGCGGGCCGACGACCGACTGACCTTGACCGAAGGCGACATTACCCGGGAGATCGTCAGTCTTTCCGATGCCTCAGTTGACGCGGTATTGCATGACCCGCCGCGGTTTGGCATTGCCGGGGAACTCTATTCGCAGGCGTTCTACGACCATCTCGCGCGCGTACTCAAGCGCACCGGCCGGCTGTTTCATTACACCGGAACACCGAACAAACTCACCAGCGGGCGCGACGTGCCTAATGAAGTGGCCAGGCGTTTGCGGCAGGCGGGGTTTGTCACTGAGTTGAATGGGGACGGGGTGGTGGGGGTGAGGATGTGAGGGGTGAGGTGCGAAGAGAAGGCGGGGAAACCGGCTCCCGGGCCGTTGCGCGGCCTGTGTCGTTGCGCACTCTGCGCGGATTCATTACCCTTGCGTTCAAATAACAACTCGGCATAAACCAAGGAGAGCGCATGCCACGTCATATCCTGGATGAAACCCATATTCATCCCGCAGCCCGTGCAAAGATTGCGAATTACCGGACGGATATCCTGAAGGAGGTGCAGCAGGCGGTGGCCGCGAACGACATTGTCGTGGTGGGTATGCGGCAGAATCCGTTCCCCAGAAAAGCACGCAAACTGCTGGACGCCGCAGGCGTTGCTTACCAGTATCTCGAGTACGGCAGCTATATTGGCGAATGGCGCCGCCGGCTCGCGCTCAAGATGTGGACCGGATGGCCGACGTTCCCCATGGTGTTCGTCCAAGGTGTGCTGATCGGCGGGGCGAGCGAACTCGAACAACTGATCGCCAGCGGCGAGGTTGGCCGCAAGCGATAAAATCGGCCAGCGGCGAAAGAAGATCACCGACATTCAGGTTTTCGATACCATCGTGCAGGCGGTTTGGTGGCGCTACACGATTGCCACCGGCGAGACCGGGTTGCAGGCACTCGACCATTTGCCGGGTCCGCGCGCGCTCAATGTCAACTGAGTGGTATGGATCTGAGGATTGATTATTCTGCTCTCGCTG
>JANLTJ010000019.1:0-3141 GCA_031362885.1 Betaproteobacteria bacterium
GCGCGGTTGTCCACCAGCACCTGCTGCTTGAAGATCTCCGACATGCGCGCGCCGAACACGCGCGCGAGGATGTCCGTCGTCCCGCCCTGGGCCGCCGGCGTGATCAGGCGGATCGGCTTGCTCGGGTAGTCGTCCTGCGCACGCGCCGGGAGGGCCGCGCAGGCCAGAATGAATGGAAGGGCGAAGACCCTAAAGGTCCGCTGCATAACGCGCGCGCATTTCATCCTGGGTCTCCGCTGGAGTTTCGACACCCGTCTGGCTGTTGATCATCTGTCCCATCGTGGGCAGCGACGAGCGCTCCACCTGGGATGAAACCTTCCACAAATTCGAGCGCATGAGGGCTTTGGCGCAGTGCAGATAGGCCTCCGCCACCGCGACTTCGATGATCAGCTTCGGAATGCGCTTTTCGCCGCCGAACAGCTTGAGGTGCTCCTCGCTCGAGGACAGGCGAGCGCTGCCGTTCACCCGCAACGTCTCATCGATCCCCGGCACCATGAAGAACAGGCCGATCCTTCCGGTTCCGATGATGTTCTCCAGCGTATCTAGGCGGTTGTTGCCCGGCGCATCGGGAATCAGCAGTGTGCGCTCGTCGGGTGCCTTGACGAATCCCGGCGCACCGCCCCGGGGGGATGCGTCCATCGCGCCAGTCTTGCTGCTGCTCGCGAGGACGACGAAGGGGGAGAGTTCGATGAAGCGGCGGCAATGCACGTCCAGCGCCGCAAGCTGTTTCTTCACCGCCCGCTCCTTGGGCGAAGGGTACAGGGAGCGCAACTGTTCGATGGAGTCAATGCTCATAGCGCGCATTACCGGGCTATGCCGCAATATCGACGTACTCGACCCGGCTCGCTGGTGGTGGAATGGCGATACCGTCCTCACGCATGCCCTCAATGTGGAACTCGATTGCCTCGCGAATCTGAGACTCGACTTCCTCTGGTGTGGCGCCCGTAGCGATGCAACCCGGCAGATCAGGAACGTACGCCGAGTAGTTGCCCTCGGCCTTCTCAATTACGATGGCGTACCGCATTTCGGCCTCACTTTCTAAGACCAGACTGCTTCAGGATACTGTTCAATGTGCCCGGTGCCAAGTCATCGCTCGGCTTGCCCGGCACCGTGACGCGACCGGGCATGCTGGCATGTTTGAACTGACGGTGACTGCCGCGTGTCGCTGCAAGAAACCAGCCGTCATGTTGAAGCATTCGCAGTACCTCACGGACCTTCATCAATTCAGCATATCAGGCAACGTTTTCGTCCCGCAGATTCGCACTCTTGCGGCATAACGTAGAGCTAACCGGCGCTGCGCGGCTTTATCGCGCAGCGTCCGGTTGAGCGCCGGGTTGGGCGTCGCTAGCGGATGATTGCCGCCTGCACCATGCTACGGAACTGATTTCGCAACATTACTCGATCGCTATCAGCGACCTGCACCATGTAGATCGCAATCAAGTCCTCCTTTGGATTGATCCAGAAGATGGTGCCCGCGTTTCCCGCCCAGCCATACTCGCCAATCGTGCCCGCCATGCCAGCTTGGCCCTCAATTGTCCGCACTTCGAATCCAAGGCCGAAGCCGAGCCCGGGCGCGCGCCCCGGCGTTTTTCCCAAGTGGTCTGTCGTCATGAGTTCAAGGGTCTTCTTGCTGACCAGTCGCCTGCCTTGAAACTCCCCACCATTCGCAAGCATGAGGGTGAAGCGCAGGTAGTCTTCGATGGTGCCGACAAGGCCACCTCCGCCGGATTCAAAGGCGGGTTGCTTGGACACATCAAAGCGCGGCGACGGCGGAATGCCAGGCCGCTGCCACGGTTGTGCTGCCCGGCCGAGCTTGTCGGACGGGACAAAGAAGGCCGTATCCACCATCCCTAGAGGACCCAAAACGCGAGCTTGGAGCACGTCCCCTAGGGTTTTCTTCTCAATGACCTCGATGACGCGTCCCAGTACATCCGTAGAGATTCCGTACTCCCACCGTGCACCGGGCGAAAAACGGAGTGGCAGCTTCGAGACATGTGCCACGAGTTCCTCATTGCTGACGTCTCGATCACCAATCCTCGCCTGGGTGTACGCTTCGTTGATCGCTGACTTGCCGCGCCCACCGTAGATCAGTCCAGACGTATGTCGCAAGAGGTCCTGGACTGTCATCGCGCGATCAGGGTCGACCAATTCAAGTGTCGACTTGCCCGAGGCATCGGTCTTCTCGATGCCGACCTTCATGCCTGCCAACTGTGGCAGGTACTTTGACACCGGATCAGTGAGTTGCATCCGACCTTCCTCAACCAGCATCATTGCTGCGATGCTCACGATTGGCTTAGTCATCGAGTAAATCCGGAAGAGGGAGTCACTGCGTACTGGATCGCCAGCATCGCGATCACGATGGCCCATCGCTTTGTACCAGGCGATCTTGCCTTTACGCGCAACAAGCATCACCGCGCCGGGTACAAGGCCTGCCTTCATATGCTCGCTTGTCACCTCCTCAACGCGCGCGAGCTGCGAAGAAGATAGTCCAACATCTTCAGGGCTAGTCGCGATCGGCAAAGGAGGTCCGGCAACTGCCTCGGACCCAAGAAGAAAGGCTGCAAGGGCAATGGCGCTGACAGTGCGTCGTGTGGAGATAGATACGCCCCAAATCACGGTGCAAGCGTCAGTGTACGCACGAATTGACACGAGAAGATTGAACATAAACTGCTCCTGCTGGTGGGATTGGCCGAAATGAGCGCGCGGTCTATACCTCGTGACGCCCAACTAGTATTAGGTGGCACGTCGCCACCGAGAAAGTAATATACCTGTAGATGTAAGTATCCAATGCTGGATGCTTGCATCTGCCCCGTAGCCGATGCGGACATAGACCATGTCGTCCGGGGAGCGGGTGTTGCGCGGTTTTCGGCTTCTGGGCTTCTAATCGGACGGAGATATACTTTCGCCACCGTGAATGCCAAGCCCAATCCCTTCGAGACCGACCTCGACAAAAATGCCGCCAACCACGCGCCGTTGACGCCTGTGGGATTCATCGAGCGTACGGCGGCGGTGTATCCGCGGCGGATTTCGGTGATCCATGGCGCGCGGCGCTATGCATGGGAGGAAACGTACGCGCGCTGCCGCCGCCTGGCATCGGCGCTTGCAAAGCGCGGAATAGGCGTGGGTGACGCGGTTGCCGTG
>JANLTJ010000095.1:0-6216 GCA_031362885.1 Betaproteobacteria bacterium
GACGCCGCTCGGGCTGATTGGATCGGCGGCAGCTGCGAAGTCGGCAGTCAGCACTTCATGAATCGAAAGCACGTCGTGGGAAGAAAGCGTTTCGATCATCTCTCGCCAGTGACGTGCGTTTCCAGTGAGGCCCAACGTAAAAGTGAGGGGCTGCGCGCTTTTGCGCAGTCCCTCTCGACTGACGGGTTAGCCCTGTGGGTCGGAGAGCGCATGTACAGAACCTGACCGTTTTTCGATTGACACAATATAGCACCGCTGCTCGGGCGACCAACTGTAGAACACTGTCGTTTCACGAGCGATAGTGGAGCCATACACACCAGCAGGCATTTCGAGCGTTACATTCCATAGCGAAACTAGGCGCTCTCTCCCGACGAGCTTTGCCACAAGCTCCAAGGAATACGAACCTTGCGAGAAGAGAAAGAGGGTTTCGGAGTCAACTGGATTGAAATGATGGTTTGTGGCCACCCCCGTCTCTGGCACGAACAGGCCGCTGCCGCGAACGAGGTCTTTGTCTCCGTAACCCCAGAACGAAAACTCTGCTTGGCGCGAGCCTTCGCGGACGCGGAGGAAAAGACTTTCAATAACCTGACCACGCTTGCCAGTGCTGAAGAGCAGAGAGCGAAAGAATATTTTGGCCTGCGGCACACTCTTTCCTACGAAGTCATAGCGAAAGGCGACGAACGATGGATGTGTGCTACGCACAGTGCCGCGCCGAAGAATGGTGAACCACAACGTAAACAGTGAGACTGCAAGAGCAATCAACGATACGGCGGGCGAGATGTATGCAAAGGCCATAAAGGGCTAACTAGAAGTAGACACCTTCAAGGTGTTGAGGAAATCACCTCGAAGGTGCATAAATAAGCAGGTTGCAATGTAAGTCATTGAGTCCATTTATTTGGCAAATACGGGAGCCACTACCAAACGCCCATATTCCCAGCCCGATCAGGCTACCGCACCCAAGTTGCTGGAGCAACTGGCGCACACGAAAGGGTCACGGCTGCGCAGGACTTGCGACGGGCCGCATAGCCTTCTACTCCTGCGGTTCCTCATCGAGCCGGACGAGCCAGCCCGGTAGGTTGGGCAGAATAAAATGAAGCCCAACATCCCCGTCTTCCAGTCATTGACCGGTGTCTTCACCCAATTGCCCTTCTCAAACCGAATTCGGCGCGATCTCTATTCGTTGATCGTTGGGCTTCAGACAACCATTCAGCCCAACCTACCGCGCTGGATCAGGATTCGGTCCGCTATCCGGAGGCTACACTACAGCCGCAGAACACAGGAGCGCACCGCACTGCATGTGACCGCGCGGACTGGCAGCCAAACAAGGCGCAGCCCTTTCGCGTGGCAGACGGGTCGGCTCATGGCTCAGCGGGAAATCATCAATCCGATGCGAAACTGCGATCGCACTCGGCGGTCGTAGTCGAGCAGGCTCTCGCCGTAGCCGTTGAAATATTGCAGATGAAGATACCCTCCCAGATTGCCGAGCCGCGCGGTCTTGAGTGGAATCGAAACATCCATCTGCGCGCTGTACGGATACCGCCCGGTTCCTTTGCGCAAGGTTGCGGCGAATTGCGCGCCGTCCGGATGGCCAGCCTTGACGAGAAAATCGCAATAGCCACGGTAATAGGCGATGTCGGGATTGTCTTCTTTCTCGAAATAGCCGTAGATTTTCGGTGAGACAGAAATGAAATAGTTTCTGGGCAAGTGGACCGTGAGCGTGGGTCGCACGTAGCCGATATTCAGGCTGCGCGAAGCCGCGCCATCCCTGCCGTTGGATTCGTGCTCTACGCCCGCCTGAAAGCCGAGCCGGGACGAACTGCCGAATGGTCCCTGCGATACGTCATCATCCAGGAAAAATGCACCAGGCCGGTAGGCGGAGTCATAAAGCGGTTTTGACGAACTGCCAATTGCCCATATTGAGGTCTGAGAATAGGCAAAATAAAAATTCTCCAGAGCCGGTGTTTTCGTATCCGGATTAAAGAGACGGAATTTCAGGCTGACCTGAGACTTGGCGTGGGTGGGTCTGACGGATCCGGCGGAAGCGTAGTTCGGTTCATTGGGAGAAAACGATGCTGCGAAACGCGTAGCGTCTCTTTGACTGACCCCGATCGGGGACGAAACCGGCTCGGCCTGGGGGCCTTCGTTTGGCTCCGGCCGAGGTGCGGGCGCGGGCTTTGGCGTCTGCGAATCCATGGCCAGGGTGCCTTGCACTGATACGCTGAGTGGCGCCGCCGCAAGATCCACCGCATCGAGCACCAGATTGCCGCTAAGCTCTTCCGGCAGAAGCCCGGCGTAACGTGACCGAAAAAATTGTCCGGGTCCGATGCGAACCCGGGTTGGCTGCGAATCCATGCGCATGAGCACGACATCCGGCGCACCCGCAACCCCGCGCGCGCGCAGCGTGATCCGGGCGGGCAGATCAAGGACCAGATATTCTTCCGCGGAGTCATTCGTCACGAAGAGCGTAATTTCCATCTGGCCGCCGGTGGCGGGCATGAGGCTGCCGGGCACAAGCAGAAACTCGGCGCACGCAGCGCCCGGGCAAAGCAGCGCAAGCAGCAGACCGAGGTGCGGCGGGATCACGTTAATGCCTCGAAATACGCAGACTCACTTCTTGGGTTGCACACCCAGCGGCAATTGGAAAAGCGACATGTCCGGTTTTCGATCTGGCTCGTAGCGCAGGAAATTCATCGTGTATTCGTACTCGGCCGCCTTCAGTACGATCTGCCGGGGCGTACCGTTTGGCTTGGCAAACAGCGTTGCTTCACGGTCATCCACGGCAATGCGCAGCACCCTGCATTTGAAGCCGTCGATTTCCTGGGCCGGCGACTCTCTGGCGCTTTGCTCGTAGAAATAGTCCACTTCGCGTCCCAATTCGAGCCGCCGCAGTTTTTCGGAACTCTCCAAAGCGAACAGTGGAAAGTGAATCTTGAAGTTCGGCCCTGGATCGACACTATGCTGAGCCAGATTGGTATTGCGATCGATGATCCAGATATCGGGCTCGGACACGATGATGAGTCCGTGAGGGTTGTTCTGCGGATGAGGTGCATCCTCGAAGCGGAGAAATTCAAATCCGATGCGCCAGAGCTTCTTGATCTTCGCGTCGAAACTGTCAGGGGCGATTTCCTTTCCGGAGAACTGGTACTCGACATAGAGCATGTTGTTGTCGGCAGCCTGGGCGACGACCGACAAAACGAGAAGAAACAACGCGCCAAGAATTTTCGACATGGTGGTATGCGGAAATGTGTCGTGAGAGTCTACACGGATCGCCTGGTGAAATTTACCGTGGCTGGACTGCACCTGAACCCGGTCTATAGGTCAATCGGCCAGTTGATCCCGGCGGTGATGCCGCCGTCCACGCGCAGGGTCTGACCGGTCATGTACGAAGAAGCCGGGGATGCCAGATAAATCGCCGCACCGACCAGTTCCGTCACATCGCCGAGTCTGCCAAGCGGCGTGTTGGTCTTTCCCCAGTTGATCATCTTTTCCTGGGTCCACATTTTCTGAGTCAGCGCGGTCGGGAAAAAGCCCGGTGCGATGGAATTCACACGCACGCCGTGCTTGCCCCATTCGTTGGCCAGGGAGCGCGTCATCATCAATACGCCGGCCTTGCTCATTGCGTAGGGCGTTACACCGGCAAGCGGTGCGTAAGTATTCAGCGAGTCGATATTGATGATTGCGCCGGTCTTGCGCCCGATCATGTGCCGGCCCACCGCTTGCGCGACGGCAAACGCGCCGCGCAGATTGATGTTCATGATCCAGTCGAATTCTTCCATGGTGTAGTGTTCGGCCTTCATGCGCTTGTTTACACCAGCCACGCTCACCAGCGTGTCAATGTGTCCGCATCGCGCGATCACGCTTTTCACCAGTTTTGCCACATCGTCCGGATTGGCCACGTCGCAGACCTCGAACTGAACCGGGTGCCTGCCCTTGGAGATTTCCTTTGCCGTCCGGGAGAGCGTGTCCGCTTCACGTCCGGCAATGACGACCTGGGCATCACGGTCGGCGAAACCCTGCGCCAGAGCGCGGCCGATTCCCCGGCTCGCGCCGGCGACCAGCACGATCTGATCCGCAACTGAAAACAATTTGTCTTGCATTTTTCCTCCTTGAAGTAATTCTCAACACAGAGACACAGAGAACACCGAGTTCACAGAGCAAAGACAAAATCGTCAAAATAAGCCGGTGAATAATTTCTAGCGATATGTGTTTGTATCACTTTCCGATATGTCGCTTCCTCTGCTCTCTGTGTTCTCCGTGCCTCTGTGTTGGGTGTTGACTGACTTCGTATCAGCGCGAAACAGCAGCCACACGCACCCCATCTGTCTGCAGCGCCGCGCGGATGCGTTTGGCAAACTCCAGCGCCCCGGGTTCATCGCCGTGAATGCACAGGGTGTCAGCCCGCACCTCAACGTCGCCGCCTTGCCGGCTGCGCACCTTGCCGTCGCCAATCATGCGCCTGACCCGGGCAATCGCCGTTTCGACGTCGTCAACCACGGCATCGGCTTGCGTACGCGGCGTCAAGCTGCCGTCAGTCTCATAGTTGCGGTCGGCGAAAACTTCGCTGGCGGTTTTTAGTCCGGCGGTTTCTCCGGCGCGAATCAGTTCGCTGCCAGACAGTCCGAACAGGATCAATCCGGTGTCGAAATCGCGCACGGCCTGCGCGATAGCCTGCGCGAGCGGCGCTTCTCTGGCCGCCATGTGGTAAAGCGCGCCGTGCGCTTTTACATGCGCAAGCCTGCCACCGCAGGCGCGAGCGAATCCCGCCAGCGCGCCGATTTGATAGAGCACCAGATCGTAGACTTCCGCTGCCGATACTTTCATAGCACGCCGTCCGAAGCCCTGCAAGTCCGGTAACGACGGATGCGCGCCGACCGCGACGCCTTTCTTTATCGCCAGTTTGACGGTGCGATGCATGGTGCCGGGGTCGCCGGCGTGAAAGCCGCAGGCGATGTTGGCGGAGCTCACGTGATCGAGCAGCGCCGCGTCGTCGCCCATTTGCCAGGCGCCGAATCCTTCTCCCATGTCGCAATTGAGGTCTATGGTCTTCATTCGTTCAGATGTTTGGCCACCGCTTCGCCGATGGTGACAATTTCCTGTTCGCGCTGCAAGCACAAGGCTTGCGCCTGAGCCAGTGATACGAGTTCAAAACGTAGCCGCTCACCTGGGCACAATTGCGCCAGCAGCCACAGATCGACACTGATGACTTCGGCGATTTTCGGATAGCCGCCCACGGTCTGCCGGTCCGCCATCAGCACGATGGGCTGGCCCGAGCGCGGAATCTGGATGGTCCCAAAGCTGACGGCTTCCGACAGCATTTCTTCGATGCCGTGAACGCTCAGCGCCGCTCCTTCGAGACGGCAGCCCATGCGATCGGAATCCGGAGCGAGGCGAAACTCTCCGCTTGTCAGCGTATCGCGTGCCGCGGGCGCGAACGCATCCCACTGGCGTCCCGCCACGATACGCACGATCTGCGGTGTTCGGGCAAGCTTTTCCAGATGTTGATTCACCGCCCATTTCGGCGCGGCAAAGTTCATTTTCGATACGGCGAGCGCACTTGCCAGTGCGGGGTAGGGCGTGGCCTGCGAGTGGCCGATTGGTAGTACATCGCCCTCGCGCAGCGCACGGCCATGGAGGCCCCCTATGTTCGCGCGCTCGTAAGTGCTGCGGCTGCCCATGACCGCGGGAACTGCGAAGCCGCCGTGGACGGCAAGATAAGCGCGACACCCGGTGAGGCCGGCGCCGAAGTCGAGCATCGCACCGGCCCGCACGCGCAGGGGTTTGGCTTGCGCTACGTCTACGCCATCGATAGCCGGCGTGAGATCAGCCCCGCACAGGGCAATCAGCGCATCGCGCTCGAAGCGCAGACGCGGGCCGCGCAGCGTGAGCTCCAGCGTGGCTTCGTCGGACTTGTTACCCACGAGCAGGTTGGCGAGGCGATGCGAAAACGCATCCATCGCCCCGGATACCGGAACGCCAAAATGCTGGAAACCATGGCGGCCGCTGTCTTGCAGGGTGCTCAGCATTCCGGGCTTGAGCACGCTGATGCTCACGGCGTCGCCTGGGCCTGAAATTCCTGCTCACTGATCGGCACGAAGCGCACGGTATCGCCGACATTGAGCAAGCAGGGCGGCATGGCATCGGGCTGGAACAGGTGCAGCGGTGTACGCCCGATAATGTGCCAGCCGCCCGGTGTGGCGAGCGGATAGACCCCGGTTT
>JANLTJ010000096.1:0-2302 GCA_031362885.1 Betaproteobacteria bacterium
GATCAACCCGTACCGGCTGCAGGGTCAGAAGACCATTGCTTTTGAGGTGATCGAGGCATTGGGTGATGCGCCGGACTATCACGCACTGCCGGTTGGTAACGCCGGCAATATTTCGGCCCACTGGACAGGCTATAGCGAGGCAGTGGGCAAAAGCACCGCGAGTTGCCCGCACTGCAATGGCAACTGCCCGTATCTTTCCAAACCGATCGCCACTCGACGTCCGATCATGCTGGGCTACCAGGCTGCCGGTGCCGCACCCTTCCTGCGAGGCGCCATGGTCGATCAGCCGGAAACCGTCGCAACGGCCATACGCATCGGCCATCCGGTTTCATGGAAACTGGCCTGGGCCGCCAAGAGCGAGTCCGGCGGTTGGTTCAACGAGTGTACCGACGCCGAGATTCTGCGTGCGCAGAAACTGTTGGCCGAAACCGAGGGAATTTTCTGCGAACCGGCCTCGGCAGCTTCGATGGCGGGTGTGTTAAAGGATCTGGAACTCGGTTTGATCGGTGAAGGCACGACCATCGTATGCACATTGACCGGCCACGGACTTAAAGATCCCGATACCGCGATTGCTCAATGCAGCAAACCCTTTCTGGTGGACGCGACGCGCGTGGCCATTGAAGCAGTCATTGCCGGGAACATGCCGAAATAAGCATGCCGAAATAATCGGGCCCGGGTTGACGGTGTTGGGCGCGGGGCGGATCAGACCGGAACGAAGCGCATTGACAGATCCAGGGCGTGGATGTCCTTGGTCAAGGATCCGATCGAAATGCGGTCAACGCCGGTTTGCGCAATGGCGCGCACGGTGTCCAGATTGACTCCACCCGAAGCTTCCAGGGCCGCGCGGCCCGCAGTGAACCTGACCGCTTCACGTAACCCGGCGAGATCGAAGTTGTCGAGCAGGATGAGTTTCGCGCCGGCGGCAATGGCTTCACGCAGTTGATGGATGTTCTCGACTTCTATTTCGGTCGGGATATCGGGGGCGAGTTTGCGCGCCTGATCGAGCGCCGGGCCGATGCCGCCTGCTGCGGCGACGTGATTCTCCTTGATCAGCACCCCGTCGTAGAGGCCCATGCGGTGATTGGTGCCGCCGCCGCAGCGCACCGCGTATTTGAGTGCCTGGCGTAAACCGGGCAGGGTCTTGCGCGTATCCAGAATCGAGACCCCGGTGCCGGCGACAGCATCGACATAGGCGCGGGTTCTGGTCGCCACGGCGCAGAGCGTTTGCAGGAAATTGAGGCTGCAGCGCTCGGCGGTCAACAGGCTGCGCGCGGGACCATCGATTTCGCATAGGACTTGATCGCGAGTGATGCGATCGCCGTCAAGCGCATGCCAGACAATCCTGATATCGGGTTCGATCTGCCGATAACAGGCCTCGAACCAGGCCGTGCCGCTCAATACAGCCGCTTCGCGGGTAATGACGCGCGCGTGGGCTTTTTCCGATGCTGGTACGAGTTGCGCCGTGACATCACCGGTGCCGATGTCCTCGGCCAGTGCGCGCGCCACGTCTTGCCGAATTACCGATGCCAGGTCCAAGGCTTTCCCCTATGATGGAGGCGGCATTCTACTCTGCCGCTATAGTTGCTCCGCCAATCTGCCGCTATAGTTACTCGACTGAACCGGGGAGCCATTGATGTCGGGATTCATGGGTGTACTGTCGTACGGGGTTGGTACCATTCTCGGGGTTGCGTTGATGGGCCTGCTGGTGTTCTGGTTTGTGCAGGACATCACGCAGAAGAAGCACACGGTCCTGCGCAACTATCCGCTGATCGGGCGCCTGCGCTATTTCTTCGAGAAACAGGGCGAGTATTTCCGCCAGTACTTTTTTGCCGGAGATCGCGATGAAATGCCCTTCAATCGCGCCACCAGAGGCTGGGTTTACCGGCTGGCGAAAGACGAAGGCGGCATCATTGGTTTCGGGTCGACTTTCGATTTGCGCGAACCGGGTTCCATCATCTTCGTCAACGCTCCGTTCCCGATACTGGAGGAGGATCGCCTGCCGACGCCGCCACTGGTCATCGGAGAAGGCTATTGCAGACTGCCCTTCGTCGCGCGCTCCATCGTCAATATCAGCGGCATGAGCTTTGGCGCGATTTCGCAGCCTGCGGTGCAGGCCTTGTCGCGCGGAGCGCAAATGTCGGGATGCTGGCTCGACACCGGAGAAGGCGGTCTGGCGCCTTATCATCTGGAGGGCAATGCCGACGTGATCATGCAGATCGGCACGGCCAACTATGGCATACGGGATAGCGAAGGAAATTTTTCGCCCGAACGCGCCAAAGAACTCGGAAAAGTCGTCAAGGCA
>JANLTJ010000114.1:0-9202 GCA_031362885.1 Betaproteobacteria bacterium
CGTCCGGCGTACATCGACCGCATTCAGATCATCGACGGCGTTGCCGGCGCCGCGCAGACCGAGCGATTCATCATCGACTCGATGGTGCCGCAAACCAGCAACGGCACCGTCAAGATCACGCTCAAGGATCCAACCAAGGCGCTCGACCGCACCAAGACCCCGGCGCCCACCACCGGAAAACTCGCGCTGGCGCTGGGTGTCAATGATTTGCAGGCAACACTCGAACCCGGCCACGGCGCGCAGTACACACCGGCCGGCTGGTTCCGGCACAACGACGAGGTGATCCGCTACACCGGTAATGTGGGCGATGTACTCTCCTGGCCGGACGGCACGCACCGCGCACAGTTCGGCACCGAGGCGCAGACGGGCAAGCCGGGAGACGTAGTGCAACAAGGCGCGGTGTTCATCGATCAGGCCTTCTCGACGGTGGTAAAAGAGCTCTTCAATTCGGCCGGCATGGTCGATGCCGATCTCGACCTGGCGGAACTCGCCTCGGAAGAGACTCGCTGGCTCGGCTCCGGGTATCGCATCACGGCAGGGTTGTTCGATCCCATCAGCAATTCCGAGCTGGTCAAAGAGCTGCTGGTTTTCGCCGGCATGTCGAGCTGGTGGAGCTCGGTTGATCAGAAGCAGCGGTTCGCGGTTTACGCTCCGCAAAGCCCATCGGCCGTTGTGCCGACGGTGCTCACCGACGATGCGCATCACCTGCTCGGATCGGTGTCAATCGAGCGTTTCGACGAACACCGCATTACCCGCTGCGCCGTGTACTACGGCCTGAGCAAAGCGGTTGCCAACACGCGGGAAGGCAAAAATTACTTGAGTGGCGAGCAAGTCATCGACGCCGGCGCGGAGAGCGCGGTCGAATACAACCAGGTCATCGACCGCTTGATGAACTCGCGATTTTTCAGCACGCCGCAAAACGATCGGTCGATGCGCACGCTGGTGCGCCGTCTGGTCGCCAGGTACCGGAATGCCCCTGAGAATATTTCCTTTCATTGCGATCCTAAGGATCTGGCGCTCAAGGAGGGCCAGGTCGTCGATCTCATCACCGCGCGCTACGTCGACATTGCCGGGCGGCCCAAAAAAACGCGGGTGTACATCACCAAAAAAAACCCGCAGACCGACCGTCAGAAGTACGTGGCCCGCGTCACCAATTTCGGTGACCGCCGCTACGGATTCATCGCGCCCTCGGCAACGCCGAACTTTCCGAACAACAACAATTACGCCTGCATATCCAATGCGGCCGGTCGCATGAGCGACGGCAGTGACGGATTTCTCGTTTTCTGAGCGGACCTATCCATGCCAGCACCCACAGTGCCCTATGTTACGATCCCCGCTACCGACTACGATCCGGACTCCGCGATCACCGTCGACCTGATGACAAAAATTATCGAGAACACCGACCACGTCAAGCAGTGGCTCGGCCAGGGCTACACCCCGAGCCAGGCGCACTCGCACGACGGCGTCGATTCGAAACTGCTCTCCGGTAATGTCGCCGGTAACTTGTTCATGTTTTTCAACCACGGATAATCACCTATGGCCAGCTCCCCCGCATTCTCGTCAGTCCCGTTCTCGGCCGCCACCCCCGGCGCGCTCACGGCCGCCAACGCCGCCCTGGATGGCACCGGAACCACGTTGCTGCTGGCCACCGCGCCCGGCGTGGCGGGGGGAGGCAGTCTGGTCGAATCCATCCGCTGCATGCACAAAGGCACAAACGTGGTCACTGTTGCGCGCGTATTTCTGAACAACGGGGCGACTCCGACGGTCGCCGGGAATAATTCGTTGATCGCCGAAAAGACCATCCCGGCCAACACTCTGAGCCAGACGGCGGAATCCACCCCGCAGGACATCGTTCTCAATCAGGTACTCAAAGGGAGCGTGGCCACGCCGGAGCGCATCTACGTGTCCATCGGCACCGCGGTTGCGGCCGGCATCCAGTTCACGCCGCGCGGAGGCGATCTGTGACCAGCGTGCGCAGCGGTTTTTTAGGCATGCCCAAAGCGGCCAATCCGGATGGGTCCAAGATCAACCTCGTGAACGGCCACAAACTGATCACAGCCTCCGGGCAGTTCGTGGTGCCCGAAGGGGTCTACCAGGTCATGGTGATCGTCCAGGGCGGTGGCGCCGGTGCGGGTCCCGGAAATAGCACGTCGGTTAACTCCGCCGGCGCCGCGGCCGGTATATGCATCGTCGATTCCCCGGTCCGCGTGGAACCCGGCCAGGTCATCAACTGCACCATCGGCGCTGGTGGAGCCGGCGGAGCCTACACAGGAGGATCACCTCCGGGCAGCCCGGGCGGCACGACATCGTTTGGCGCTTTCGTGAGCGCGGCCGGGGGCGAGCCAAGCGCGGGGGCAGCGCCTGGAGTCAACGTCCAACGCAGCCCGTTCTCCGAGGATGGCCGTGCGCCTCTCGTCCCAGGCGTCGGGCAGAACGGCGGTTACGGTGGAGGGTCTTATTTTGGCCTTGGCGGCACACCCAACCGAGGCACCGGAGACGGCTACGGCGCCGGTGGCGCGGGCGACGCTCCGCAAACCACGCTCTCCGGCGGCTCGGGGCGAGCAGGCGCCATCCTGGTCAAATGGTGAATCGATGAAGGCGCTTACGGGGCGGATGTACATGCAGGTGATCGGGGGGCGGGCGCACTGGCTCTTCGGCGCGGACGATCTTCCCGAATGGAACGACGAGGACTGTGATGCCGTGGATGTCACGGACATGATGCCAGCGCCGGTGGTGGGCGACCTGTACGTGCGCGGAGAATTCCGACCTGACCTCGCAAAACAACAAGCGGTGTCGGCCGACGAAAAACTGGCCACCGACAAAGCGCAGGTTCTAGTCACGTCACCAGAAGCAAAAGCGTTGCTCTCGATGACGCCGGATCAGATCGATGCGTGGATCGACGCGCAAGTGATCGATCTCCCGAGCGCCAGATCAGCGCTGAAGATCATCGCCAAAATAGTCTCGGTCACGTTGCGGCACGAGATCTAAACTGCCGCGCCCCTTAATTCGCAAGCGGCGTCACGCAATCATCCTTGCGCTGGTGGCAATTCTATTTCCACAGATGCAAGGTTTACCAAGGTCAATTATCATGCTCAAATGGCATTAGTTATCGCGCGCGGCTCCAGGTTGGGGATGAGGGAAGAGACGCCACGACAGGTTCATGGCCGCAATTCGCGACGCACACGTCGTGGCGTCTCTCCCTTCAACCCTGGCGCAAGGTGAGGATAGCGCCATTGGCCGCAGTTTATTTGATCCGGATCAAAGTCGATCAGCCAAATCGTCGCGGGCGCATCGCTGGTTTTTCTACCTGGAGCCGTCGCCGCAGAGAATTGCGTTGATGCGGATCAACACGCAATCGGGTAATTAACCGAGAATCGGAACCGCGGAGTTTTGAACCTTAAGCGGGCTTGCAGAAGGCACTAATGCCAGGAACGAAGGCGGAGCAGACGTCCACGACAGGGTTGAGCGCTGAGAAGTCACGCCTGCTGCATGCGCCGCGGACCGCCACCGCAGAAGCCGCTGCCGCCGGCGCAGCGGCAGAAATCGTGTTCCGGGCCAGCGGTCTGACCAAGGTCTACCGCATGGGCGAGGTGGAAGTGCACGCCTTGCGCGGGATTGACCTGACGCTGTTGCGCGGCGAGTTCGTGGTCATGATCGGACCGTCGGGCAGCGGCAAATCGACTCTGCTCAATATTCTCGGCGGACTGGATGTGCCCACCGCCGGCGAGGTCTGGTATTGCGATCACCGTCTTGATGGCGCCGGCCAGGACGCCTTGACGCAGTTCCGGCGCGAACATGTCGGATTTGTATTCCAGTTTTACAACCTGATTCCCAGCCTTACCGTGCGCGAGAACGTGACGCTGGTGGCGGATATCAGCGATTCACCGATGCCGGTCGATGAAGCGATCGAGATGGTCGGCCTGACCCCGCGGCGCGATCATTTTCCCTCACAGCTCTCCGGCGGTGAGCAGCAGCGCGTGGCCATTGCGCGCGCGGTGGTCAAACGTCCCGCAGTGCTGCTCTGCGACGAACCGACCGGCGCACTCGATTACCAAACCGGCAAGCTGGTGCTCGAAGTCATCGAACGAATCAACCGCGAACTCGGCACCACGGCGGTGGTGATAACCCATAACGTGGCCATTTCGGGCATGGCCGATCGCGTCATTCATCTGGGTGACGGCAGGATCGTGCGCATCGTGGCGAACGCGCACAAGGTTACCCCGGCGCAATTGTCGTGGTGAACGCATGAAAACCCTGGATCGCAAACTGCTGCGCGACCTGCGCCTGATGTGGAGCCAGGCCTTGACCGTGGCGCTGGTGGTGGCAAGCGGCATTGCCGGTTTCATAACCTCGCTCAGTGCCGTGGACTCGCTGGCGCTTGCGCGCGATCGCTACTACGCAGCCGACCGTTTTGCCGATGTGTTCGCCAGTGTAAAGCGCGCACCCAACGCGCTTGCCGCGAGTCTGCGCGATATTCCCGGCGTGGCCGACGTGCAGACCAGCATCGAGCAGATTGTGCGCATCGAAATCGAAGGCGTGAGCGATCCGATTGTCGGGCAGTTGATCGGGCTCGACTCGCGCCACCCGCAGCGCATGAACCGCGTTACGCTGCGAAACGGCCGGGAACTCGGTGCCGCGGGACAGGCGCCGCGTGGCGACGGCAGCATGGCGGCGCTGGTTTCGGCCGCATTCGCCGATGCGCGCGGCTTGAAACCTGGCGCACGAGTCAATGCGCGCATCAACGGCAAGCAGCGTACGCTGCTGATTGAAGGCATCGCGTTGTCGCCGGAGTTCATTTTCGCCGGGTTGATGGGCATGCCCGATCTGCGCGGTTTCGGCGTGTTCTGGGTGGATCGCGACACGCTCGCGGCAGCCTATGACATGGAGGGCGCATTCAACCGCATCGCGGTCAAGCTCGCGCCGGGCGCGCGCGAGCGCGACGTGATCGCGCGGCTCACGCAACGCTTGTCTGCTTATGGCGGGCGCGAGGCCCATGGCCGCGACGACCAATCTTCGCACGCCATGCTCGACAATGAAATCAAGGAACAGCAGGTGCTGGGCACGGTGCTGCCGGTGATATTCCTGGGAGTGGCCGCGTTTTTGCTCAACGTGGTGGTTTCGCGTCTGGTGGCGACCCAGCGCGAACAGATTGCGGCCTTGAAGGCGCTGGGTTATGGCAATCGCGCCATCGGCAGGCACTATCTGAAACTGGTGCTGCTGATCGTCTTTGCTGGGCTGGTGCTGGGGGTGGCAGTGGGCGACCGTCTCGGCCTGATGTTTACGCGGCTGTATGCCGAGTTTTTTTACTTTCCGCAGTTCGAGCATCGTCTCGCACCCTGGCTGCTGCTGGTGAGCGGCGGGGTGGCGGTGGTCACCGCGGTGCTTGGCACCTTGAACGCCATTCTTGCCACGGCGCGCCTCGCACCGGCGGAGGCCATGCGCCCGCCGGCGCCGGGGCGTTACCGGCGCACCGTGCTCGAGCGCCTGGGCATCACCCGTATCCCCCCGGCGCTGCGCATGATTCTGCGCAATATGGAACGACGGCCGCTGCGCACCGCTCTCTCCATCGGCGGCGTGGCTGCCTCCATCGCCATCGTCATCATGGGCAATTTTGTGCGCGATGCGATCGATCATATCGTCGATTCGCAGTTCCGGGTCTCGATGCGCAGTGACGTGATCGTCTGGCTCACCGAAGCGGTGAGCGATCATGCGAGCCTGGAACTGGCCCACCTGCCCGGTGTGACGGCGGTGGAATCGGGGCGCGATATTCCCGTGCGTTTCTTCAACGGCCATTTGAGCGAACGCGGCGCAATCCGGGGCATGGCGCGGCATCCCGAACTCACGCGCATCATCGACGTGGACAACCGCGAGGCGAGCCGGCTCGATGACGATGGCCTGGTAATGACCGACCGGCTGGCCGGCAAACTCGGCTTGCGCGTTGGCGACACGGTGCGGGTGGAAGTGCTCGAAGGCCGGCAGCGAACGCTCGACATCAGGCTCAGTGCGACCGCGCGCGAAATGATGGGACTCAACGCTTACATGGAGCGCCGCGCGCTGAACCGGCTGTTGCTGGAGGGCGATCAGGTGACCTGGTTCGCGCTGGGCCTTGAGCGAGGCACTGAGGCCGCGTTGCTGGAAGCCAGCAAACAGTTTCCGCGCGTGGTCGGTGTGTTCAGCAAAGCGACCCTGCTGCGCAACATGCAGGAGGTGAGCGCGCGCAATGTGCGCATCATGAGCACGGTGCTGACCCTGTTCGCCGCCGTGATCGCCGTCGGCGTGGTCTACAACAACGCGCGCATCGCGCTGGCCGAGCGCACCTGGGAACTGGCGAGCCTGCGCGTGCTGGGTTTCACCCGCGCGGAAGTGTCCTGGCTGCTGCTGGGCGAAATGGCGATGGCAATCGCCATTTCGCTACCGCTGGGAATGGCGCTTGGTCTCGGTCTTGTGCACCTGATCACGGGGCTGCTCAAGTCGGACCAGTTCTTTTTTCCGGTGGTGATCCTGCCGCGCACGTACGCCTGGGCGGCGCTGTGCGTGGTGGCCGCCGGCATCGCCAGCGCGCTGGTGGTGCGCCGGCGCATCGACCGGCTGGACATGGTGGCGGCTTTGAAGACGCGGGAATAATCGGAGGTATCGCTGTGACGAAAACCAGAAAATGGATCAGCATTGCGGCAGCCGCTGCAGCATTGGCGGCGCTGCTGGCCTGGGCGTTCGCGCCGCGTCCGGTGCAGGTGGAAGTGGCAACAGCGACCTTGGGTCGCTTCGAAGCGGCAATCATTGAAGACGGCAAGACGCGGGTGCGTGACCGCTACGTCGTCTCGGCGCCACTGGGCGGACGGCTGGCGCGCATCGCGCTGCGCGAAGGCGATATGGTGCCGGAGGGCACGACGGTTGCCCTGCTATCGCCGGTGCTCTCCCCGATGCTCGATACGCGCACGGTGCGCGAACAATCCGCGCGGGTGGAAACCGCCGATGCCATGGTGACTCGCGCCGCCAGCCGCATCGAACGGGCTCGGGTAGCGCTTGAACAGACGCGTAATGACTTGAGGCGAAGCGAGCAGCTCGCAGGCGAAGGTTTCGTCGCGGCGGCAAAACTGGAGGCCGACCGCCTGGCCGTGCAGGCGGCACAAAAAGATCTGGAAAGTGCGACGCAGGAAAAGCATGTCGCCACGCACGAGCTGGAACAGGCGCGCGCCGCCCTGAGCACGGTGCGCCAGCCGGCCGCGGCAGGCGGTGCCGGCGCGTTCAAGGTTCGCGCACCCGTGGCCGGACGGGTGCTGCGCGTAGTGCAACCGAGCGAGGCCATGGTGGCAGTGGGCGCGCCGCTGCTGGAAATCGGCGATGTCCACGACATCGAGATCATCGCCGAACTGCTTACGACCGATGCCCTGCAAGCCTTGCCGGGTACGCCGGTGCACATTGAGCGCTGGGGCGGCCCGGTGGTGCTCGATGGCCGCGTGCGCCTGGTCGAACCTTCGGCATTCACCAAGGTTTCGGCGCTCGGTGTCGAAGAGCAGCGCGTCAATGTGCTGATCGACATCACCAGCCCGACGGATCAGTGGCAAGCGCTGGGCGATGGCTTTCGCGTGGGCGTGCGCATCATCGCGCTCGCACAGGACGACGTGCTGCGCGTGCCGGTGAGCGCGGTGTTTCCCCGAACCAAAGCCGGCACAACCGATGCCGTGGTTGCCGAAGCGGGCACTGCCAGAGAGATGGCCGCCTTTGTACTGGCCGATGGCCGCGCGCGGCTCACGCCGGTGCAAGTCGGTGCGCGCAACGGGGAGGAGGCGTGGATCAAGTCTGGACTGAAGTCAGGCGATCAAGTCATCATCTATCCCGGCAACGCCGTGCGCGACGGGGCGCGGGTAACAGCGCGGGCGGCCGTTGCCCGATGATGGGCAACCCTCAACCTGATGCGCATAGTGCTTCGCGCGTACCAGAGGTAAGCCACCACGAGCATTGATCTTTGCAACAAGCCATCGATGTCAATTGAAGAAGCCGTTTTTGCGCGCGTGCTGCACATACTTGGCGTAGTGCTGTGGATTGGCGGGGTGGCCTTTGTTACCGCGGTGTTGCTGCCCGCCGTGAAACGTCTGCGCGAACCGGCGCAACGCGTCGAATTTTTCGAGAGGATGGAAGCTGGTTTTGCCCGGCAGGCCAGGGTGACGACGCTGCTCACCGGATTGAGTGGGTTCTATCTCGTGCACAAACTCGGCGCATGGGGCCGCTTCGCCGATATGCACTACTGGTGGATGCACGCGATGGTCCTGCTCTGGGGCGTGTTCACGCTCATGCTGTTCGTGCTCGAACCCCTGTGGCTGCATCGCTGGTTTGAAGCGCGCGCGCAGCGCGACCCGGAAGGCACGTTTGCCATCATTACCCGGATGCATTGGGTGCTGCTCGCGCTGAGCATGATCACGATAGCGGGCGCGGTCGCAGGCAGCCACGGCTGGATGCCCGGGCGATGAGTTACCTCGCAATCAAGTACGTACACTTCGGCACCGTCATCGCCAGCTTCAGCCTGTTCTTCCTGCGCGGTCTGTGGATGATGGCAGCCCCCGAAAAACTCGCCGCGCGCTGGGTGCGGGTGGTTCCGCATGTCATCGACACGGTCCTGCTCGCCAGCGTAAAGCAGTCGCTCAACGTGGAGCCCAGCGGCGTCGGAACGGCATCCACTGCGGCGCAAAGTTATATGCCATTCCTAAGACAGCTTGCTTGAGACTAAGCGGTTCAGACTAATTCCGGATTCGGCCGCCTGGATGGCTAGAGTACGGTGAGTATGCGGTGGAATACGAACCATAAATTTCCCACTAAATGCTTTTGTGGCGATGGGTTCGTATTCCACCGCAAACTCACCGTACCCTTGCCATCCAGGCGGCCGAATCCGGAATTAGTCTGAACCGCTTGGTTTCAAGCAAGCTGTCTTAAGGATGGCAAATCACGTTTCGCCGCGGCGGATGCCGTTCCGGCGCCGCTCGGCTCCACGTTGAGCACCTGCTTTACGCTGCTGAACGGACCCTCGACCATCACGCAATGACAGTCTCAAGCGGGTCGAAAGCACACGCGGCGCCATCTTGACACCCAAGAAATCCTTACAGACGTCAGATCCCCCACGGAAACGGAGCGCATGTGCCGGCAACGGCCACGCCATGACCAAACACGACAAGGGTCAGCATCCTGGCGGCGATCTGCCGCGTACTTG
>JANLTJ010000120.1:0-19600 GCA_031362885.1 Betaproteobacteria bacterium
TGCGCGACCGCGCGATCGTGACGGCGCGTCTGGATGCCGTGGCCCGACTGCGCGGCGACAGCGCCATGGAGCCCTGCCTGGGCCTGCGGCAATCATTGGGCAAAGTCAGTGATGTCGAGCGCATTGCCGCGCGCGTTGCGCTTTGCACTGCCCGCCCGCGCGATTTGTCGGCGTTGCGGGACACACTGGCCTTGCTGCCCGCGCTCCACGCACTGCTGTCGGAATATTCCAGCCCGCGACTGGCGTTGCTGTCGCATGATCTGTCTCCCATGCCGGAACTGGCCATGTTGCTTAAGCGCGCGATCCTGCCTGAACCTGCCACGCTTGTGCGCGACGGCGGCGTTATCAACGATGGTTTCGATGCCGAACTCGACGAGCTGCGTGCCATCCAAACCAACTGCGGAGAGTTTCTGATTGCACTGGAAAGCCGGGAACGCGCGCGCACCGGCATCGGCAATCTGAAGGTCGAGTACAACCGGGTGCATGGCTTTTACATCGAGGTGACCAATACCAATGCGCAGAAAGTTCCGGACGACTACCGCCGCCGGCAGACGCTGAAAAATGCCGAGCGTTACATCACGCCGGAACTGAAAACCTTCGAGGACAAGGCATTGTCCGCGCAGGATCGCGCACTGGCGCGGGAGAAGTTTCTGTACGAAAAATTGCTGGGTGATCTGGCGCCGGAACTGGCGGCGCTGCAGCGCCTGGCCTTGGCGCTGGCCGAACTCGACGCGCTCGCCGCACTTGCCGAGCGCGCCTATACGCTGAACTATTGCGCGCCGGAGTTTACCGGCGAAGACACGATCGAAATCGAGGCGGGTCGTCATGGCGTGGTCGAGCAGCAGATCGACAGCTTCATCGCCAACGACCTGCGCCTGGACGCCGGACGCCGGCTGCTGCTGATTACCGGCCCGAACATGGGTGGCAAGTCCACCTACATGCGGCAAACCGCGCTGATCGTGCTGTTGGCCCATGTCGGCTCGTTCGTGCCGGCAAAGCGAGCGCTGATCGGACCGGTGGACCAGATTTTCACGCGCATCGGCGCGTCTGACGATCTGGCGGGCGGGCGCTCGACCTTCATGGTCGAAATGACCGAAGCGGCCAACATTCTGCACAACGCCACACGCACTTCACTCGTCCTCATGGATGAGGTGGGTCGCGGCACATCCACTTTTGATGGCATGGCGCTCGCGGTTGCCATCGCCCGCCATCTGGTGGAAAGCAACTGCGCCTACACCTTGTTCGCCACGCACTATTTCGAATTGACGCGTCTCGCCGAAGAATACCCGCAGGTCGCCAACGTGCATCTGGATGCGGTGGAGCACAAGGAAAAGATCGTGTTCCTGCATGCCGTCGAGGAAGGTCCGGCGTCGCAAAGCTACGGCATTCAGGTGGCGCAGTTGGCCGGGGTACCGCTGGCCGTGCTGCGAGCGGCGAAGAAACATCTGGCCAAACTCGAACAGGACGCCGCCGGACGCAGCCCGCAGGGCGACTTGTTCTCCGCGCCGGCACCGCGACTCAATCAGGAAGAACAGCACTTGCGGCAGGCGCTGCACGAACTCGATCCCGACGCGCTCTCACCCAAGGCGGCGCATGAACTGCTCTACCGTTTGAAGGGCATCGCGGACCACCGCGATTGAAAAAGAAAGCGGCCCAGCCCTCCGGTCTTGATTGACCAGACCGACCTTCGACTAAGGATTCGCCACCTGTGCCGCGTTCGGGCCTTCGCGTTCGCGCGCGATCGCCTCGGCAAGCTGCACCACCGCCATCGCGTAGTTCTTGCTGCGGTTATAGCGCGTGATGACGTGGAAATTATTCAGCGCCAGCCAGTGCTCTGCGCCGTGTTCGCCTTCCAGCGCGAATAAACCAGCCGGCAGGTCTTCGGCCAACGGCACGGTCGATTCGATGCCTTTGATGAGCATCTGCGACAGCGGCATGTGCGGTTTGACGCCGAGCTCGAGAATCTCACTATGCTGCGTCCCGCTCACGCGCGCGGGCAGCACGATGGGTTGCCCGGCAGCCCAGCCGAAGTGGTGCAGATAGTTCGCGACGCTGCCGATGACGTCGGCGAGATTGTCCCAGAGGTTAATTCTCTGGTCGCTGTCGAAATCCACCGCGAAGCTCCGGTAACTGGTCGGCATGAATTGGGGCATGCCCATGGCACCGGCGAAGGAACCCTTTACCGCCAGCGCATCCAGGTCGTTGTCGCGCGCGAGCAGCAGAAACTGCTCCAGTTCAGCGCGAAAATAGTCCGCGCGCCTGGGCACACCGAAGCCCAGGGTATAGAGCGCATCTATGACCCGGAACGAACCGGTACGCTTGCCGTAGATGGTTTCGACGCCGATGATGGAGACAACGATCTCCTCCGGTACACCGTAGACGTCGCGTGCGCGCCTGAGCAGTTCCGCGTTCTCGTTCCAGAACGTCACGCCCGCGCTGGTGCGGGTCGGCGTTACGAAAATGGTCTTGAATTCGTGCCAGGGCTTGGAGGTTGAAGGCGCATTGATGGCCTTCACCACGCCTTCATGAGTCTGCAACTGGGAAAACATCTGCCGCAGCGCCTGTTCGTCAAACTGGTGCTTGCGTTGCATATGCGCGATGAACTGCTCGACCTCCGGCTTGAGCTTCACCCCGGCCGGCGCTTGCGCCAGCGTCGAGAACGATGCGCCGATAAACAGCAGCCAGGCGGCAACCAGGGCGCGAGACCAGTTCATGGTGCGGACACCGCGCGATCGATCGTCACGCGAACGCCGCTCTGGCCCGGCGCCACGCTGCCGCTGAAGCCTTCTAGATCGCCGGCCAAAGGAGCCGCGCCGCCGCTCTTGGACACGCGGGCGGCGATCACCACTTCACCGAACTGGGATAGTTTCATCTCCGGCATCATAGCCATGGAATCGTCAAATGAAAAACGGTAGGGAAGATCGGCGACCGTGATCTTGCTGATTGCCAGCGGCATGCGCGGCCCTTTGGCGGCGCGTGCGAACACAAATACCGTGTCTTCGGCGTTGACCGCGCTCTTCAGCGAGCCTGCCAGTTCCACGATGCCGCTCACCCGCTCCTTGCCTGCGGCTGCCGTTGTCGCTGCCGGCGGTTTGCCCGTCATCCGGGCTTTGGACTCGGCAATTCCCTTTTGCAACGCCTGTGCCAGCTGCGCATTGGCGCCGGGCTGCCGGATAATCGCTTCCCAGTGACGAATGGCTGTCCGGTAATCCTTGCGCTCGAACGCGGCACTGCCGGCAAGGGTGAGTACCTTGGTATTGTTCGCGTCGATTTTGAGGGCGCGATCAAGCAGTCTGGTCGGCTCACCGACCAGGGAACGACCCGACGCCAGAGCCAGTGATTCCGCAAAATCGGCCATCAGGTCGGCGTCCCGCGGCGTGAGTTTCAGCGCATGGCCAAACGCTTCGTTGGCTTCTCCGAAACGCTCCATGGCCCGATAGGCCCGGCCGAGCATCAGCCATCCCTGCGCGTCTTCCGGATTCTGCTGCATGCGCGCGGCCAGCGCGGTCGTCATGTCGCGAAACTGACCCGGGGTGATCGAAGATGCATCCTGCGCCGTGGCGCGCGGTGCCGTTAGTCCTTGCGGACTACCCAGGTGCCAGTACAGCAGTCCCGCCGCCAGCGGCATGAGGATGCCGATGAGAATCGGCACCGTCTTGCCAGGGGTGGATTGCGAGAGCGTGGCCACCCGTGCCGGCGACGGCGGAGCCGCTTCTTCGAGCACGCGCTTTTCCAGTTCGGTCTTTGCCTGCGCATAGCGATCCGCGCCCAGGGTTCCGGCTTCAAGGTCGGCTGCCAGTTCCGCCAACTGATCCCGGTGAATATCGAGATTGGCAACTTCACGCCCGGTCGCGGGCCCGCGCGCACGACCGAGCAGGGGCCACAACACGAACATCAGCGCGACTGCGAGCAGGCAAGCGGCTGCGGCAAAGAAGGCAATCACCGGGTATTTCCTGCCGATTCTTCGCCCGAGTCGCCCACCGAGTCGCCGCGCAGCAATGACTCTGCCCGGGCATGGTCATGTGCTGTCAGTTCGCCATCGCCCAGTTGACGGCGCCGGCTGCGCAGGTACACCGCAAGTGTGGATACGCCGATCAGCAACAGCGCAAACGGCCCCGCCCAGAGCAGCGCGGTGCTTGCCTTGAACGGCGGGTCGTAGAGCACGAAGTCGCCGTAACGCGCCACCATGTAGGCGCGGATTTCGTCGTCACTTTTGCCCGCCTGCATCTGCGCGCGCACCTGGTTCTTGAGATCGATGGCCAGATCGGCATGCGAATCGGCGAGCGACTGGTTCTGGCACACCAGACAGCGCAGCTCCGAAGTGAGCGCACTGATGCGTTTTTCCAGTTGCGCATCCTGTTGCGCCATCGCCTGCGGCGGTAACGAGATGAGCAACAACAGCACCAGAATAATTTTCATCCTTGAAGCTTTCTCAGCAGCGGCAGAATTTTCTGCTCCAGTATCTGCACCGTCACCGGCCCGATGCGCTTGTAGCGGATGATGCCATCGCGGTCGATCACATAAGTCTCCGGCACGCCGTAGACGCCGTAGTCGATGCCCACCCGCCCGTCGCCATCCGTAATCGAAATCGTGTAAGGATTGCCGTGTTTACCCAGCCACTTCAGCGCGTCAGCGCGCTGATCCTTGTGGTTGAGTCCATAGATCGGCACCACATTTTGTTTCGAGAACTGCACCAGCAAGGGATGCTCGTCCAGACAGGCCACGCACCAGGACGCCCAGACATTGAGTATCCAGACCCGGCCTTTCAGATCATCGGTTCCGAGCGTCCTGGCCGGCTCGTGCAATTGCGGCAACCGGAACGCGGGCGCCGGCTTGTCGATCAGAGGGGAGGGTACTTCGCGCGGGTTCAGACCCAGGCCAGCGGCCAGGAATACGGCCAGAACCAGAAAGATTGCCAATGGCAGAAAACGTTTCATTGCAATGGAGTGAACAGGAAACAGGCAATAGCAATCGGAAACTTCATTGCTCAGGCGACTGCGGCGCCGGTGCCGGCCGCCTCGCGTGCACCCGCGCGCGCAAGGCGGTAACGGCGGTCGCAGATGGCGAGTATGCCGCCTAACGCCATTAGAAATGCCCCGCCCCAGATCCAGTCGATAAAGGGCTTGTGATACACCCGCACCACCCAGGCATTACCCTCGACCGGCTCGCCCAGCGAGACATACAGATCGCGCGTGAATCCGGTATCGATGTCGGCTTCGGTCATCGACATCTGCTGCACCGGGTAGAAGCGTTTCTCGGGAAACATTTCGCGAATTTTCTTCCCGCCCCTGGCGACGGAGATGGTGGCGCGCGTGGCTTCGTAGTTTGGACCTGGCACCTGGTTCAGCGCATCAAGCGTAAAGCTGTAGCCGCCGATCTCGACGCTGTCGCCCAACTGCATGCGGATGTCTTTTTCCGTTTCGTAGCCCTTGACCAAGGTCACGCCAACGATGAACACCGCGACGCCCAGGTGCGCGAGCAGCATGCCGTAGTAACCGCCGGGCAACGCACGCAACTGCGCGCCGACACCGAGCCCGCTGTTGGCGCGCAGTTGCGCTACGCGTTGCTTGAGGTTGACAAATGTGGCACAAAAAACCCACAAGGCCATGAGCAGGCCGAAAGCGATCATGGGTGTCCATTTGCCAAGTGTAAAGGGCAGCAGCAACGCGCTGATCAGCGCCACGGCGAATGCCCATTTGAGGCGCGCCGCCATTTCCGGCAGTTGCGCCTGCTTCCACTTCGCGATTGGACCCACGCCCATCAGAAAAATGGCGGGGGCCATGAGTGGCACGAATACCGAATCGAAGTAAGGCGGACCCACCGATATTTTTCCCAGACCCAGCGCATCCAGAAACAGCGGGTAGAGGGTGCCGAGCATGACCGAACCCGCGGCCACCAGCAGCAGCACGTTGTTCGCCAGCAACGCTGATTCACGTGAAATCAATTCAAATTTTCCGCCAAGGCCCACGCGCGGCGCGCGCCAGGCAAACAGCGCCAGCGAGGCGCCGATGACGATGACCAGGAACGCGAGAATAAACACGCCGCGCGCCGGATCGGTCGCGAACGCATGCACGGAGGTGAGCACGCCGGAACGCACCAGGAAGGTTCCCAGCAAGGACAACGAGAACGCGATGATGGCGAGCAGCACCGTCCAGACGCGAAAGCCGCCGCGCTTTTCCGTTACCGCCAGCGAATGCATCAGCGCAGTGCCCACCAGCCAGGGCATGAAGGAGGCATTTTCAACCGGGTCCCAGAACCACCAGCCACCCCAACCCAGCTCGTAGTACGCCCAGCCGCTGCCCAACGCGATGCCCACGGTGAGAAACACCCAGGCCATGGTGGTCCACGGACGCGACCAGCGCGCCCAGGTGGCGTCGAGCTTGCCTCCCAGTAAAGCAGCAATGGCAAACGCGAAAGCCACCGAAAAGCCGACGTAACCCATGTAGAGCATGGGCGGGTGGATCACCATGCCGGGATCTTGCAGCAGTGGGTTCAGATCACGCCCATCGGGCGCGGCCGGCAGCAGCCGCTCGAAGGGATTGGAGGTAAACAGCATGAACAGCAGAAAGCCGATCGATATCAGCGCCATCACCCCGAGAATGCGCGCCACCATTTCCAGCGGCAGATGCCGGCTGAACACGCTGACCGCGAGCATCCATACCGTGAGCATGAGAACCCAGAGCAATAACGAGCCTTCATGACTGCCCCAGGTCGCGGCCAGGCGGTAGAACCACGGCAGGCCGGAATTAGAGTTGGAGGCAACATTGAGCACGGAGAAATCGTTGTTGATGAAGCAATAGGCCAGACAGCCAAACGCGATTGCCGCGAATACGAACTGGCCCTGGGCCGCGGGACGGGCAACATTCATCCAGGCAATGTCGCCGCGTGCGGCACCGACGAGCGGCAGGATCGCCTGAGCAACGGCAATACAGAGTGCGACGATCAGTGCGAAATGTCCGAGTTCGGGAATCATAGGAAGGCTGTGACCGGTAAGCGGTAAACGGTGAGCGGAACAAACAGGGAACGGGCGGGAAGCCGGTCCCTCCCGATAACAACCAATTCTGCTTTGATCATTGACATGTTCTGTTCACCCTTCACTGTTCACCGATCAGCGTTTTTCGACCAGGGTCTTCTGCGATTCCTGCATCGCCTTCTTGGCGCGCTCCAGCGCATCCGCTGCTTCCGGTGGCATGTAGTTCTCGTCGTGTTTGGCCAGCACTTCGGAGGCGGCGAACACGCCGTCCGCGCCGAGCTTGCCCTGGGCCACGACCCCTTTTCCTTCCTTGAACAGATCCGGAAGTATGCCGGTAAAGGTAACCGGCACGTTCCTGGCGGTATCGGTCACGACAAAGCGCACGGTCAACCCGTCCGGTTGACGCTTGACGCTGCCGGCCTCGACCAGTCCACCAATGCGGAAATTGCGGCCTTGCGGTGCTTCGTTCGCGGCGATCTGGGTGGGAGTATAGAAAAACACCAGATTGCTCTGAAAAGCATTGAGTACCAACGTGGCGGCACCGCCCAGAACCGCAAGGCCGGCCAGAATCAGTGCAATGCGTTTATGTCGGGGTTTCATTGGCATTTAATCGGCTTGAGTCTGCGCAGTATGACCCGGCCGCGCGCGAAGGGTTCGACCGCGCCGGATCAGGGCAATAATCTCCGCAGCGATCACCAGCGCCGTCATCGCGTAGGCGCCCCATACGTACAACCCTTTGCCGCCCATGGCGAAAAATTCCGCCGCGCTTGCCCATTGCATTTCAGCCCTCCCCCAGTTGTTTGACCCAGGCCGCATTGCGCTCGCGAACCAGTATCTCGCAGCGCACCCGCATGAGGGCAGCCGCAATCGAATAGGCCCAGAACGCGAATACCATCACCAGCATGCCGGTCAGCATGATACTGACCATGGTGGGCGCGCGGGTGAGGCTCACCGACGAACCCTGATGCAGGGTGTTCCACCATTTCACCGAAAAATAAATGATCGGCACATTGATGGCACCCACCAGCGCCAGCACCGCGGAGGCCTTGTCGGCGCGGCGCGGGTCATCAATCGAGGCCACCAGCGACAGATAACCCAGATACAGGAACAGCAATATGAGTTCGGAAGTCAGGCGCGCATCCCACACCCACCAGGTGCCCCAGGTCGGTCGTCCCCAGAAGGCGCCCGTCCAAAGCGCGATGAACGTCATCAGCGCGCCGGTTGGGGCAAGGGCATGGGCCATCATTGAGGACAGCCGGGTATTGAAGGCGAGGCCGAGGCCGGCCCAGAAAGCCATCACCAGATAAATGAGCATGGACATCCAGGCCGCCGGCACATGTATGAAGATGATCCGATACGACTCGCCCTGCTGAAAATCCGTGGGTGCAACGAAAAAACCGATATACAGGCCGACCACGGCAAGGATAACGGCGCTGCCCATGAACCAGGGCACCATGCGTCCGGCCAGCGGATAGAACGTCTGCGGTGAGGAATACTTGAACCAGTTCATTTTGCCAATCTACTCACGTATCAGATTTATTCCAGTGAAATCCGCAAGGCCAGGGCGCTCGCCCAGGGCGCGAACACCATCGCGGCTAGCGATATGGCGCCCAACAAAGACAAGTGCCCCGCCGCATTCATGCCGGTGGCTGCCGCGGTCACGGCGCCCGCGCCAAACACCAGCACCGGCACATACAGCGGCAGCACCAGCACGGCGATCAACGCACCGCCGCCGCGCACGCCCAAGGTCAAGGCCGCACCAACGGCACCGATCAACGATAAGGCCGGTGTGCCGATGAGTAGGGAGGCCAGTAAAATCATCAGCGCATCGCCGGGCAAATCGAACTGCAAACCCATCAAGGGCGCGATCAGCACCAGCGGCAAACCCGTCGTCAGCCAATGCGCCAGCACCTTGGACAATACCAGCAGCGTGAGCGGTTGTGGCGTCAGCACCAGTTGCTCCAGCGTGCCATCGGCGTAATCGGTGGCGAACATCCGCGCCAGCGACAACATCGCGGCGAGCAATGCCGCCACCCACACCACCCCCGGCGCGATATCGCGCAGGGTATCGGGTTGCGGCCCGACGCCAAGCGGAAACAGACTCACGACAATGACAAAAAAGAAAAACGTCGTCGCCACATCGCTGCGCCGGCGCAGCGCGATCAGCAGATCGCGCGCCACCACCGCGCGGCAGGCGGCGAATGCCGTCGTGCTCAACTACCGGGCTCCAATTGCAGGGACTGAACCGGCGCTCCGGAAAGTTCAACTTCCTGATGCGTGGTGAACAATACCATGCCGCCGCCACGCAAATGTCCAACCATGCTCTGCTCAATGCGCCGCACCGATGCGGCATCAAGGGCGGCAAACGGTTCATCCAGGATCCACAGCGGCTTGTCGGCGGAGAAGCGCAGTCGCACCAGCGCCACGCGGCGCTTTTGTCCCTGGGACAAGAGCTTTGCCGGAAGATCAACCGCGCTCGCGAGCCCCTGCTCCGCGAGCGCCGCGCGCAACGCGCGGTCGCCGACCGGCATGCCGGATAGCGAGAGCGCATGACGCAAATTCTCCACCGCGGTGAGATCGTCTTTCAGTGCGTTGGCGTGGCCGAGAAACAGCATCTGGCGCCGGTAGTCCTCGCCCCGCGCCGCGATACGCTCTCCATGCCAGAGAATGTCGCCCGATTCCGCCGGCGACAGACCGGCGACCATTCTCAGCAGGCTGGTCTTGCCGCTGCCGTTTTCGCCCCCGATGCGCAATGCCTGATGCGCATTGAGTCGAAACGACAGATTTCGAAAAAGACGCCGGTTGCCGCGAACACATTCAATCTCACTGACCTGAAGCATTAATTTCCCGGATGGGGATGACGTGCCCGCGCCATTATATATTGCGCCCCAAGCCTGTCCGGGCGCTCGTTTGCCTCAATGGTCAGGTGCGAACGCGCAAACCCGTCGCATGCTCTTCCCTCCGGGTGCCTCCGGGTTGACCCACTCAAACCGGATCTCGGCGTCCGGAGTGCGATAAACCTCGGTTATTTCCCCGCTCGCCATGGCATCGCGGTAGAGCGTTGATTCGATATTGGCGCGACCACCCTTGTTGCAGTCGTAGCGCGTGAGCCGGGTCGCCGACCGATAAATATTGACCGGGCGACGCGTAACTTGCACCTCGGGAAAATTCCACAACAGCAGGACTTCAACGATATCGCCGTCGCGCTTCAAGCTGTTGCGGTCGAAATAAAACCCGGACTCGGCGTCGGAGATAATCTCCACCCAATCTGCCGCAACGGCGGGTACCGCAAGCAGAAGAAGAAGAAGAAGAAGAACTAGAAGTTTGCGCATTGTTTTCCTGAATATAGACACCCCGGACTTGCGCAGGCTACCTGCGAACGCACTGGCGCTCAAGGGCAAATTGATGAGGTTGAATGGTCTCGATGAACAATGACCCGTTTCAAAGCCTTCCCCAATTCGCGCCGGTACAAATGCGCAACAGCGGGTGACGAAAGTCCGACACTGCTGCCCCCTGGTGGGTAACCGCTGTAGTTGCGCTTCGGATGAACGGTCGCGGTGGCCGACAGGCGGCCATGGGTCGTCGACAGACCTGCCTTAGCCCACCCTGATTACCTGGCCTGCCGTTTGCGAGCGCTTAGGTCATGCAAATTCAAATGCAGCGGCCGGTTACTCAGTCTGAGGAGCATCTCTCATGCACGGAGATGGTTTTGATGTCCGCCATAACAGGAAACAGGTAATGCGAAATCTCAGCCAGGAGCCAGTATCTTTGTTCACGCAGATTGCTCATCTCGAGCGCCTGCTGGAACAAAGCCTTTTGGCCATGAACAATGGAATCCGGCTCGATGCCATGGAAGCGATCTACACGGCATCCTGCCTGATTGAGGAGATTCGCAGCACGCAGGAGGCTTTGTCCGGCGCTTCCTCGCCCTGCGTCACCGATTCCTGGCAATCGACTTCAACTGGCGTGCGAATGGATCAGTGACGCGAGTTCCACGATAGGGTTTCAGAGCAAGGGCTTGATCGGCATCATCTGGAACCGTCGAGCCTTGCCTCGCTTGGTGATTGAAACATATTGATCGGGGTTGTCCCGGGCCGCGTCCCAGCTATTGCCCGGTGCCATGTCGGTTTCGATTGCAAGCTCAACAGCGCGCGCCAGCGCCTCATTGCGAATGATGACGCCGACTTCGGTATTCAGATTTTCCGAGCGTGGATCGAAATTGAAAGTACCGATATAGACGATCTTCGAGTCAATCACCATGGTCTTGGCGTGCAGCGAAAAAAACGGGCGGCTTGCCTGCCGCCGTAGGGAAGCTCCTCATCAGCGTGCGCTGCACCTGCGGATCAGGTTTGTATTCGTAAATCCGCAAGCCCATATCGGGCAATCGCCGGCGCTGGTTGCGATACCCGCTGAAAGCTGCCAGGTTGTCGGTCGAGGATAGCGAGTTGGTGTTGATGCGCACGCCAACCCCGCGTTCGCTGGTCTGGCGAAACAAATCCATTGCCTTGTCCGAGAGCACCAGATAAGGCGATTGGATTACGATGCGCTCCGTCGCGTCCTCGACCAGGCGACCGAGCGCCGACGTCGTCGCTCCCTCGCCATCGAGCCGGCCCCGGCTTGCGTTTTTTCCGGGGCGGTCGCTGATAAATTCAACGTCTCCCCAGGCCATCTGCCGCGCCAGTTCGAAAAAAGCCGCCGGTGTCTCGGCGATCGCGGCGCGTACCTCCGGGGCGAAATTCTCCGGTGAGCGGGCGTACTCGTGCAGTTCATCATAAATGCGGACGATTTCTGCTTCGTCCAGGCGCACATTTTTCTGCATCAGACCCAGGCCATCGTACAGTTCTTCGATCTTTATGCTCAGCTCGCTTGACCAGAAGGTCTCAAAGCTCGCCTGCATCGCCTTGACCGCCGCGCCAAGAAGCAGCGTATCCCGGTCACGAAAGTTGTACTCGTGGTTGTAGTCAAAGTATTCGGCGGCCATATTGCGCCCGCCGGTGATGGCGACCTTGCCGTCAACCACCAGCGTCTTGTCGTGCATGCGCTGGTTGACTCCGCGGAAATTGGTCAACAGGTTCAATACCCGTTTGTGCAGCGGAACGCCGACCGAGGTCTGCGGGTTATAGATGCGAATATCGACTTTCGGATGTCTGGCAAGCGCGAGCAAGGATTTGTCCGGCGCGTCGATCATCAGGTCGTCGACGATCACCCGCACCAGCACCCCGCGATCGGCCGCGCGCAGCAGCGCTTCCGCCGCCAGGATGCCGATATTGTCCGTGCTCCAGATGAAGTACTGGACCTCGATGGACTCGTTGGCGTGGTCGGCAAGCCATGCCCGCGCCAGCAGCGCCTGTGTACCCGTATCGAGCACGTACACTCCGGTCTTTCCCGGGCTCTCGGCAATTTGCTGGTCGATGTAGGTCATGGGTCCTGCGTTCGCGGCGCGCGAGGGCGAAACCCACCCCGCGCAGATTCCCGCAAGCAATGCGATGGCCCACTGTCCTGTTCTCATCTTCATCCTCATCCGTTTCACCTGTTGCCTGCCTTTCGCCCCCCGAATCCAGTCCCGGGAGCAAAGCCCCAAGCACCGGAAATTCGCAAGTCCGGCGCCAACCGTTCCGAAGGCGATTTCCCGGCTGCTATGGTGATCAATACTATAATGCCGGTCGCGTACGCCGATTTGGCGCAATACGTTTCATCGCGGGGAAAGTGACTATGAAAAGCTTTAACGATCTGGCCGACTTTTCCGTCGAAGAAATCAACGGTTTGCTCAAGCTTGCAACCAAACTTGAACGAGAGCCCGAGCCCCGCGCATTGCAGGGCAAGGTGTTATCGCTGCTGTTCCTGAGCCCGTCTCTGAGAACCCTGACGTCGTTCCAGTCGGCCATGGCGCAACTCGGAGGCAACTCGTTTGTTGTCTCGCCCCAGATGTCGATTCACGGGCTCGAATACCGCTCCGGTATCGTCATGGACGGCGCCGCCGCCGAGCATGTGCGTGAAGCCGTGCCGGTGATCGCGTCCTACGGCCACGCCATCGGAATTCGCGCCTTCGCGGAACGTCAAAGCCTGGAAGCCGATCTGGCTGACCGCGCGTTTCATGAGCTTGCCGCCCTGGTTGACGTGCCTCTGATCAACATGGAATCGGCCATCAATCATCCTTGCCAGAGTCTGGCCGACTGGAAGACGCTCGACGACCTTCATATCCCGGGCAAGGGCGGGCGACTCGTACTGTCGTGGGTCTATCATCCGCGGCCCCTGCCGTTCGCGGTGCCTGCATCGACACTTCAGATGGCCAGCATGCGGGGCATGGATGTGGTTATCCTGCGTCCGCCCGGTTTCGAGTTGCCGAAACAAGTCATGGATAAAGCCCGCAAGGCCGCTGCACTCAATGGTGGCAGCATCACCGAAACCGAAAACCGCCGTGAGGCCATGGAAGGCGCACACGTGGTCTACGCCAAATCCTGGTCGTCTGTAACCCACTACGAGAATCGCCCCAGAGACCAGGAGCACCGGGAAGGTTTCATGAACTGGTGCATTGACGAACCCTGGTTTGAGAACGCGCGTAGCGACTGCAAGTTCATGCACTGCCTGCCCGTGCGCCGCGGCGTCGAAGTGACAGACCAGATTCTCGATGGATCACGCAGCGTCGTCATCAAGGAGGCGCGCAACCGCATGGTGGCGCAGATGGCGGTACTGCATCGGATGCTGGCAGGCTGACTGAACCCCATCACACCACGGCCTGCCTTAAAGCGACAAACTCACCCTCAAAACGGCCCGCCGTCTGACCGGAATAAACCAGCAATGCCCCGATGGCGATTCGTGCCATCCCCTTGTGTGTGAGCATGTGAATGAACGGCTCCCACGCTTCCGGGTGGGAAAATGATGCGTGTGCGCTAAAGCGGCCCGAGATCGGTAGTTCGAAGTTCACGCTGTTGCGCTGAATGACCAGATGTCCGTTGACGCCGGCATCCGCCATCCGCAGATGAAGTAGTGACCACGCCGCCAGCAGTGCAACGGCCGAAGCACTCCCGCCAAAGACGGTTCCATGAACATTGACGTTTGGGGCAAGAGGGGCACCGAGAACAACACTTTCCGGACTCACGCCGACAACCGCCACTTCCATTGCCCGCGATAGGGGAATGTTCTTGTGCAAGTAGGTTTCGAGTTCGCTCGCCTGCATTTGTGCTTATGCGCTGCCAATAGCGGACATGTCGCGGTGAGGCCAAATTCCAGGCTCTCGCCAGTTCATTTGGCCAAGCTCAACACATTACGCAAGTTTTCTTGCAGGTGTAGCCGCCATCCCCGCCGAGCTTCCATCCGGAAGGGGCTTCCGGGTAAATGCAAACCGCGGAATGAACCTGAGGTTTGCCGTAAGTGGCATAGGATGGAATCAGAGCACTGGCGCCGGGAGGTAACGTCACCACCGGAATGCCAACTTACGCGCAAGATCTGGCGCTGGCCGCGTTATCCACGCAGTACTGCATATTGAGCACATCGCCGCAGATGTTGGTAAAAGCAGCATCGCCGTTGGCAGCCTCCTCGAATCTCGCGCATTGTTCAGGCTCAAGCGCGGCAGCGATCGGACTGGCCCTCCTTTCAACTTGCAAAATTACCTGAATGCCGAGTACGGCAAAAGCGCCTCCGGCTATTCTGCACGTATAAAACCCGAAAGCGAAGAAATCGGCAGTCGCACCAGGGAAACCGCCGGCCGAACATTCTGAACCGGTGAATGCTGCGCACGGGATGCCGGGCGCTGCGCCAAAATCTGATCGGCACCGTGGGGCGCAATGGGCCTGCGAATCCAATATCCGGCCTGTTATTCCACACTTCCTTAAGGGTGTTTTAAGTTTATGTGCCTCAGGATGGGCAGGCACGGTAAAGCATCCCGCGTCGCCGTGATTCCTCTCACTGAAAAAGGGTAAAACCATGATCAAGAAACAAATGCTGACTTCCGTACTGATTCTCGCATTATCAGCCGCCACTTCGGCGGTATATGCCAAGGACGACGCCAAGGCACCAGTGGCAACTCCGGCAGCCACCGTAACAGCCGCCGCACCTGCCGCCGATCCCGCTTTGGCCGACAAGGCGGTAACCAAGAAAATGAGCAAGAAGCATGGCAAGAAGACCGCCGCTCCGGCGAAGAACTAAGCAGAGTAGTTTCCGGTCAACGGACACGGGAGACATCGCTCCCGTGTCCGGTTTTTTGCCCTCAGCAGCACAAAAAAGTACACGTCCGTCCCGCCGCCGTGCAAAATGACCGGTCTATGAACTCATTGCATTCCGATTTCCGCCCCTTTTGCGCCTGCTCCTGGTAGAAGACGATGCCATGATCGGCGAGAGCCTGCGGCTTGGCCTGCGCCAGGAGGGCCATACCGTGGACTGGGTTCGCGACGGCAAGGCCGCGGACCACGCGCTGTCGAGCGAGACCTACGAACTGGTATTACTTGATCTTGGGTTACCGCGGAAATCCGGACTGGGGGTTCTTATGACCCTGCGCCAGAAGGGCAACACGGCCCCGGTACTGATCCTCTCCGCGTGCGACGCCATCGAAGATCGTATTGCGGGCCTCGACGCCGGAGCCGACGATTACGTCACCAAACCCTTCGACCTGGATGAACTGGCGGCCCGCATCCGGGCGCTTCAGCGCCGCGGCAGCGGCCGCGCCGAACCGTTGTTGACGCGGGGCGATCTGGTGCTCGATCCTGCCACGCATCGGGTAACAAAGGGCGGACACGAACTGGCGTTATCCCAGCGTGAATTTGCGCTGTTGCATGCCTTGGCCGAGCGGCCCGGAGCCGTCCTTTCCCGCGTTCAAATCGAGCAGCGGCTTTACGGCTGGGGTGAAGAAGTCGAAAGCAACGCAGTCGAAGTTCACATCCACAATCTGCGCAAGAAGCTCGGCAGCGACTGGATACGCAATCTGCGCGGTGTCGGGTATTGCCTCGCGCAGCCTGAATGAACTCGATCCGCAGACGCCTGCTGCTCTGGTTGCTGCTTGTTTTGGTCACGGCCGGCCTGTCTGCGGCGATACTGGTCTATCTGACCGCCCACGAAGAAGCCAATCAAATCTTCGACCATCATCTCAAGCAAATCGCGATCACGCTATGGGATCAACCGTTCGAGGACAAAGATATTCTCGGCACCCTGGAAGAAGAGGCTGAATACGATTTTGTGATCCAGATCTGGGACGCTGAGCGGACCAAGCTCTACACCTCCCACGTCCAAACCAGTCTCCCGCAACAAGCACGGCCCGGGTTCGCCACGGTGTTCCACAACGGCAAATCCTGGCGTGTGTTTCTGCTCTCCGAGGAGGAATTGCATATCCAGATCGCGCAGCCGGTGGCGGTGCGGCAGAACCGAGCCGCCCGTCTGGCGCTGAGGACCGTCATGCCCTTCCTTGCTTTGCTGCCGGTCATGGCGCTGCTGATCTGGATCATCGTAACCCGCGGCATGTCACCCATCGACGCCCTGGCAAGAGACCTCAAGAGCCGCGATCACACCTCACTTGCCCCGTTCGTCGGCACGCTGCTGCCAGAGGAACTCCAGCCCATGGTCGATGAACTCAATAACCTGCTGCGCAGACTCGCGCGCGCCATCGAAACCCAGCGGGCCTTCACCGCTGATGCTGCGCATGAATTGCGAACCCCACTCACCGCGTTGCTGTTGCAAGTACAACTCGCCGAACGCGCTCGCGATCCGGAAGAGCGTCATGCCGCATTCGAGTTGATGCGGTCCGGGCTCGCTCGGTGCACCCGCTTGGTCAGTCAATTGTTGACACTGGCGCGCAACGAACTCGGCGCAGCCGCGCACAAGTCGGAATTGGTGGATATCTTGTCGATTGCGCGGGATGTAATCATCGAACAGGCCCCGATTGCACGGGCCAAAAACATCGACCTGGGCCTTACGCGGGACGACCCGGGCCGGATTCTCGGCGATATCGAAGGCCTTCGGGCATTGATCGGCAATCTGGTAAATAACGCCATACGCCACACGCCCGAACATGGAAAAATCGATGTTTCCGTCACCGACGACGACCGGGGAACGCTGCTGGAAGTCAGTGACACCGGGCCGGGAATTCCCGAGTCGGAACGCGAACGCGTATTCGACCGCTTTTATCGCCGCGCGGTATCGAGTGACGCCGGCAGCGGGGTTGGACTCGCGATCGTGAAAAGCGTCGCATTACGCCACGGCGCAGACGTCACATTGCACACTGTCGAAAATACCACCGGCCTGCTGGCAAGGGTGCGTTTTCCATGCGCCGATTCCGCCAATTGAAGTGCCGCGTCCGCATTCGCGCTCAGCAATATTAGCGCTGCGCGGATGCCGCGCCTGATTGCGCCATAGTCAAGGCCTGAAGGGTATTACCGCCGATCAACGCCTGTCGTGGCAATACTTTCGATCTCCACTCGCGCCCCAAGAGCAAGGCCGTTCACTCCGAACGCGCTGCGCGCGGGATAACGCCCGGAGAAGTACAGCTTGTAGACCGCGTTGAACGCACCCCACGCGGTTATGTTCGCAAGCATGACGTTGCATTTCACGATATCGTTCATGCCATATTCGTGAGCTTCAAGGGATGTCTTGATATTCTCCATCGCCTGTCGTGCTTCCCCCTCGATGCCGCCAGGAGCGAGTTTCATTCCACCAGGAAGGATCCCGACTTGTCCGGAAAAATAGACCACGTTCCCGACCAGAACCGCCTCCGAAAAAGGAAGGGTCGTCGGAAGGACTTTCCCGGAATTGAGGAACTGAATTGACCCCTCTTACCCTGAAAATCCGGGCGGCGCAGCAGAAAAACTAACCAACACAATGACAAATAAAATAAATTTGCCCATATTTTCTCCCTTCGCGGTTATCTTCACTGACCTATCGTCGGCAAACCCGATGGAAACACAGACGACCGCAGGCGTTGCGTTTAAGGGTAAGGCCCTGCTACGCCGCAAACTCCCGCAACACCTTCCCCGCTTTCGGTGCGTTTTTGACGAGGCCGTTCCCGTCGGCGATGCGCTTGCCATTCACCCATACGCCATGCACGCCGATGCTCGGGGTGTGAATGCGCGAAGCGCCGGCGGGCAAGTCGTGAACGCGCCGGGACGGGGCGCGTCCGACGGTAAGCGGATCGAACAGCAACAAATCGGCCCAGTTGCCGGTTTTGATGGCGGCGCGTTCGCGGATACCGAACAACGCCGCCGGTTCGGAAGTGAGTTTTTTCACGGCATGTTCGAGCGGCATGAGCTTGCGCTCTCTGACCCAGTGGCCGAGAAAATGCAGGCCGAATCCCGCGTCACACAGGAAAGTCAGGTGCGCGCCGGCGTCGGACAGTGACACGAGCGCGTTCGGGTCGTGGATCATTTTGCCCACGGCGTCTTCATCGGAGTTGAGCAGCGTGGCGGTGAACAAGGTGTCGAGGTTTTCGGCGAGCGCGAGGTCGAGCATGAAATCCACCGCATGCGTGTTTTGTTTTTTCGCCAGCGCTTCTATCGATTGACCTTCCCATGCCGCGTGCGCCGGATCGGCCACCAGCGCGACATAAGCCTTGTCCCATTCGCTGGTGAACATGCGTTTCGAGCGCACCGTGAGTTCTTGTTTGAGGCGTTGGCGGAAGGCCTTGTCGGCCAGCGTTTTCTTGACCTGCGGCTCGTCCATTTTCATCAGCGGCTGCCATGCGGCCAGACCTTCGAACACGTAGGGCTCGTGCAGCGTGAACTCGAAATTGAGCGGGCATGCGGAAACCGCGCCGACCAGGCGCTGGCCGCGGCTGCGCGCCCCGGCGATATGTTCCAGGTCCTCGAACGACGCTTCAGGCGTGAGATTGGAGTGCAGCAGCGCGGCGACGAGGTAAGGCCGGTCCGCCGCGGCGGCCAGGGATTCGATCCAGGGAATCGGCGTATCCGAGGCCTTGGTCATCATCAACAGGCCTTTTCCGCCTTCGCGCAGCGCTCCGGACAGCGCGAGCATTTCCTGCTCGTCGGCCAAGCGCGAGGGCATCGGGATGCCGGCCTCGCCGTTGTGCTGGTACGAACGTGTCGTGGAAAAGCCGCAGGCGCCAGCCTCCATGGCCTCGATCACGATACGGCGCATTTGCGCAACTTCGTCCGCCGTCGCGGCGCGCTTTGCCGCATCGCCACGCAGCACGAAAGTGCGCACGCTGGAGTGGCCCACGAAGCAGGCGACGTTCGGCCCGACGCCTTTCTTTTCCAGCATGCCGACGTAATCCGGGAAGGACTCAAAGCCCCAGTCGATGCCGGCGCTCAGTGCGTCGAGCGACATGCCTTCGACGTGGGTGAGATTGCGCATGGTCAGGTCGCGATCCGGCGGGCGGCACGGCGCGATGGTGAAGCCGCAGTTGCCCATGACGATGGTGGTGACGCCGAGCGCGGGCGAGGGACTGGCGAACGGGTCCCAGGTGATCTGCGCATCGTAGTGGGTGTGGGTGTCGATGATGCCGGGCATCAGCGCCAGGCCCTCGGCATTGATGCGCTCGCGCGCTTCGCCCGTCACCTTGCCGACTTCGGCAATGCGCCCGTTCGCCACCGCGACACTGCCACGCTTCGGCGCGCTGCCGAGGCCGTCGTAAATGGTTGCGTTGTCGATGATCAGATCGTGCATTTTTCCCGCCTCCGCCCTTGACCA